>NZ_CP104273.1:0-300000 GCF_025244865.1 Arthrobacter sp. zg-Y1110
CGTACTGACAGACCTCGGGAGTGACAGCGTCACGGACTAACAGACTTCCGAGATAACAGACTTACAGATCCCGTGAGTCCTGGGGTCAATTCTTTGCCCCGGTAAAAATTGCACCTGGAAAGCCAAAGGTTCCCGAACTTCCGAACTAACAGACTTACAGAGTCAGATATGCGCCAGGTTCGTTGCCAGGACCAACTCACAGAGTCCCGGACTTCCGGACTAACAGATCAACAGAGTCTGTCACTAACAGACTTACGAGTGAATAGGCGGCCGCTCAGACAAAGCTGGAAGATCACAGAGTGCCGTACTAACAGACTTACAGAGTGACAGAGTTGGTGCAGGTGTGGCCGGGAGCGGTGCCGGCAACGTTCCCGGCCACAAGACCAGGACGCAAACCTGCTGCAAATCAGGTTGTCCGGCTATCCGCAGGGTTCCAGGCAAGTCTGTCAGTAACAGACTTACAGAGTCACTGGCTCTGCACCCGGTCATCCTGCAGCGCCCTCACGGTGGGGGAGGGGAGCGCTAGGCGCCCATTGCCGGCAGGCCTGGTCTCGACCTGCGGATACATCATGACGGTGGGGGAGGGGAGGAGCGAATCCTGATAAAAATCGAAGCCCCGGGGCCCGGTGGGGGAGGGGTTGGAGGCTCCGGATATTGTCCTGGGGGCCGGACTTCCGGACTTACAGAGTTCGGTAGTCTGTCACTACCAGACTTACAGACTGAGCGTGTCGCAATACCGAATCCGTAGAAAAACAGTTTTCACCTGCTAGTTTTGAACTAAATCGCATGCCGGCGACGAGGGATTTTGCAGGTCCCGTCTTCTTCTTTGCCCCGACCAACACTGGGTCTGGGCATCTCCTTAGCCGCCGGCACCCAACTGCTGCATGAAGAAGGAAGCGTCAATGAGGGTCGTGGCCGTTGCCAATCAAAAAGGCGGTGCAGGAAAATCCACCACCGTGATGAACCTTGCCGCCGTAGCCGCGGAGCACTCCAAAGTGCTTGTCGTGGATGTGGACCCGCAGAAGTCAGTCACGACATGGGCCGAGACTGCGGACCAGCTGCCCGAAGACAAGAAGCTGCCCTTTGACGTCGTCAGCGAAACCGACCCCACCCTCCTGAAGCAGATGCGGGACCTGGACTACGACACCATCTACGTCGACACCCCCGGCAACCTGGACAACTCCGAAGTCCTCAAGGCCGTGGTCGACAATTCCGACTTCGTACTTCTGCCGACCGAGCCTGCAGCCCTGGCGATGCTTCCCCTCATCAATACGTTCAATACCGTGGTGAAACCCAGCGGCCTCGATTACCGGGTCCTTGTCACCCAGGTCGATTCCAGGTCGATTACCGATGCGACTGAAGCCCAGGAGACGCTGCGCGAGTATGGGCTGAAGGTCATGAAGTCCTATGTCCGGTCCTACAAGATCCATGAGCGGGCGCCCATGACCGGAAATGTTGCCACCACGTACGAGACCAGCCGCAACGCCGAGAAGGCCGCAGGCGATTACAAAGACGTAGCACGGGAGCTGCTGAGCGTCTGGGTCAAAGAGAGCAGGGGATAGCGGCCATGGCAGTGAAGAGAAGCTTCAGGGACATGCTCCCTCCCGCGAATGCGGTTCCCGCGGAGCCGGTAGCAGCCGAGCCTGAGCCCGTTCCCGTGTACGTGGTGCCTGCCGCAGAAGTGCCGGCAGCCGAGACCAAGGTTGAACAGCCCCAGGCTAAACAGCTTGTGGCTGCGCCGGCTTCTGCCGTTGAGGTTCAGGCTGAACCCCGGGTGGCGGCAGCACCGAAAGAGCCTGTCCCGGATGCAGCGTTGAACTCCCCGGCTGCGGACGACGACCAGGCAGGACCGGTACGCCCCCACTGGACGCAGTTGATGCGGAAGGAAATGCGGCTGTTCAAGGGCCAGGACATCGACCTGAAGATGGTCACCATGGAGATCAACAGCAACCGTTCTGGGGCGGGGGAGCGGATCACGGACAACACCCTCGTCCGGGTGGCCGTCGACCTGCTGCTCCAGCGCAAGGATGAACTCAAGGGTTCCACGGAAGCCGAGCTGCGTGAATCGCTGAACCTGCCGCCGCGGTACTGAACCAATAAGGAAAGCCCCCGCTCAAGAAACGGGGGCTTTCCTTATGTCCGGATCCAGGTGGACGAGTCACGGAGTGACAGAGTCTGTTACTTACAGACTTCCGGAGTCTGTTAGCTCCAGGCGGCTGCGGCACGGATGTCGACGTCGTGCACGCTTTCCCATTCGTCGACAGGCTCGGCGTGCTTCCACCAGTCTGCGTCCTGGACCGGAAGCTCGGTGGCCAGGACATCCATGCTGGCGCCGCCGAAGCCGCTCATGTCCCTGAACCGGTTGAGCCGGGCTTCTTCATCAGCTGTCCCGTCCGCCGTGGCGATGGGCGCACCGTTAGCGGCATGGACGCCGAGGATGGTCATCCCTTCACCCGTCGGGTTCGGTTCCACCCGGATGGTGGCAGCGTCGGGGAACTCCCGGAGGGTGTGGATGGCGATCTGGCCCAGGGCAAGGTTGGCGACGTCGTCGACGGCCTTCTGCCGCTTGATCAGCGCATCCCGGTAGAGGTTCTGCGTGATGGTCAGCTCCCGGTCGCTGATCATTGCCCTGGCCTGCTCCACCTGTTCTGCCTCCGGGAACTTTCCGGTCAGGACGACGGCGGCCGCTTCCTCGTGACCCGTCGGTGTGAACTGCCCGCCGGCGGGCACGCCTTCGGGCACCCGGGCGATCATGCTGCAGCCTCGTTGGCTTCGACATCCAGCCAGGTGTTGGCCGTGTCGGTGCGGTAGGCGGAGTGGACGACGCCGGCGGTCTCGTCCCAGCCATAACCATAGTCGGGGTCGGCATCGAGCTTGACCGGGCTCTGCTCGGAGGCGGTCGCCTTGATCATGCCGGGAATCTTCACGTCGTGGCCGGATCCGTTCGCCCGGTCGAGAAGAAGGATGTTGGGGTCCTTGAACTGGATCTCGCGGGAAGCGACCGCACCGGTTTCCTCGTTGTAGATCGTCGAGTCGCGGATGTCGTCGAAGTAGATGACGTCCAGGTCCACGCTCTCATGCCAGTACTGGGGCCCGTTGGCGACAAGCTCACCGATGGCTTCCTTGGCCTCGGGGGAGGAGACGTCCAGGCCCTTGGCGGTGAGCATCTCGGCAATCTTCGCCTCGCGCGCTTCCTGGACACCGTCGACGTTGCCGTCGTAGAGACCGTCCCCGGCCGGCTTATCCAAGGTCAGGCGCATGAGCTTCTCGGGGGTGTTGCGCACCAGCGCGTCCATAGGCGAGGAGTCGTCCTTTTCGCGGATTGCCTGGACCAGCTCATCGAACTTGTCAGTGTCTACGTCGTCGAAGTCCACGCCGGCTTCTTTGAGCAGGTCCCGGGCTTCTTCGGAGGCTGTCTCGAAGTTGTACTCTCCGAAGGTTTCGCTGATCTCATCCACGACGTCGTCGTGCTGTCCGTTCAGGTACTTCTTGACCTGGTCATCCATGAGCCGGTCGTCGTACGCGACGTGGGTGAGGGTGAAGGTGCGGGCGCCGTCTTCCACCCGCTTGATGACCGCTTCGGCTTCCCGGTCCGGGTCGACACGGACCGTGTCCCAACCCGCGGTGATTTCAGTTCCCTGGTCCTGCAGGGTGAGGGTCAGGCCACCTGCTTCGTCGACGCCGCTGATGACGCCGGCGTACTCTTCGCCGTTCTCGTTCTCCCAGAGGATATGGCGGCCGGCCTGGTAAATGCGCTCGTCCGGCTGGGGGAGCGGGGTTGCAATGCTGACGTCGGGTTCGGAATGGGCGGTTGCTGCGAACTGGCCGCCGGTGGGAATTCCCTCGGGCTGGCGGTTCATCTGGAAGTTACTCATGCCCTTGTTGTGTGCGGCTGCCGTCCCGGGGGAGCAGGCGGCAGCCGCAAGCCGGTCAGGCGCCTTCACCCTTCACAGCATGGCGCGGGGCCTCGCGCATGCCCCAGTAGCCGTCTGCGCCGGAAAGGATGACGCCGGCGGCCAGGTGGCCGCGGTGCCAGGATTCGGACGGAGTGTGCTTGAGGAGCCTGCGCCAGTGTTCCCGGTCGGCGCCGGTGGTGCGCTTCCTTGCCGCCGCCTGCAGCGCGGCATCCATGGCGTAGACCGGGATGCTGTCTTCCCGGAAGCGGTCGGTGCCCGTCTCGTGGGGCTGGTGGTGGCGTTCGTACAGGGCCGTAATGCCGGTCTTGATGCCGGCTGCGAAGTCTTCGTAGTCCTTGTCGCCCGTGGACGCCGCCTGCTGCAGGGCCCACTGGTGCCAGGTCTGCACTGCTTCACGGCGCGCTGCGCTGGCTACGCCCCTGGACAGCGGGCCGTCCATAACTGTGTCGACAGCCGGGTCGGTGTTCTCTCCGCCGAACCGCCCAGGTGCTGTGGACGGCTGGCCGGAATGCCTGCCCTCGAAACCGTCTGCGGGCATCGGCGGCAGCGGATCAGGTGCCTGGGCTCCTCGGCGGGACTGCACCAGGTCATTGATGGTGTCCACGATTTCGACTCCTGCCTTATGAGTATCCGGCTCATCCTCCCAGATGTCGAAGGGGTAGTCCGGGTTCTCCGCGGCAAGGCCATGAATCTGCGCGGGCGTGAGGATAAGGTCCAGCGGCTGCCCCTGCCGGTTTCCGTCGGGACCGTAGCCGATATACGCCGTGGCTTCGGGCCCGTCAGTGTCGATGATCAGCTGCAGGTCATGCTCGCAGTTGAACGACACGACGACCGAACCGGCTTCGTATGCGATGGGAGAGATGCCCATGACTCCGTTGCTTGCATCCCGAAGCCTGCGGTCTGCTTCGGACGCTGCCTGGACGGGGGCTGCCGGACCTGCGGCCGGGAGGCTGAGGTTGGGTTCGGGATGGGCAGCGGCCGCGAACTGACCGCCGACGGGGATTCCCTGCGGCTGGCGGTTGATGTGATTGTTCATGCCCACCTGTGTGCGGCAGGGCAACGGATGCGGCGGTCGTAGAATTGTGGGGTGGTAAAAGTCAGCGGCGTGATCCGCCCCCTGGAAAAGCGAGAAATATCCGCGGAAGCGGAAGCCTACACTGAAGCCCGGCAGGCCCTCCTTGAGCAGCTGCCCGAAGGCTGGGAGCTCATCCAGGTCATGACCCTGTAGATCCTGTCGCCGGCCGAACGCCACGCGCAAAGTGCGTGAGGGGACGGCATGTCAGGGGATCGCGTCGGGTTCACAGTAGATTTGGCGCATGACCAGCTGGGAAGAACGACCGACGTCAGAGGCACGTTTCATGCCGGGAGCAGAGGCGGCACAACGTCTTGCCCGGACCCTGCCTGACCAGGTTCCCCCGCTTCAGCTCGTTTACTCCCGCTATGGGCTGTCCCTGGCGTTTGAGGACGGGAAACTCGTCAACCACAGACTCCGGGCCCTGCACCGGTTTGGAATCCGTTCCTGCCGCCTCGTGAAAGCCTCAAACCTGGAACGCCAGCCCCGTCTCGGCGACAACCTCAGCATTTGGCAGGGCGCCTTCAACCGGGAGGTGTATGTGCTCTCCAACGGGAAACGGACCGGCGGTTTCGACCGCGCAAGTACCCGCTGGGTGATGGAGCACATTGCAACCGTTTCGCCGCTGCTGACTGGAACCGTCATTCAGGCTGAGGGCGGGGTCCGAGTCCTCATCGCCCGCCCCACCGCTATGGGAGCCCTCATGGGACAGAAGTCCCTCTTTGACGACTGACCGGCATGCGGCCCCAGGGAGCTACAGCCGGTTGACCGCCCCGCCGATTTCCTCCTGGGCAGCTTCAAGATCCAGCGGCGAAGCGATAACCCAGTCCTCGCTCACCAGCAGCGGCAGCCCCAGCTCCAGGATCTCAGGCAGGTAAGCGTCTCTTTTCTCGGCGTCGCTGAAGAGCCAGAGATAGGTCTCCGTGTTCTCGCACTCGATGAAGGTGGTGTAGTCGCCCGCCCCGCCGTGGACCTGAACATCTGAGCAGTCTTCCGGCTGGGTACTGAAGAACTTGTTCTTGATGACCGTGGCATTCCAAGTCTGCGTGCCCGGTGACGACGTGATCTCCGCCGGCTCAGGTGCAGGCTCAGGCTCAGGGTTGCCGGACGCCTGCGTTGAGGAACTGCAGCCTGTCAGCAGCACGATGGCTGAGAGGGCGAGGGCAGGAAAAACCGACTTCATGGAGAACTCCTTGCGGGGCAACCCGTCCTTCGGAATCCCCCTGCAGAGCGTAACAAGAAGGGCCCGCCGGCAATGAACCGACGGGCCCTTCAGGGCGAGCTCAGCTGGCCAGCCTCATGGGTTCCTCGTTGGCGGCCGGACCCCGCTTGGCCATGGCGGCCTGCAGGTCGATCGTCGCAAAGTGCTTCGTGTGTCCGGGGTGCACGTTGGTTTTGGTCTCGCCGATGCCATCGGCCCAGGACGTGTCCTTCTTGTCCAGATCCAGGAGAAGGTCATTGAGCTTCGGTCCGCCGCCGGGCACGTACTGCTCGAAGAAATTGCCGTTCCCGTACTTGCCCTGCTCAAGGACCCTGTTGTCGGCGTCCACCAGGGAAAGGACTTCGTACCCTTCGGGGCGGTCGTAGTTGTCCTGGACGTTGAGCTTTGCCGCCGTGGGGTACTTCTCCAGAAGACTTGCCGCAAGGAGCTGCACGGATGCCTGCTGTGAGGCTTCCTTGAATCCCTTGGTGTTCCGGCCGGAGCGGGCCCTGAAGGCGGCCAGATCGGTGTACCGCTTCAGTGCTGCGTTGGTGACCTGGCGGGGAGTCAGCGACACCGGCGGCGCCTCCACTGCCGCCTTCAGGTTGATGACCGCGGTCTTGCCGTTGAACCGGTCATTGCTGACCTCTGCAATGCCTTCGGCCCAGCCATCATCCTGCAGGTCAAGGGACCATCCCAGTTCATCCAGCTGGACACTGTTGGTCCCGCCGACCTCGTTGCGGGTCCAGTCGCTGTCCTCGAAGGAGTCGACGATGTCCAGCTCGTTGGCGTCGCGTACGGCGATGACGTCGTACTGGTTTTCGCCGTCGGCGTTCTCCCAGAGGACAAGGGTCTCCGCCCCGGGGTAGTCCCGCAGGATGGCGGCCGCGGCCAGCTGCGCGGAGGCACGCTGCATCTGCCGGTCCACCTGCGGGAGTTCGGGGGTGTCCTCGGCATCCATCCAGGCTTCCCGGATTGTTTCCCTCGCTGCTTCAAAGCCGGCGACGTCGGGGTCGGCGGGGGAGTGGGCCAGGGTTACCCCGGCTGCTTCGGGTTTGGTCATGGTTGCGAACTGGCCGCCGACGGGGACGCCCGCGGGCTGGCGTGCAGGATTGATTGTCATGCCCCATCTGTGTGCGGCCGGCGGATGGATGGAGCAGGCTTCGGATACGCAAAGGGCCCTCCCCGGCAGTGATTGCCGGTTCGGGCCCAAAGGCAAAGGACGGTCAGCGACCCAGGACGTCGTCGGTGCGCGCGGCCAGCTCCCTCAGCCAATCCTCGTGATGCCTGTTCTCGGCGCCGGCGATCTCTTCCTTGATCTCCTTGATTCCGAACCGGGCTGCCACAACCAGGTCCGACTGCTGCTGGGAGGTCAGCGGACGGCTCCGGGGGTCCTTCAGCCGCTCATCATCCGGGGCTTCCTGGTTCATGGCCTTGTTCAGGTCGATGGAAACCCGTGTCTGGTAGCGGTTGGTGTTGGCTTCGCCGATCATGGTCAGCCACGTCAGGTTGTCCGGATCCATGTGCTGCATCAGGGTGCGGACGCTCGGGCCCTTGCCTCCGAGAAGGTCGTCTTCGCTGAGGGCCATGTCCTCGTCGGCGTCAGCCAGGACGTTTCCCTCTCCGTCGAAGACGGCAATGACTTCCAGGCGTCCGTTGGAGTTCATGTCCTTGCTGCAGGTCAGCCGTTCAGCGCCGGGGTACTTGTCCAGGATGCCGGCAGCTACAAGCTGCATGGATGCGTGGTCGTTGATTTCCTGGACCATGCGGACCTGCTGCCGGATGTGCTCCATCTTCTCCTGTGCAACAGCGTACTTTTCTGCAGCGGCCGCTGCGGCGACGGTCCGCGGCGGGGCCACCTTCTCGACGGCGGCCGCGAGGTTGATCTCCGCCGTCTTGCCGTTGTAACGGTCACGGGTAATCCGGCCGATGCCGTCTGCCCAGCGGTCGTCCTTCGGGTTCAGGGCCCAGCAGAGTTCGTTCAGCTGCGGGCTGTTTTCCTTGTCGATCTCGTTCCGGGTCCAGTCATCATCATCCCGGCCGGCAAGTTCGTTACCATCGGCGTCGCGCACGGCGAGGAGGTCATACTGGTTCTCGCCGTCTTCGTTTTCGCGCAGGACGACAGTTTCCGCCCCGGGGAAGTCCTTCAGGATGGCAGCGGCTGCAAGCTGCATCGAGGCGTGCTGGTAGACGCGGTCCAGCTGCTGCATCTCGGGGCTCTCTGCGTCCTCGGCCTCGAGCAGGGTCTCCTGGATTTCGTCGCGCCTTGCGAGACGCTGCTCCCGGGTCCACGCGTCGCTGAAGAGTTCGGGCTTGAGGACCACACCGGTGGCTTCGGACTTGGTGGCTGTGGCGAACTGGCCGCCGACGGGAACGCCCGCGGGCTGGCGTGCAGGATTAGTTGTCATGCCTACCTGTGTGCGGCCCGCGGGCTCCCGGAGCAGCTCAGCTGTCTTCCGGCTCTTCCCAGGCCGCTGCCGGGGTAACGATGCCGTTGGCCAGGTTCTCCTCGGATTGTGCGGCACGGGCCAGGACCTCGTCGATTCCCAGCACGACGTCGTGGCGCGCACCCCGGGGTGCCTCGACCAGGACGCCGTCGAGCTTCCCGCCGTGCTCCATCAGTCCGGCGGAGAGGCCGTCCACCGAAACGTCGTGGTCCTCCTCCACAGCTGCGCCTGCTTCTGCCCACTCTTCGTAGGCAGCAGACTCCGCTTTTGTGCCGTACTTGTAGGCCAGCGCGTTGAGGTTGCTGTCCAGGACTGCGTTAGGTGTCAGGGAATAGGACGTGTCTATGAAGGTGATGTAGCGGGACTCGGGGAACATTTCCCGGGTCTGCGAGGCAACTGCGGCCGCAGCATGGACGGTGGCTTCGGTTTCCAGGTCCCACCGCCGGTTCTGGAGTTCCTTGTACCTGGCCCGGGATTGCTGTGCAGCACCGGCTGCCGCCGCACCGAGGGTTACCCCTGTTGCTTCAGGCTTGGTCATGGCGGCGAACTGACCGCCGGAGGGGACGCCCTGGGGCTGCCGTGCAGGAATAGTTGTCATGCCAATCTGTGTGCGGCCGGGGCCCGGAAACGGCAAGGGGCCCGGCATTCTCTGCCGGACCCCGCTCTGTCCTAGTCGACCAGTTTCGCCTTCGAGGGGCGGGAGAAGTACCCGAACCCCTTCTCGTCACTGTGTTTGACCGCCGCAGTGAACAGGACCTTCTTTCCGGTCAGTCCTCCTGCACCCGGCCGGTCAGCCAGATCGTCGAACAGAGCGCTGGGTACAGTGCCGTGGACCTTGAAACCGCGTTCGTCCCTGACGGTCATCTTCAGGGTTGTGCCGTAGTCGGTCTCCTTGAGCTTGGTGGAGAGGACCTCGCCGTTGATCTCATAGCGGCCCTCGGGGACCTCGACAGCATTGGCTATCACGGCTGCCTTGGCGTCGGCGCGCTCCTGCCGGCGGTCGAAGGTGTTGCCGACGGCGGCCAGCTGCTTCTCGGAGAGCTCGTACTTGAAGGCTTTCTCCCAGACGTCGGCCAGGAACGGGTCGTTGCCGAATTCCTCCCGCCATTTCTCGGCTGCGGGGTTCAGTTCGATGGCTCGCCGGTAGTTGTGGTTGTGGAACATGCGCCGCTCATGCAGTGCTGCAGCGGCCTGGTTGGTCCGCCGGATCCGGCCCTGCTCACGCCGGCGCAGGACGGAGATGGGCTGCATGGACCCTTTGCTGCCCTGGCATTCGAAGCAGATGCCGGCGAAGACGCTCTGGAACTGGGTCATCCTCCCTTCGCCGCCGCAGCGTTTGCAGTTGTCCCACTCCTCCTCGGTTCCCTTGCGGCCGGGGAAGGGGTCCTTGTATTCCAGCTTGGCCGGAGGGGTCTCGTCGAAGAACACCCCGTCGCCGCCGGCCGGCGCCTGGGCGCACCACGGGCATACTTCCGCCCCGGGCTCGCAGGTGCCGCCGCATCCGTCGCAGTGCGTCTTTGCATCAGCCACGAGGGTCAGGGACGGTTCGGTATGGGTCATGACGTCGAATTGGCCGCCGGAGGGGATGCCCTCGGGCTTTCGGGCCTGAAGAGTGCTCATGCCCTTCTGTGTGCGGCTGACCCCTGCTGCAGCCAGGTGCGGCCAGGACACGACAAAGGCCGGCGGAAATGACTCCACCGGCCTTTGCTTGGAGAACCTACTGGCTTGGCAGCTGGGCCTGCGCGAGCTTGTTGTAGAACGGCTCGTCTTCGAGGCGGTTCCGGATCCTGCCGAATGCGGCGGCCGCGACAGCCTGGGAGTTGCCGCTGGCATCCGTGCCGGTCATGTCCGACATGACCGCGTCCAGGTCCACCGGGGGCAGCGGGTGGGTGCCGGGGCCGGATTCGGGTGTCGCTGTCGTTTCCCCGGTCGTGTAGTTGTGGTCGACCGTGAGCCAGTTGCCGTCCTGGTCCGAGAGCGTCATGCCTGCCACAAAATCACCGGTTTCGGTGTTCCGGTCGAAGTACGTTTCGCGGATCTCGTTCTCGCCGTCGGTGAAGCCCACGCTGAAGGAATCGGTGACGTCTTCAGTCCAGGCAGCCACTTCGATAGCCTTCACGACTTCTTCGGCGGACGGTTTGCCGGTGTGGCTCATCCTGAGGGAGCGGTACTCGTCATCGGTCATGATCCTGATCTCGACCTCTTCGCCGCCCAGGCCGGAGATACCGATTTCATGGCCCGCGGGGCTGCTGTAAACCACCATTCCCTCAGGCATGTCCTCATCGTCGCCGCGGTACGGCTCGATCCGGCCCTTCAGGCCTGCGTCGGCCAGGGCCTGTACGGCTTCAGTGCTGCAGTCTTCGTCGATGGTGAGCGTGTTCGTGCCGGTGGCAAGGCTGACGTCGGCTTCGGATTTGGTCATGGTGGCGAACTGGCCACCGGTGGGGATGCCCTCGGGCTGGCGGTTGCGGAAATTAGTCATACCATCCTGTGTGCGGCAAACCCCGGCTGCGCGCAGCAGCGGCCGGGACGGAAATGTCCCGGCCGCTGCCCGGCTGGTTAGGGCCCGGAGAGGAAGTCGTCCATCGTCTTCAGATGGTTATCCAGCTCCTGGAAGACAGGCTGCCGGCCGTTCGGGGCGAAGCTGTCCAGCATCCGTCCGTCGACGCCGAGCTTGGAGCGGGCTTCCCTGATGGCCGTGCGCATCTTTGCCGTGTCGTCCTTGTGCTCAGTGAGCTGGGACGGAAGCTGCCTCATGGAGCCGATACCGATTGCATACAGCGCCGCGGCGCCGGTGTTTCCGGACTCGTTGGAACGCCGGGATGCGTCGATGTAGTCCAGGCCCATCTGGGCGCTGGCCCCGGCCACGGTGATGTTGCGTGCCTGCTGTGTGGACATTTCCGGGTGCTCGGCCTGGACTGCGCCCGAGATTTCCAGCATCTGCTGCATCACGGGGGTGGCCTTCCTGGCGTCGATGCGGTCGCCGGCACCCGGAGCCTTGAGGGCGAACGCCCTGATTTTCTCGAAGGCGCGCGCTGCGGCAACGTCGTTGTTCCCGTCGTCGGGTTCCTCGGCCATGTCTACGATGATCGAGTCCAGTGCGGCGCCCTCCGCCGGTCCGTCCAGCGGGCCGTACCCGGGGATTGAGAGGCTGGTTTCGCCGGTGTCGTAGTTGTGCCGGACGGTGAATTCGTTGTCGTCATCGTCCCGGATCATCATGGCGCCGTAATTCTCTCCATCCGCGGTGCGGCCCAGTTCGGTATCGCGGATCTCGTAGACGTTGCCGTCGCTGAAGCCCGCGTCGAAGGCGTCCCGGACTTCGAGGTCCCAGAGTGCGTCCTGGATGTCTTTGGCGGCCTTGACCGGGTTCCGGCCGTCGCCGGCGCCGATGGTGAAGGTGTTCTCTTCGCTCGGGTCAAAGTGGTGGATCTGGAAGTCTTCGGTGCCGACGCCGGAGAGGACCAGCTCGTGTCCGGACGGGGAAACGTAGTTCAGGGACCCTTCGGGGGCGTCAGGGTTGCCGCCGGTGTAGGGGGTGAAGTCTCCTTCCAAGCCTGTTTTCCCAAGGTTGAAGGCTGCGACCCAGGCGCCTGCCGGCGTTATGCTTCCGGACAGGTCGCCGTACAGGGTTACTCGGGCAGGTTCTGCGTGTGCGGTGGCTGCGAACTGGCCGCCGACAGGGATTCCCTGCGGCTGGCGGTTCATGTGCGGTGTAGTCATGCCCTCCTGTGTGCGGCTGGGCGTGCCGGGGAGCGGGGAAGGCTGCACAAAAGAGGAAGGGGCCGTCGGTGATTCGACGGCCCCTTCCTCTTGAGGTGCTAGTACCTGAGTCGGCGGTCTGTCAGGGCTGCTTCAGCTGGACGAGTGCATCCAGGCGGGCCTCGAGTGCTGTCCGTTCCTCGTCGTCGTAGTCCGTGTTCTTGTTTGCCAGTTCGTCGGTAAGGGCTTCGATGGCCAGGTCCACCGCATCGTTGACCGCGTCGCGGGTCGAGTCGCCGATCAGGGAAGCATCCAGTCGCGTCTTCTGCTCCGGCAGTTCAAGGGCGGATGCCCTGTCCAGGTCGATGCGCACGTACTCGGGGGCCTGGCCCATGCTTGCAGCGTCGCCGTCATCATCGGTGACGCCCTGCATCCACCGCACGGACCGGCGGTCAAGGTCTGCGATGACGCTTCCGACAGCGGGCCCGTCATCGTCCAGGAGGCTCTCTTCTTCGAAGAAGTCGCTCTTGGGCGGGATCACGCTGCCATTGGCATCAACCATCGAATTGATCCAGTACCCGCCGCCCTCGGGGTCGTCTTCAAGGACCAGGTAGCGGGCGTCCGGATAGTTCTGCTTCAGTCCGACGCCGAGGGTCTTCAGCTCGACGTGCTGCATGGCCAGGAAAACATCGCTGAAGTGGTCCCGGGCGCGCTCCACCTCTTCGTACAATTCCGTGCCGCGGGCATCGAGCTCGTTGATGTCGGTGCCGGCTGCCGGGCTGAGGTTCACTCCCTGCGGTTCTGTGTGGGCGGTGGATGCGAACTGGCCGCCGACGGGGATTCCCTGGGGCTGGCGGTTCATGTGTGGAGTAGTCATGCCTTCCTGTGTGCGGCTGGATGGACAGCTGCGCGGGGAAATTGGTTCTAGCGGTGTACGCCCAGGTATCTACCGGCGCCTGTGTATACGGACGCTTCGGCCAACGCTTTTCCGAAAGCCTCGGCGGCAGCTGCCTGTCCTTCACGGCCAACGAGATCCTTAATGACTTTGTCGAGTGCCCGATCGTCCAGGGGATCTTCCAGCGGGCCTCCTTCTGGAGTCGCACTCGTTTCACCGGTGGCGTAGTCGTGGTCGAGGCTGATCCAGTTGTTCTCGCTGTCGCTCAGGATCAGGCTTGCTCCGGTGTTCCCGCCGCCACCGCGGCGAAGGTCGGTGTTCCGGATTTCGTATTCGTCGCCGTCAAACACCTTCGAGAACGCGCCCCGGATGTCGACCTGCCACATGGCGGCTTCAATGGAGTCCACTGCCTCAGGCGCCGTGACTGCCTCGTTGTGGGTGATTCGGAAGGCTGCGTCGTCGCCTTCAGCGAGATAGTGGACAGTGAACTCTTCGGTGCCGATCCCTGAAAGAACAAGCTGGTGTGAGTCTTCGGATTCGTAGATGACCGCGTCATCAGGAACGTCCACGTCGTCTCCCTGATAGTCGAGGACCCTGCCTTTGAGGCCGGCGTCAGCGAGGTCCTTGATCTCATCGGAGTAGCGCAGGGTCGTGTTGACCAGGCGGGTGTCCGGGGTGTCGAGGAAGAGCTTCGCTTCTGTGAAGGTGGGGACTGCGAAACGGCCGCCGGCGGGAACGCCGCGGGGATGGCGGCTGAAATTTGAGGTAGTCATACCTTCCTGTGTGCGGCGGCAGCCGGCGGGGAGCGGCATCAGGCGGTTAGGACGGGGTGAAGCTGCCCATGAACGGGTGTTCGCCCGGATCCTGATCCGGATCCCAGGTCAGCGGCCAGGGGGCGGCGAGTACCTTCGGATCCCGGCTGAGCTCCTTGAGGTTGTGGTACTGCCTCGCCGTCCAGTCCACGGCTACGGTCCGCCCGTCCCTTCGCAGCTGCACCCAGACATGCAGGTCGGCCCACGGATCGTCTGCCTGGGCTTCAACAACCTCGGCGTCCCATCCCTCGGATCGGGCGTAGTCGGCGAACTGGGCGCTCACCTCGCCGCACGCCCAGTCGTCGGTGGCCTCGTCCTCATCCTCGGTGATGTCCGGGTAGCGCCGCCAGATGTCCAGGCGCGGGTCGGTGCCGGTGAACCCTGCAAGCAGCTGTGCCGTTTCGGCCTCGGGGTCGGCGGCGCCCAGGACGATGCCGGCTTCCGCCCTGTCCTTGAGTGCGAAGCGGCCGTTGGCGTGCCTTGGGGTGCAGGTGTCCACCGGCATGGGCTACTCGCTGACCTTGTGGCCGGCTCCGTTGAGGGCTTCGACGGCGTTCTCCTGGATGGAGTCGTGGTCCTCCTCGTCGCCGGAGTGGTAGAACTCCAGGACTGCGTTGCCGTCGCCGTCTTCAACTTCGTAGTGCCCGTCATCGAGGCGGTTCACGGAGAAGTCCGAGTATTCGCCCTCGGCATTGCGTAGCTGCATGTCGAAGATCTGACTGCCGCCCTCTTCGGCGTCGGCGCAGTTGCCGCAGAGTCCGTCGTAGCCTTCGCCGTTGTTGAGGGTCTCCCCGCACTCACCGCACTGGCAGTTCATGCAGGTGCCGTCGTCGTCCTTCTCGTCACCGCACTCGTCGCAGAGTTCCTCTGCCGGCTCCGGTGTCGTGAGTGAGATGCCCTCGGGTTCCGGGTGGGTGGATGCGGCGAACTGCCCGCCGGCAGGCGTGCCTTCAGGATGGCGGTTTGGTGTGATTGTCATACCAGCTCTGTGTGCGGCACCCGGGGGAGCGGAGCAGACAAACGGTTACCGGCCGGTCCACCAGGCTGCAGCGTCGGTGATGTTGATGCGGGATCCGGCCGGGTGGAGGTAGTCCACCCTCGGAAGCCCTGAAATGATCTCCTCGGCGGCAAGGCGGTCCTCGGCGGAGGCCTGGTTGCCTGAGGCGTCGACTGCATCCAGCAGCACAATGTCGGCATGGCCGTTGATTGAAATCACGACGTCGTGGATTGCCGGCGCCTGCGCGCGGATCTTCCTGGCCGCGGCCGCCAGACGGGCGCTGCGGAGTTCGGCGCCCAGCTTCTTCTGGATCATCTCCTGGGAGTGGATGTACCGCCCCAGCTCATCGGCGTCGGGGGAGTGGTCGGGCATGATGTCCTGCGGCAAGGTGCTCATGCAGCATCTGTGTACGGCTGGACGCCAATCCGGAGCACGGGGGAAGCAACAGAGTCACAGAGTCTGTTACTAACAGAGTCCTGGTGCGGGAATCAGCCGGCGGCCCGGAAGGCGAAGTGGGCCAGGGTCATCTCATCCGGTGGGCCCTCGAAGTCCTCCCAGGGATAGTCGTCGTCGGGGGCCGGCATGAGCTGCACGACGTTGGCATTGCGGGCGAGCCATTCCCTCCACTGGGCGCGCTGGATCCGGTAGGTATGGATCTGGGCGGCCACGGCTTCAAGGACACCGAAGTACTCGGCCAGCGTCTTCAGCGACGTGCCTGCCACAACGGACCAGCCGTTGCCGCGGGAGACCATGTTCCAGGAGGCAAGGATCTCCAGTGCCTCCGAGACGGCGCTGCGGGAAAGGCCTGTCGTACGGACAATCTCCATGGTCGACATGGGTTCAGGGGATTCCTCGACTGCTTCGTAGACAAAGGCGGCGGGCAGGCCGAGTTCTCGGAAGACCGGACGCAGGGCGTGGATTTTCCCTTTCCGCCAGGAGAGGTCCTCAACAGCTTTCATGACGGTATCCGGGATGGTGAGCATATAGAGATCGCCCTTGGTTCCGCGGCCGGCTTCTATGAGGGTGACCAGGGGATCCTTCTCCGCCCTCAGGGCACGCAGGTGGAATCCGACCGTGGTGTGGTCGAGGCCGGTGGCCACTGCAAGGGATCTGTCTCCGAACTCGATGTACCTGCTCGCACTCATGTGGGCTGCTTCTCCCAGTGCACGAAGGACCATTCTCCTTGCGAGGCCTTCCCTGGACCTGTACCGGTGCTCGAGGATGCGAAGCCCGTTTCGCCATGACCTGATGAACCTGTGTTCGTTTTCGTCTGTGAGCGGTGAAGAACTACGACCATGTAAGCCCCCCGCCTGTGTAGAGAGCTTGCTTGTGGGGGAAATACGGACACTGTTCTTCATCGGCTTCTGATCGGCTTTTCGCTGGAGGAACGTCTGTGCTTTCCTCCAGTCCCGCTGCAGTGCCGCAGCCCTGTGACGGGCCGGGTAGCGGGCGTAGAAGGATGCGAGACCAGGCCAGAGGCCCTGCTTCATCCGGAGCTGGACGTCGGTGACAGCCATGCCTGAGGCCGCGGCGCCGGCAATGACGCCCTGGCGCGCCTCCGAGTCGGACTTGTACCGGTTCACCTCATAGAGACCTGTGACTGCAATCCGCTGCATGGCGCGTGACATTCCGAGGGCCGGTTCGACGCCTGCAGGTTCAGGGGCATCGGATACAAGCGGCGCTGCCTGTTCCAGCCGGTAGGCGTGGGCAGCTGCCATCTCCCGGGCCAGATCCTTGGTCATGGTCTCCCACACCTCTGCGCTGTTGCGCCGGCGGGCGACGTCGTACGCCATGGACAGGCTCATGGCCAGCATCTGGTGGCCGCCGCGCTTGTGCGGGCTCCCCGGGGTACGCATGCACCCGTGCAGGATGTTCTGGTGCGGGGTCTTGTCCAGGCTCCGGAAACGGCTTCCGAGGGCTTCGACGAGATCACGCGCTTCAGAGAAGGCGACGCGGCGGGCAAGAGGGACGTACAGGTGGCGGCCGCCGTTGGGGGAGTAGTCCTCGATCCAGCGGGCGCCTACGCTGTGCAGCCACTTCTGGGCGGCCCGGACATCGGCTTCAACCCAGTCGACACCGGCAACTGAGGAGTCAAAGTCCAGGAAGATGGCGGCGCAGGTGCCGTCCTTGCCGAAGATCCGTACAGCTGCCGGGTAGGAGGGCAGGCCGGGAGTCAGATCGCGTTCGAAACGCTGGGGGTAGGACTTTCCGCCGTCCCTGGACAGGCGTACCCGGGGTTGCCCGGCCAGCAACGGGGCCAGGGCAGACCAGACACTCGAGTGGTCGACAGCGTCCTGCGACACGCGGGACACGCCCGGACTCTGTAAGTCTGGTAGTTGGTAAGCATTCTGTTGTACGATGGTGCTATTCCTCCTCGACGGGGATGTGTAAGGCCCGGGTGTTCCCCTGCAAAGGAAAACCCGGTGTTGGAAGACGAAAAGCCTCCCAAGGCTTTTTGGACCGCTCTCCCTGCAAAGAGAACGGACCGTGCAAATGCTTCAACCTGTATCGCCGGCAAGCTAACTCAGGTGGAAGCTACATACTTCGAAGGCCCGCCCAGTGCGGGCCTTCTGTGTTTAAGCGATGCGACCGATAGGAAGTTCCTCCTGGTGGTCGATCACGCTTAGGTCTGTGTGTTCGATACGGTCTGAAACCACGCTGGCCACCCAGTCACTGACATACCTGTATCCCTCGGCGGCTGCGATCTCACTGACGATGTCCGCCTGCTCGGTAGCAAGACGGAACCCAATGAGCTTACGGTCGCCCTTGGACTTGCGTCCTGGACGCTTCCGTACTTCAACAGTCATGATCTTGTCCTTAATTTCCGGCCCTGGGGGAGAGGGCTATCGGTCCTTGATCAGTCTCGAAAGGCATCGGAAGGCCGGGTGACCACAGATGTGATTGCAAATCTGTTTCCGATACCTAAAAACTATCACCGGGCTCCGGGCTTCCCCCGGATTAAGGGAAAACAGAAATTCGGCCGTGTCGCGTCACAGTGCCGGGCGTCATACATTTCAATGCCGATGCCAGCGCCGGTCCTCTGCGCATGTATCTCAGTAGAATTTGCAACTGCACTAACCGATTGAACAACGAGGCACTGTGAGCACAACCCCCACCACCCCGTCCCCGCGCAACACCGCAGCCGCCGGCTATTCGACACTGCTGAAACAGATCAAGGCGGAAGGCCTCCTGGACCGGGCCACCGGCTTCTACATCAAGGTCTTCGCCCTGCTGGCCGGCCTGACTGCAGCCACAGGAGCTGCCATGGTCTTCATCGGGGACTCCTGGTTCCAGCTGATCCCGGCAGCCTTCCTGGGCATCCTCTTCACACAGTTCGCCTTCCTGGCCCACGAAGCCAGCCACCGGCAGGTCTTCGCATCGGGGCCGGCCAACGACAGGGCAGGACGGCTCATCGCCAACCTGATCGTGGGCATCAGCTACCAGTGGTGGATGAACAAGCACAACCGCCACCACGCCAACCCGAACACCATCGGCAAGGACCCGGACATCGAACAGGACACGGTCTCGTTCCTGCCCGAGCAGGCCCAGGCACGCACCGGCTTCATGGCATGGCTGACCCGCCGTCAGGGATGGGCGTTCTTCCCGCTGCTCATGGGTGAAGGCGTGAACCTGCATGTCCAGTCGATCAAGTACCTGTTCACGGCCAGGAAGGTCCCGGGGCGCGGCGCCGAACTGGCCATGGTCTTCAGCCGGATCGGCTTCTACCTGACACTCGTCTTCGCCTTCCTGCCTGCCGGCATTGCTGCAGCGTTCGTCGCCGTCCAGCTGGCAGTCTTCGGCGTCTATATGGGAGCCTCCTTCGCCCCCAACCACAAAGGCATGCCCCTGATCCCCGCCGGCTCCAGGATCGACTTTCTCTCACGCCAGGTGCTCACCAGCCGCAACGTCACCGGCCGGTTCACCGGAACGTTCATGGGCGGGCTGAACTACCAGGCCGAACACCACCTGTTCCCGTCCATGCCGCGGCCGCACCTGGCCCGGGCTGCGGAGCTGACGCGCGCGTACTGTGCCGAGCATCAGATCCCTTACACGGAGACGACCCTGCTGCGCTCGTACGCGAACGTCATCACCTACCTGAACAAGGTCGGGCTCTCCGGGCGTGACCCCTTCGAATGCCCGATGGTGAGCACCTACCGTCCCAGCTAGGCCCTATCGGCGCCAGCCGGGCAGCATCTCATCCAGCTGCGCTGCACGTTCGTCACTGAGGTTGGTGGCTGTCCGGCGCTGGGCGCGGACCCAGGCTGCGTGGCTGGCTTCAACGACATTCACGCTGTGCTGGGAAGGGAAGCGTTTGTTGCGGCGGCAGAACTCGGACGTCCAGCTCAGGCGTTCCTGCCACACCTGCTCGCGGCCCCTGTTCCAGCCCGGAAGCCGGGTGTCCAGTTCCCGGACCTGCTCCGGCGTCATCCGTGAACGGTGTGTGCGCTGGGAGCTGAGCCATTCGGCTACGCGGTGCTCTTCAGGATCCTGCGCCCCCGAGGTGGGGAAACGCCCGAGCCGCTCAACGACAACTGCAGCCCGGTCCACGTTCTTCGCCCATGAGAGTGGGTTCGGGTCACGCCAGTCCCGGTCCAGCTCGTCCAATGCACGGATGCGGTGCTCGGGTAGCTTGTTCTCGTTCCTGCGCTGGTAGACCAGCCACCGGCCGTAGCTTGAGACCTCGTTGGATTCCTTGCCGGCGGCCGGCAGGCGCCCGTTGGCTTCGCGGTAGTCGCGGATTTCAGCCAGCTTCTTCTGCCAGGAAGCCTCACGCGGGTCGCGCCACCCGGGCACGTTGTCATCGAGCAGCTGTGCCCGCCGCTCCGGGATGGTGTCCTTGGCGCGCCTCTGGTCGTTCAGCCAGCCTGCCAGCCGCTTTGACTCATGGTGGGACGGATTGTGCGTCGGCATCGCCCCGTACGCGTCCATGTATTCCAGGACTTCGGCAAGCCTGTCCTCCCATGCCGAATTCCGCGCCGTATTCCCGGCCTCTTCGCCCGTGAGGGCAGAGATGGTGAGCACAACATCCGCTTCAGCGTGGTGCTGCGCTGCAAACTGTCCGCCCGTAGGTACGCCCTCCGGGACTCGGTTCATTACTGCCAGTGTCATAGGTCCCCCCTAATCCCTCGGTCTGTGTACGGCCTTCCGGGAAAGCGCCGGGGCGCCGGCTATCGGGGCGGAAACAGGGGCATTTCCTTGCCAGTTCTCCCACTTAGCCCATTAACTGGGAGGATGACAGCACTTTTGAGGGACCGGACCGAGATCCGCAGCAGACAGGTGGATGAAATCGACGACGGTCAGGACCCTCCCGATCCGGGTATCCCGGACCTGTCCGACCTGGCGCCGGTCCTTGATCCGGCCCTGCTTTCAGCAGCCGAGATGGCAGTCATCGAGATGGTCCGCTTCGACGCAGCGAATCCCGCACTCAAGCCGCTGCTCATCCTGGCCGAAGCAGCATGCAGCAGTGCTCTCGACGGCATCCATGCCACCGCAGACCAGATCATCACCGGCACCCTGGCGCCGTCCGCCGCCGGACCGGACACCGGCAGGATTCTGGCAACCGCCCTGGCAGTTACCCGCACGGACCGCGGGCATCCGCTCCTCGGGGCCCCGGGCATCGCCGAGCTGCACAGGACAATAACGGGGGAGAGGGCAGCCCTGGCCGGCCCGGGATTGAAAGACCTCACCGAATTCATGGGGCGGGCCGATATGCCGGTACTCGCCCATGCCGGACTGGCCCATGCGCACTTCACTGCAGCTGCACCCTACGCAACCGCCAACGGCCGCACCGGGCGGGCGCTGGTACTGGCCATGCTCCGTGCCGCCGGCGTTACGGGCTCATCCCTCATCCCGCTCTCGGCCGGACTGGCCGGCAACACGCGCGGGTACGCCTGGGCCCTTGAAAATTACCGGGACGGAAATCCCTGCTCCATCGTGGAGTTCTTCACGGAGGCCGCCTTCATCACCCTGGACAACTGTCTGATGCTCCTGGCCGACGTCAACAAGGCAGCCGAGGAGCACAGGGTGCTTCTGGGACGCACCAGGTCGCCGGCGGCGCTGCACATCGCAGCAGATCTCGTCCGGGCCCCTGCCCTGACTGCGGCAACGGCTATGGCCGTCTCAGGATGTTCCGAGTCGGCAGCGTACCGTGCCCTGGACCAGCTCACGGCTGCAGGCATTCTTGCACCGGCGCCAAAGGCCCGCGGGACCCTGGCATGGACGGCACCGCGGGTCGTCAACGCCTTGGAAAGCTTCCTGTCGCGCGCCCTGCGCTGAATCCTGGGTTTGTCGGCCTTCCCTGTAGCGTTTAAGGCGAAAAGTCTCGATCCAGCAGGGAGCACCACCAATGCCAGTAACACTCGGAGAACTCATCACGTCCTGCAAAGGCCGCAGGACCTACGACCAGCTCTCCAGGGACTGCGGGGGAGTTCCCACCCCGGGCAGGATCCAGCAGCTGGCCACCAAGGACCAGAACCGCTTCCCGGATCCGGACACCATCACCGGCCTGGCACGGGGGCTGAGGGTCAACGCGTCCGCCGTCGTAGATGCGTGCGCGGCCAGCCTGGGCATCGTCAGCGAGGATGCTTCACCGAAGCTGACCCGGCTCATGCCGGCAGATACCGCCGCACTCACCGACGGGCAGGTTTCAGCGGTGCTGGCCGTCATCCAGACCTTCGTGGACAGCAACAACCGCCCGGAGGATTCCTAGATCGCTTCCCGGTCCTGGTTCCTGCCCCGCCATCCCGGGACGAGATCGTTGAGCTCGGCGACCTGCCCGCCATCAAGCCGGCCCTGCCTGAGCTTCTTCCGCTGGAAGGCCAGCCACGTGTACAGCCGGAGCCCTTCCGGGTCTTTGGAACGGCTGGACGGGAACCTTCCCCAGGCAGTGACGTACCGGGCCAGATCCTTCGCACGTTCGGACCATTTGATGCGGTCCAGGTTCCGCCACCCGGGGATTGCCTCATCCAGGGCTTTCACCTGGTCCTCGGTGAGTTTGCCGGCTGCCATGCGGCTTCGCTGGCGCAGCAGCCACGGGCCGGCGCCTTCCTCATTGCCCGGGACCCGGCCGCGTTCCTGATAATCCAGGATCGCCGCGGCAAGGTTGTTCTCCCAGGAGAGGGTGGTCTGGTTTGCCCGCCAGTCTCCGTCCACCAGGTCCAGAGCCTTCACCTGGACGTCGGTGAGTGCACCCTCGATTGCCTTGGCTCCCTGCCGCTTCAGCCACTGCTGCAGGGCCCTTTCCCTCGGGCTCCGGCCGCTGTCTCCCGGAAGGACGCCGTACGTGGTGCGGAAGGCCGCTACTTCTTCCAGGGTCTTCAGCCAGCGTTGGGAATCGTGCCACATGGGGGAGGGCTTATCAGGCAAGGGGCCGGTCTCCTGCTAACCGATCTTCCGGAAAGTGCAGCCCTGGACGGTGAACCCGGCCGCCCCCTCAGGGATGGTGATGCTGAACTGGGGTGCAACGTTGATGAAGTTGTTCTCGATGATGTTGCCGGCGGCGTCGGAGATCTCCCAGTAGCACTCAGTGACCTTGGGGCCGACGGTCTCCCAGACACCGGGCTGGACATCGACGCCCACGAGGTACTTGCCGGAGTCGACCTGCCGGCCCTCGGCGATGGCCAGCCTGTTGGCCTCTTCCTCTGCGATGAGCGACTGGCCGGAAGCGATCGTTGCCTCGATCACCGCCGCCTTCGGGTGGTCCGGGCACAGGATGTAGGCTGCGGCCAGCTCCTTTGCCTGGGCGCCGCTTACGACCTTGTCGATAGGGATTCCCTCGGTGTCCGCACACACCCCGTAGAGGCTCTTCAGGGCAGTGTGCCTGTATTCCGCGCCGGCTGCCTCCAGGGCTTTCATCTGGACCTCACTCGGGGTCCCTTGGCTCTGGACATTGCTGCTGCAGTGCACAGGCACGGGGTAAGCCCAGATCTCCTGCAGTGAGGCAAAGTCCATGGATTTCTGCTGCGAAGGGATATAGCAGCTATCGAACTCGATGCTTATGCCGGCAGGAGACGGGGTTGCCGTCGGAGTAGCCGTCCGGGTCGGCTTCGGGGTTGCTGTCGCCTTAGGCGTAGCAGCAGCGGTCTTCGTGGCCGCGGCAGACGGAGCGGCCTTCGCCGCCGGTTCCGACGATGGCCAGCCAGCGACGGCAATGACGATAACCAGCACGACGAGCGCTACGACCGCCAGGATGGCGCCCAGCTGAGACTTGTTCTTCATTTCTTCCCCCGTAAGTTCTTCCGGGGTAAATCTACCGGCAAATCAACCCCGGCCCGTCATCGGGAAGCAGAGGGCCCCCGGCAGAAGCCAAGGGTCCCCCGAGCGGCATGCCAAGCAGCCGCCGCAGCTGCTACCTCACCGTTTGAGCAAATGCTTCGCAAGCAGCTTGCTGTCCACGACGCCTTCACGGATGACGTCGGCGATGGCTTCAGGGGTAGTGGAGATGCCGGTACCCCGTTTCACCTCTTTGCGGATAGCGGCAATCACCGTCTCCGAAAGGATGATGCCGAGCAACGCTTCAGGAGCCGTCGCGGCACGGTGCTTCCATAGTTCGTCGATGCGGCGGCGCTTGAGAGCTTCCCTGTGCAGGAAGAACAACGCTTCTGCCTTGGATTCCAGGGACTCAGGCCCGAGGAGGTCAATTTCCAGGGCAAGGTTGACGATGACGGGCAGGCCCCCGGTGAGGTGGTAGGCCTGCCAAACCCGGCCGTTGGTGAGCACCATCCATTCCACACCCTCATTGACGGCATACATCTGGACCTGACGCAGATGCCGCTCGTTAAGTTTCTGGCTGACGCGCTTCACTTCAATGAAAGCAACCAGCTGCTTGTCGATCCGCACTCCGTAGTCAGCGAAATCCTGCTTGACCCTGAATTCAGTGGTGAGATCGGTGAACTTGTCGTACCCCAATCCTTCGCAGAGCATGTCTGTGATCAGCAGGCGGGTGTCGCCCTCGTTGGCGTCACGATCGACCAGGCTCTGCAGGGGCCCGGAGAATTTCTTTACAGCCGCCATGACTTCACTGCGCGCAGTGGTTTCCCACTTGGGTGTCTTAGGTCCGCTGGCCGGCTGCTGAGAAGGACTTTCCACCCCGGGTGCCTCTTCTTCCGTGGGCGCAGCAGACACTGTCTTCACCGGGGGCTCCTGAAGCTCTGGTGCCGGAAGATCAGGAAGGGTCGGAACCCAGCCCGCGGGGGCGTAAAGCTCTTCCGGAAGGTGAGCGTGCGCAGCCTTGACTCCAAAGCTGGTCTGCTTCAGGAGCCAGGCGATAGTGGTGGCCCAGGGCTCTACGGACTCCTGGTTGATCCCGTCAGTGCCGGCCGAATTCGCCAGGGCCACCTTTTCCAGGTCCGAGTGGCTCGGCACGGCATGACCTCGGGCGACAGCTTCTGCGGCCCATCCGGTCAGGGCTTCCATGCGGGCCGCAGCGCGCGGGCTTCCCGTCAGGGCGTTCTTCTCTTGCATTGCTGGATCCATGTTCAGTCCTTCGGCGTGCTCCGTGGGTCCGCATGATGCCGGTACTGCTTCCATCGCTGCGGGCTTTTGGAACTGGACATGCGTAGACGCGTCCAAGCGATACCGGCACTCCTACCTGGGACGCCGCCCTTCCTGCCGCCAACGAAGGAGGGGCATGGCCACAGCCGGAGCCCTCCGCAAACGTGATATGCAGTTGCCGCCAAACTCCTCAAACACCGCAAAAGTGCCGAGCTGGTAGTTGTCAGGCTGAATCTCTGGTTGCGGCAACTCGGATTTTGTAGGCTTCGGCGAGAATATCCGCGGTCTTGAGATGTGGGTTATCCACCAAGAGCTCTCGTTCAATTATGTGGATGCAGATTTGCAGTAGATCGGGCCTGGCCTTCTGGATAAGAACAGATCCGTTAGCGTCAGATTCCGTGCAGAGCAGCAGATAATACCCGAGGTCGTACGTTCCTACAGGGTTGTCAGCGCCTCCATGCTGGTTCCTTCCGATTCCTCCCTTGACGATGGAAAACTCGCGACGCTCTGAAGGGTCCAGGTGAACAGACCCCGATTTCATCTGGATTCTCAACTCTCATTCCTTCCTGTTGATCTTGTACTGCCACGTGCCTACCCTGGCCGTCGTCGTGCAGAGTTTTTCGGCATCCTTCTGTGTGCCCTTGAACTTGATGCAGCGTAAGCCTGCCGGGCGGGTCTGCCTGCCGCCGGCGGGAGCACCCTGGTGGATTGCCAGCGGTTCGCTGCTGCCTGCCAGGAGCCGGGACAGCGCCTCTTCGCCGATGGCGGGGGCAAGATCCAGCTCATTCCACCCCGGTAGCGGTACCGGTGCTTCAGTGTTGTCGGCGGGCATGATGGTGCTCCTTCTCTGCGGTGGAGTCCGGCTTCGGCTCCAGCAAGAGGACATGCGTAGGCCCGTGCCGGCGGGGGAGACGGGTGAACGCAGACGGAATCCACTCCTGCCGCACACATAGGGGCCATGAGCTTTCATCAGCGGTTGAATCCCGACGAATCCACGCCCACGGCACAGGACCGCCCTGAGGACAAGCACTACACGGCCATCGACGGCCACACCTACGACAACTCGCCGCGCTATTCCCGGTTCACGGGGGAGTGGTACTTCTCCTCTGCGTTCGCCAGACATGCCGACGACTGCAGGTGCTTCACCGACCCTGACTTCCACGGGTAAGCCTGCAGGGCCCGATGTCGGCGGTTGCCGTGGGGTTCCGACAATTCCAATGAGATGCAAAGAGAAAGCAGACCCTTGAGCACTAACAGCTACATGGCCGATACGGCCCCCAAGAAGTCCTTCGTCACAACCTGGCTGCTCGCACTCCTTCTGGGCGGACTGGGCGTTGACCGGTTTTACCTGGGCAAGATCGGTACCGGCGTCCTGAAGCTCCTGACGCTTGGCGGCTTCGGCATCTGGTCGCTGGTCGACCTGATCATCACCCTGACCGGAAACCAGACGGACAAGCAGGGCCGCCCGCTCGACGGCTACCAGGCCAGCAGAAAGACGGCGTGGATCGTCACCGCCAGCTACTGGGCCCTGAGCGCCATCGCCTCGATCGTCATGATGTTCTCCGGCATGATGGCAGTCGGATCGGCCATCGAGAGCAGCTCGACCGCACAGCCGCCGGCTGCTGTAGGACCGGAGGAACCCGCAGTCGATTCGTCCGTGCCCAAGGAGTACCAGTCGGCGCTCAAGCAGGCCAAAAGCTACTCGGACATGGCGTACCTGAGCAAGGCAGGCCTTTATGACCAGCTGGTCTCTGAGTTCGGCGGAAAGTTCTCCGCAGAGGCAGCCCAGTACGCCGTCGACAATGTGAAGGCAGACTTCAAAGTTAACGCGCTGAACCAGGCCCAGACCTACCAGGACGATATGGCACTGTCCCCTGAGAAGATCCGGGATCAGCTGACGAGCGAGTACGGCGGACAGTTCACCCCTGAGGAAGCTGACTACGCCGTAGCGAACCTGAAGTAGCGGTTGGCCGGGATCTCCGGCACCTTGAAGAAATAGCCGGGAGCCAGGTTGCTTCTGGCTATTTCTTTGCCCGGCGAAGGCAATCAGCGGCGAATTCCAACCCCCTTGCCGCACACATAAGGGGTATGGATAACTTCACGATCACCACGACCGTCACATACCGTCCGTTCCGCGTTCCGCCGCGCTGCCGGAAGCCGCGCCAGGTTGAAGAAACATTCACGATGACCACCGGCATCCCGTCCCTGACCTCGGCCGAGGCTCCGGTTGCCTGCACCTTCGACGAAAACGAACTGCTTTCGCACAGCATTGACCGTCCCGGCGCCGGCCTTCGCACGTACAACGGAAGCTTCTACACCCTGTTCCGCGACATCACCGCGGGCAGCGCCCACTTCCCGGCAGAGCAGGAACGCGACAGCTGGGCCGCCGAACGCGAAGAAGCGGAGAAGGAAGTAACCGACCGCATCGGAAAGATGATCGTCATCGACGGGAAGGTCTGGACGTCCATCGGCGAGCCCTACTACAGCGTGACTACCTACGGGACCGGCCACAACCACGGCGGCACCGGCATCAGCCTCAACTTCCAGTACGAGGGCGTAGAGCTGAATTCACACGATTACGCGG
Source organism: Arthrobacter sp. zg-Y1110 (assembly GCF_025244865.1). Lineage (NCBI taxonomy): Bacteria > Bacillati > Actinomycetota > Actinomycetes > Micrococcales > Micrococcaceae > Arthrobacter > Arthrobacter sp. zg-Y1110. The sequence goes on from NZ_CP104273.1 coordinate 27,117, forward strand.
CCACCGAGCTGGAAGCCGCCATCCAGGGCGCCGTCGAAGTGGCGACCCGCCGCGGCGACACCAGGTACTTCGACCACGTCCGGCGCTTCAAAGGCGTCAACGTTCTGGTTCCCGAGGCGTTCCGGATCGTTCCCAGTCACATGCGCAAGGCCAGCAAGGAAGCTGAAGCCCGCGTCATCGCCGGTACCGTCATCTCGGCCCTGGCCGGTGCGTTCACCCGGGAAGACCTGCGCGAGGCCCGGAACGCCCTCAAGGAGCTGGACGACATGATGTACACCCACGGCCTGGAGACGGTCGGGCGGTAGTTGCAGGGGATCAGGGCTCGGGGGGAGTCGGTGCGGTGCAGCCAGCCACGCCGGCTCCTTTTTGGCTTTCACGACGACGCTAGCTATCGAGCTCTGCCCTGCGGTGGCGAAGCTCGCGTACGGCACCCCGCAGCGGAGAACCTTCCACGGGCAGGGCAGTGAGGTCGACAGTGGCCGCCGCGGCCAGTGCGATCCTGTTGGCCGAAGCTGCAGCGCGTGCCGGGAGGCTGATGGCTTCTGCGAATTCGGTCCAGTGTCGGGCTTTCAGGCCCTTCGTCCTGCCGGCGATGCTCAGGGCCAGTGTGTCGTCCCCGTAGAGCAGGGTGCACGGCACGTCGTAGACCGGTGCGACAGCGAACCCGGTGGGACCGCCCAGGATGGAGATGTTCTTGGCATGCAGGTCCCCGTTGCCGGTCAGCCAGGCGAAGAGGAACTGCAGGTACAGGTTCCTGGCGGCCACAGGGCGGGCACGGCAGGCTTCAGTCAGGGCATTGACGGCGTCCTCTGCCGAGACGTTGTATTTGGAGGCCGGCGGCAGGCCCATCACTTGTGCGGCGTCTTCCTGGGGCAGGCTCGTCCAGGTCTTCCCGTCTGGGCTCTGCCGGTCGAAACGTTCGACGAGCAGCCCGCCGGTGCCCCGTTTGTCGGTCACGACTGATGCCTTGGCCACCGGGATCTTCAACTTCCTGGCTGCCGTCAGGTGCAGCGCTTCATTGGGCACCAGGTGAGGGTATTCGGGCGGATCCAGCTTGAGAATGTACCGGTGCCGGCGCATGGCCAGGGGAGCGGTCAGCATGGAGGCGCTGGCTTTGTCCTGCACTCCGGGAAGCCCGTGAAGGTCCAGGGCACCTGCCAGTTCTGCGAAGTCCAGCTCCTCCGGTTTTGTAGTGTCGGCCAGTGCCGCCGGTTCTGCCGGTTTCTCGCCTGCAGGGACTACCTGGACGTCGCCGGGCACGTCGGCGCCGACGGCGAGCAGAAGGGTGAGCTCGTCGTCCAGGCTGGTCTTGGCCGCATTGCGCAGAACGGTCAGCCGGTGGCCTTCGGGAAGCAACCCGGTGAAGAACGGCGGCAGGGCGCCGCCGGCCGCCGCCGCGGCGTCGGCGTCGGCGTCGGCGGTGACCGGGATGGTGGTGGCCACGGCGGGCCTGCCTTCGGTGAGGTAGGCCGGGTCATAGCTGAAGGAGGTGCCGCCGCCGTCGGTGCGAGTGATGGTTCCGGCGAGGTGCCCGCCCTTGAAGACATCAGCCCGTGCAACATAGCGAAGCCCCTGCAGGTCAGCCATCAGATCGCCCTGATCTTCAGGCCGACTGCGTTGGCGGCGCCGACGACGGCGGCCAGGGACGGGTTGCCTGCGCCGGACTCGATTGCGCGGACCGTCCGCACGGCAATACCGGCAAGGTCCGCCAGATCGGCCTGGGTGATGCCTGACGCCTTCCTGGCGCTGCGGATCGCTTCTCCGAGCGCAATGATGTCTTCCACGTCTTCCTCCAGCGGCAATATCATGCCCATTGCGGGCTTCTGGCTCACATTATGCTCAGAAACTGGCGAATTAGGCAATATCCTGCCGATTCATGGCGATGCGATGTGGAACGAAGGGCCGCACTGTCTCAATAGGCAATATCGTGCCTCTCTTGCAGCCAGCGATGCCGGGGGAGTGGCGACGCGCGTGCCGTGGGGGACCCTCCAGTAGCCGGCGGGGCAGGATGGTCGCATGACTGAGCAGCCAGGCCCTCGATTCCTGACCCTTCAACAGGTCGCCGAGGAGCTGAACACCAGTTCCTCTGTCATCCGCGGATTGATCCGCACCGGAGAGCTGCCTGCCATTCAGGTTGGCGGCCGTGGGCAGTGGCGGATCGAGCGGACCATCCTGGAGCAGTTCATCGTAGAGGCATACAAGGCATCAGCGTCCACGGCTTCGGAGGACGATGAACCCATTGCCGAAAGCCACCCGTAAGTTCGACCCGGGCTAAGCCGATCCGGTCGAAGAGGTGCTTGGTTCCTGATCAGGATATTGCACTCAGTGCAACAACTTTACATAACGTTGATTATCGGCGTTGGAATTCAGCCCGGGGGAGCAGCCCTCCTGCGCCCCCGGGCACCGCGGCCACGGGACCGTCTCCCATACCTGCTCCACAGAAAATAGAGCGGCGTGAGAAGGATGGCTGCACCAAGCAGGGAAAAGACAACCCGGCCGAAAGTATCCATCTCAGCAGGGTCCATGTGTACGAATACCTCCGAGCGCAGGAAGAGAGCGCCCGCAAGGACTCCCAGGATCAGGACGGTGATCGAGACGGTGTCGCCGACTTGTCTGCCGGTCACTTTTTCCACAGCGGCGGAGATGGAAAACATAATCAATGAGACCGGAATTGCCGCCACATAACAGGCAAACCCGAAGAGGCTCACTTCAATGAGAAAGTCAGGCAGGCCGACAGCCTGCGCAGCCGAGAACAGCGTGCCAGCAACACTGATCGCCCAGGAGCCCCACTCCCATCCTTCCCGGAAGCCCCTGAGCATCTGGACTGGACCGTGAGGTGCTGCGTTTCGATCAGCCATGGCGGGATGCTAGGACGTCGCGTCCGCAGAGGCAACGGAAGTCGGCCGGAATGCCGTTCCGACGTCCCGCAGCGTGTCAGCGCTGCCGGCCGGCTCCGCTATGCCACCATCGGCCAGACCCGCCGGCCGCCGGCATGCCGCAGGGCGGACAGCACCAGGTCCTGCTCCGCGTAGTCCAGGCGCGGGAACGTCCCGTCAAGGCGGACTTCAAGTCCGTCGGCCAGCGACGCCGTGAGCATCAGGTAGCGGCTTTCGCCGCCGGAAAGACCACCGATGTACTCAGGGATATGCCTCCAGAAGACGACAGCCGTGTCGCTGCCGGAGTGGGTCCTGATCCAGGGCTGTGTGAGCCTGGCGAAACGTCCGCCATAGCCGCGGATGAGCAGTTCGACTCCCGCCTCGTCGGACAGTGTGCCGCGGGCCCAGGACCTCAGCCGGTCGTGGACATTGGTGATGCCGGTGCTTTCCATGGCTTCCCCTTCAGTGCGAAATTGAACCCAGTCTAGGGGTACGCCGCCGGTGCGTCTTCCTGGCTCTTGCTAGGCAATGCCTGCAGGAGTTTCCGCAGCCGAAGTGATGTCTCACGCAGGCGCTCTACGGCTATGTAGACCGGCATCAATTCCAGCTCTGCTGTCTCCCTGGACCCGCCGACAGGCATATCTTCCGGTGACAAGTAGGCCGGCAGGCCAAGGTCGTTCCGCCACCAGTCAAGAATCTCCTTCTCCGCCGACATTGCCTCGAATCCCGACTCGAACTGCTCAATGAGGGCTGCCCGCCATCCGTACCGTCGGAATACCTTGAGTCTGCTGGAGTCCACTGCGGTGACACCCACCTTGATCGCTCCGAGCTCTTCGTTTACGAGCAGGTACGTTACGCCAGGGGCACCCATCTTGAAGCCGTAGTCGGCACACCACCGGCACCCGCGGCTTCCCTCGCCCAGCTGGGCTACCCAGACGGCGGTTTCTCGGCCGCAGCGGCACAGACAAGCCCAAGGCCCTTCCATTCCGGGGTAGGGAACCAGCGGGCTGTACCCCGCCGCCCTGATCCTCGCCTCAGCCGTGGCTGCGTAGGTCGCCTTTTTAGTTGTCCCCTGCGCAAGGCGCCGACAAGTCTGGCACCCCCGGCTACCTGATGAGACGCTGCCGTATGTTGTGCGGGTAAGGTTTCCGCACCGCAGGCACCGGCACAGCCATTGCTTATGGGATCCGGGGAACGGTTCAAGCGGCTGCAGCTGCATGCCCTGCATGACCATCACCGCGGTGGGCTCAAACTTCTGCCGGCGCTTCAAGCCGTTCAGCCGTGCAGAGCATTTCCTGCAGCCGCTTTTTCTTGCATGCACCGTTTCGTAGACCGGCAGGCCTTCCTCTCCGCACTTCATGCAGATGCTGGGCCAATGCGCCCTCGCGCCGGGGAACGCGACGAGGGGCCGCCATCCGGACTCCAGCAGTACCTCTCGTGCGCTTTCCTCAGTGATTAGATGTCGGCCGGAGCAGGTTCTGCAGCCTTTGGACTTGTCAACACCATGCAGTTTGGGCAGGCCCTCGGACCCGCAGTCCATGCACCGGCAGCGCCACTGTTCGTGGGAGCCGGGGTATGGTTCCAGCGGCTCCCAGCCAGCCGCTCTCATGCGCTCCACAGCTGCCGGGGCGTTGGCGGCCATCCGCCGTACAGCCGCCCCAGCGTGACTCATCGCAGTCTCAACGAGCCTGCAGCTGCAGCGTGGAAAATCGCCCGCATATGCCCGGTTCCACGTCAGGGTCACATCCTCGCCGCAGTTCAGGTGTTTCGCGCGCCAGGGCTTAGAACCGCCAGGGTAATCCTCTATTGCCTCGTACCCGAGTTCGAGTAGGCGCGAAACGGCGGTTTCATTGGTCAGTCGTGCCGGCACTGGTCTACGGCCTTTCGATGACGGGGTGGAGTGACTAACGGATGCTATCCGTCTCCTCCGACATCGACTGCCCTGGCGTTATCTGCCTGACCCTCCTAGAGCCTGAAGGTGGGTTCTCCATGGCTGCGGTAGGTGTACTGGCCGGCATGGCCGTTGTGGCCGCGCGGCTGGGCTCCCGAAGCCTTCACGGATTTCGCGTAGGCTTCCTGGGCTTTTCGCTGCGCTTCAAACATGGCCAGGGTTTTGGCCCGTCCGACGGCGTCTAGGTCCTTCTGGGTGGTCGCCTTGCCCTTCGAGTCGATGAACGGCCTGCAGTTGTCGGGTGCCTCGTCTGCACCGACAGGTCCGAACGCCGTCGTGACGTAGTTGCTCGCGCCACCTTCATAGGAGGCTTCCCTTCGGTACTCGTCGTTGCCGGTGAAGACGCCACCGGTCCCGCGGGTCCATCTCACCTTCGAGACAGCATCGAAGAACGCATTGGCCACCGGGTGGGCATGGGCGTGCTCGACTGCGTTGTTGTTCTCTTCGACGATCCACTCGACCTGGTTGGTCTTCTTGTCGAAGATCACCTCGCCGTAGCCGGCGTTGAAGTCGGTCGTGCGGTTGGTCGGAAAGTCCATGTCAGTCTTCAGGACCCGGGCAGGCCTGCGTGCATACCCGTCCAGTTCCAGGGCCTCACTGAGGTCGTCAAGGAGCTTGTCCCGGGTCTTGTCCGTCTCAGTATTCCGGCCGGGGACGAAAGCCCGGATGCGTTCCCTGTCCTTGGCAGCGATGAACTGCTGGCCAGCCTTGAGGTACTCCCCCGGATCGGTCTGCTGCTTGCGGTTCAGCCCTTTCCAGAACTCCTGGCTTAGCTCGAAGACCTGCTCCTTGTGGGCCGTCTCGCCCTGCTGGACTGCCTGGCGGACTTTGGCGAACTCCGATGCGGGAAGGGTGATGATGCCCCGTTCCCATTCGTTCCTGGACATGGCTCTCCTTTTGCCCGGATCCGGGTGCCGCGAAACCTTCGCGCCGGACCGGGCATCCGAAAATACTGTGTGCGGCCGTCAGGATCCCGGCGCAGCTGCCTGTCCCAGGGTTCAGGCGCCCAGGCGCTCCATAACCGGGATGGGGAACTGGATCTGCTGAGGCCGCGGCGTGGCGGCGTGGAACCGGTGGAAAAGGCTCTGGCCGCGGGATGAGTCCAGCATGAGGGCCAGCCGGGCGGCTGGGCTGGAAGCGTCAAGGCTGAACACCAGCTCGTGCAGCTCCATCAGCCGCTTGGCGCGCGCCGGGGACAGAACTGTTCCGCTCGCCCAAGAGTGCACGCTCCTGGCCGAGGTGCCGGTGAGCCGTCCGATCTGGGCGGTACTGAGCCCGGAGCTTTTCAGCAGCTCCCGGGCTGCCTCGGTGGTTTCGGCCGTGGAAGGGGCTTTGGAGTGTTCGCTCATGACTCCTATGTGTGCGGCCGGCACCGAAGACCGCATCGGTCAGTTCAGGCTGTCGTCGTGGACACCGATGTTGGCGAAGGTGATCTTCCCGCCCTCACCCCGCCAGAAATGCAGGCGCCGGGCCGAAGCCGTCTTCACCTGCAGGGAGACCCGCCAGGCTGTGCCCAGCGATGCGTCCTCCACCCAGGGGGCGCTTCCGGTGACCCCGTTGCGCAGGCGGTGCATCTCCCTGCCGGGCATCGTCTCGGCCAGGCCTGTAAGTACCTCCACCGCGACTGCGACCACCTTGGAACGGTCCACGCCCTGGGTCCCGTCAACTGAGGCCAGGAAGCCGGGAGCAAGGTCGAACCCGGCCAGTGGAAGGTCCGCCTTCGAGGACGCCGGAATGCGCTTGACCCATTCCTGGTAGACCTCGTGCCTGAACTGGTCTGCAGGATCCATGAACGCAATGCTTTCGGCGGCTTCGTCGGCGGCGTTTTCCCGGGCGATGGAACGCGCCCTCGATGCCCGCTCCTTCTCCGTGCGGATCCCGTCGCGCAGCCGCTGGTTTTCCATCCGGCTAGCCAGCAGGTCGCGTGCCAGTCCGTCGGCGTCCCGCACGGCCCGCTGCAGGTCATCAAGGAGGTCCCTGCGCTCGTCCTGGAGTCGTTCGATGTGCCCCCGCAGGCGCAGTACCTCCGTACCCGAGGTGACGGGCGAGGGAACCGGGACTGCCCCGGCCGGCTGGGCAGGCGAAGAGCGGAGCTCTTCGATTTCGTCCTGGAGCTCCCGGACATCCCCTGCCAACCGGGTGTTGATGCCGGCAAGGCTCTCAAGTCCGCGCCGGACCACGTCCAAGGCAGCCAGCGATGCTTCGGCGCTGACGTCCTCGAGGTTTCCTCCGTCCGCCGGCACGAGGTCTTCCGGCATCTCCGGGGCAGGCAGAACCTGTTCCTGCTCTTCGTCGGGCGCCGGCTCGGCTCGCACTGCAGGAGATTCACCGGGGACAATCCAGGGGATGCCTCCTCCGCGAAGGACCGGCGGCGCTGCAGCCACGGGAACGCCTTCGGCGGCGGCCAGCTTCCATCCCTTGCCGTCCGCCCTGCCTTTCAGCTCAATGGTGACGGCAACGATCTCGGCCTCGGATGCTTCGTGCCGGCAGCGGACTTCAAGCCCGGGGAAGAGCAGTACGGTCTTCGTTCCGGACACCTGCGCGGGGTACGTGAGACCGGGCAGGAAATGGTCAACCGCTTCGCCGGGGGTATTGAACATGGCGGAGATGTCCAGGGTTGCCCCCTCCAGGATCCCTGAGACTGCCGTTCCGGGCGTGAGGATCGAGGAGGCAGGTACGCCGGGGGCGGCTGCGGTGGTGTCGATACTGGCGATGGATCCGCCGTCCAGTTTTACGACGGCCCCACCGTCCAGCACCATGGATACCGTTCCGGAGACCTGGGTCCGTGCAGGCGCCTTGGCCGGTGCGGCATGACGCCGGACCGGTGCCGGGGGAATGTAGTCCGGCATGTCCATGACGTCTTCCACGATCAGGCCGACGACGCTCCTGGCTTCCTCGGCCGTGTAGGCCAGGCGGACCATCGACTTCTGCCCGTAGGTCATCCACGCTGTGCCTGCCGGGTAGGAGCGGGCTCCTCCCCCGTATATCGAGGTGTCCTCGGGCATCTGGTCTTCCAGTTCAAACGCGGCCGCGGGGGTGGCCAGCAGGTACACCTCGGCGACACCGGCAAGCTTCACGGCCACCGCCTCCGGATCAATGACGGGGCCGGTCTTCACGGAAGAGACAACGACGACGGGAACTTCACGCCGGGGGTCCTTGAGGTGGTCGGCGAGCATGCGTACGTCGTAATTCGATCGGACGGTCGTAAAGCCCACTGCTGTTCCTCTGTTCCTGTTATCCGGGCCGGCCGCGGCCGCGGGCACTGCTCTTATGACGCTATGCGGACGGGCGGCCATCAGGAAAATCCTCCGCCTTCAGCCATTTCCCGGGCAGCTGCGGCAACGTCCGCGAACCGGCCTTCCCTTATCGCCTCGGCAGGTGATGAATCACCGAGCCGGGGGTTCATTCCGATGAACCACAGGCGGGCCACATCACCGCCCTCTGCGCCGCCAATAAGCCGGAACTGGTCGTGGGCGCACTGCAGGCGTTCCAGTGCCTCAGACGGCGGTACAGGCCCGTCCGGCTCGGCCCAGGCAATGCTGATCCGGCGGTCTCTGCTGGCGGACAGGGCGGCTACGAGCGTGGGCCCGAGGAAGCCGTTGAGATCCCGGACCAGGTCCCGGACGTCCGGTTCCCCCGTGCTCATGAGTCCGTCTGCTTCCAGGGGAGCTGCCCGGGTGTCGTTCCGGGTGAGACCGGGGTGATGCCGCGGAAGACTGAATCTCCTCCGGCACGGTACCGGATGGCCAGGAACGCGGGGGCGCCGCCCGGCTGTGAGCAGAGCGCCTCGATTACGGACCGCGCCTCGGACAGCGTGGGGTGGGTGATGAAGCGCTCTGCGCGCCCGGCGTTGGCCATGGTGAGGTAGCCGTGGTCGCTGGCGGGTCCCGGCTTCGGCACGGGGGAACCGGCGTCATAGAGCACCCATACCCGGCGGTCTTCATCCATGACGATGCCGCTGTCACTTCCGGTCATCAGTTCCCAGACGGCTCCGGCCGGGAGGGTTTCCTCGCTTCCGGGCTCGTACCACCGGCTCTCGCTGTCGGTCTGGTAGACGCTTGAGGGAGCCCACGGTGAGCAGACGACGGAGTCGGACGCCAGATTCTCCAGCTCGCGCAGGGATCCGATGACGCGTACGGGGTTGATGGCCGCTGAACCGCTGGCGACGTCGCGTGCACGGGAAGCCAGGGATTCCTCCATGGCCACGACTTCACGGACCAGCGGGTACAGGGCTGCGCCCGCGGTACCGGCCTCGACGGCATGGAGCAGCTCAATAAGGGGTGAGATGTAGCAGCCGCCCAGGTCCACGGACATGTTGCCCGGGTCGGAGCTCAGCGCGCTTGAGAGCAGTTCCTTGACGGTGTCGATCAGACGCGCTGATGCACCGTCGGCGGTTTCCGGTCCGGCCGGGGCTTCTGTGTAGTCTTCCATGCCTGTTATGTGTGCGGCATCCGCGGGGGCGGTCGCCGCCGGCCCTGCTCCGTACGGGGTCTCAGGCTCGGCTGCGGCGCCCGGCCCGGTCAGCGAAGGCGTCCAGGGCGGCCAGGATGTCCGGTGCAACCCAGATGCTGGTGCCCTTGATCTTTCCGGCCGGCGCCAGGATTCCAGCTTCCTGGAGGCGCTCTATCGCCCGGTAGGAAGTAGCGGTGGACAAGCCTGCGTATTCAGCCAGCATGTCCGCGGTGACGGCCGGTTCGCCCGGCAGCAGTTCAAGGATCCGGCGGACAGAAGTCGGTGCGTCTGCGGCACGCTCCGCGTAGGAGTCTTTTACGGCCCTGATGTCCTGAGCCAGGCGTCGGCCGTTGTCGACCGCCAGGACTGACGACTCTGCGAACCGCTCGACAATAGGTGCCACGTCACCTTCCCGGTAGGCGTCCAATGCATCGAAGTAGGACCGCGTATCGGTGAGCAGGCCGGAGGAAACGGGCACGGTGACTTTCCGGGTGACCTCTTTGGCTTTCAGGAGCGAGCTGACGATCGCCCGTCCGGTTCGGCCGTTGCCGTCTGCGAAGGGGTGGATGGTCTCGAACTGTGCATGGGCTATGGCTGCCTGGGTGAGCACGGGGATGTCATCCCGGCGCATGAAGGCGACCAGATCATCCATCGCTTTCGGCACCCGGTCGTGGTGCGGGGGAACGAACTCTGCGGTGTGGGGAGAGTTGCCGCGGATCCACACCTGGGTGTCGCGGTACTGGCCGGCGATCGACTGGTTGGAGCCGTTGAGCAGCGCGTGGTGCATGAGCGCAATGTTCTTCACGCTCAGGTCTTCGGAGAAGTGAACGGCGGCCTGCATGGCCCGTACATTGGAGGCGACCAGCGCAGCATTGGAGCTCGAGGTGTCCCCCAGCCTTGCCAGGGCGATGCGGCGGGCGCCGGCGGTGAGGTTCTCAATCTGGGAGCTGGATGCGGATTCGCTGCGCAGCAGCAGGGCCGAGAACGGCAGCGGGTCATGACCCATATCGGTGTCGAACCGCACCATTTCCACGGTCGCGGCCTCGGCCAGCGCCTGGGTGCGGGAATCCACCACCGGCTCCAGCTCTGCGATCTCCGGGGGAACAGCAGCCTCGTAGGGGCCCCTGGCCAGCAGCCGGCTCCGGCGCGAGAGTGAATGGTCCGGGTCCGCATTCCACGGCCGCTCTTCGTATTCCAGGGCAGGCCACTGGCTGGTTTTGCCCAGGGTGATGCCTGACTCCGAATGAGAGACGGCGGCGAACTGCCCGCCGGTGCCGGTGCCGCGCGGATGCCGTGGCTGGTCCATTGGTTCCTCCTGAGAACATCTGGTCCTGATCTTCTCACACTGGGTGCGTTTTGAGAATATCCGCGCACGGTCCTTGCATTTATCCCTCCCCGGCCCTGCCTGCCGAAGCCGGCAAAGCTGCCTGTCTACGCATGTCCACAGGCAGAGAACTTTGCCTATCGAAGGACGCGCCCCTTGGCTTCCAACACCGAACGGATCCGGATCAACCTGCCTTCCGGCTTCCAGCCTGAAAAGCACACCAAGCAGGTCGAGAAGAAGATCGCCGAGATGCACGGTGACGGTTTCGAGATCGACTCCATTGAATCCGTGACACGACCCGACGGCACCCCCGGCCTTGTCGCCGTTGCCACCCGGCAGGTGACCATCACTTCGGTCAGCCAGTCGGAGAATTCCAAGTCGAAGACTGTCCGGCTGATCCGCGGCACCAAGCCCAGCGACGGCGAGAAGATGGCCATCAAGCTGGCCGACCAGCACGGTGACGGTTGGGAGATGACCCGCTTCGAGCCGTTCCTGGGCACGGCTGTGCTGACGAAGCTCTCCCCCGACGTCGCGCGCTGCCGCGGCGCCGTCTCCGTGGCCCTGGGCGTGAAGCCCTGGGAGGTGCAGGTAAAACCCCGGCGCGACGGCGGCTTCGACCTCGAGCTGCCCCGCCAGTACGTGCCCTCCAAGCATGAATCCAAGCTGGAGGAAGTGGCCACCACCGTGGTCGGCAATGAGGGCTGGTACGTGAAGGTCGACGCCCGCAAGCTGACAGCATCCCTCATTCCCTCCACTCCCCCGACCTTCCCCGGTGCGATCCCGACTCCCATGGACGCCGTCGTGAAGTTCGACCACACGGACAAGAAGACCTTCCGGATCCCGCTGGGCATGAAGCTGCCGTCCGCCGGTGAAACGGTCGGTGAAACGTTCTTCCTGGACATGAACGCCGGCGCACATGCCCAGCTCGGCGGCATCTCCGGCGGCGGCAAGACCGTGCTGCTGAACTGCTACCTTGCCACCTGGCTGGCCAAGGGCGCCGAACTGGCCATCATCGACCTTCCCACCAAGAGTGCCGACTTCGAATGGTGCAAGGAATACGTCCGCCCGGGCGGCTGGGGATGCGCCTCCCCCGCACAGTCCGCGGTCGCCATCCGGCTGATCATGGAGGAAGGCGAACGCCGCTCCGCCTACATCAAGTCCCACGGGGTGAACGACTGGAAGCTGCTGCCCAAGAGCAAGGGTCTGAAGCCCCTGATCGTCATCGTCGATGAGCTCACCGGCCTGTTCGCCCTGGAAGCGGTACCCAAGGCCGGCAAGGACGCCCCGCAGCTGCTCAAGGACATGGCAGAGGAAGCCCAGCGCACCAACCTGTACAAGGAGATCCTGAAGAACGGCATCAAGCGTGTGGCCGCAGAGTTGCGCTTCACCGGCGTCTTCCTGATGCTGGCCACCCAGGTTGCCTCGGCAAACACCGGCATCGAGCCGGCCCTGCGCACGAACCTGCACCACAAGCTGCTCATGGGCGCCAAGCCGACCCCCGGTAACCGGAACCTGGTGTTCTCGGATCCGGACCGCGTTCCCCTGGTGCCGGAGAATGTCCGCACCGACAGTGCCGCGTCCCGCGGTGTGGGGTCCTCGGAGCCCGAAGGTGATGAGCCCTCGGTCTTCAAGTCCTACTACGCCGAAGTGACCCAGTACCGCGCCTGGCTGGAGAAGCTCGGTGTCCCCAAGACGGACCAGCCCGAGCCCACCCGCAAGCAGATGGCCCAGCTGGAGGACGCCTTCGACGCCGACGAGCCCGACAACACGGCTCAGCGGCGCGCTGCCATGAAGGATCCGATGGCAGAGCTGATGGGCGATGCGGGTCTCGATGAGAACGGCCGCCCGCTCAAGGGAGCAGCATTGGCTGCAGCGCAGTCCAAGAGGCTCGCTTCCATGGCTCCCCAGGCCTGATCCGGGTACGGAAAAGCCCCCGCGGGATTTCTCCTGCGGGGGCTTTTGTGTGTGTCCTACGCGGCCTGGCCGGTGTTCTTGCGGAACATTCCGAACCCGGGCTTCGGCGCGTCATTGTCCGTACCGCGTTCTGCTTCCTCGGGGTCGTCGATGTCGAACATCAGCTGCGGCTCCAGGCCGGCTCCGTCCCTGTCCGACTCTTCAGGTTCATCCTGCATCCCGAAGATGCTGGCCTCTTCCTGCACGACCGGCGGCGCCAGCGAGGCGAAGAACGAGTCGTCGCCCTCGAAGGGCAGCGGGGGCTGGTCGTGGTCTGTTTCGAGTTCGGGGATCTCCAGTCCGCTGCCGGCGGGCCCGCTATCGTCTGCCGCGGGTTCGGATGTCTCCTCCTTGCCGGCAGCCTCGGGGGGAACGTCCATGGCGATGATGACCATGTCCATTGCTTCCTCCAGCGGGGTGTCCGGGCTGTCGGCAGCTACCGCCTTGATGACGTTCAGTGCTTCAGCGCGGGCAGCAGTGCGTGCCGCTTCGGTGCGCTCTTCCAGGGTCCGGGCTGCTTCCCTGACGTCCTCCTCCAGCTCGGAGATGTCCGTCTTCAGTCCCGCCACATTCAGGTCGTACTCCTCGCGGCGGCTCCGGGCTTCATCTGCGAGCTGTTCACGCAGGCGTGCCTCTTCCTGGAGGCTGCGGGCCTGGGCGGAGATCGTTTCGCCGGCGCCTGCCAGCTCGAGCTTCAGCCGCGCAATTTCAGCCGCGTCCTGCGGGTCCCCGCGGTCTTCGGATGCATCCGCCTCCGGGCGCTCGGCAAGGCGGGACTCCAGCTGGCGGATGACCTCTCGGGCTTCGGCCAGTGCGGCCGGATCTTCAGCGGCAGCCGGGATATTCACCACCGGTGCTCCTGCCCGTGCTTCCTGCAGAGCCTCTTCCTTCTCACCCAGCTCGGCAAGGAGATCTGCGTTCACATCGCGCAGGCGTGCTGCTTCGCTCTCAGCGGCTGCCGTGCGGCGGGCATGTTCCTGCTCGAATTCCAGGACGGCCGATTCAAGGCCGCTCACACCGGAGACGACACTGTTGAGGAAAAGGTCCCTGCTGCTGCGGAATGCGGCAAGCGGGGAAGGGGCGGCGGTGGTCATCTGACTCCGTAGTCTGGGGGACGAATACCGTATCAGTTTAGCCGTTTTGGCAACAATTCACAGTGCCCACCTGCACGACAGGAAAGCCCCGCCGGACGCAGTGTCAGACGGGGCTTTCAAGTGGAACGTCAGCGCGCGGAGGCTGCGCTTTCGGCCGCTGAGAACATCTGCTGGTAGGCAGCTGCCTTCTCGGTGGCCGTCTTCACGGAAGCCGCCTTGGCCGCCTTGGCGTCCGCAGCTTTCTTCTCGGCTGCCTTGGCGTCTGCTGCCTTCTTCTCGGCGGCCTTTTTCTCTTCCGCCTTCTTGTCGGCTGCAGCGTTATCCGAACCGGTGTTCTCGGCCGCGGCGGAAGCCTCAGCTGCAACCCCGGCATCAACTGCAGCGCCGGTGCTGGAATCCACCCAGGTTCCCGCCTCGTTCTGCGTGACCGCGGCACCCGTGCCCGGGTTCACGTAAGGCGTGTAGCCGCCGCCGGACGGAGCCGTGTAGTTGTTGCTCGGAGGCGTGTACGTCTGCGCCGGCTGGTTGTACGTCGGAGGCGTGTACGTCTGGGCAGGCGGGTTGTAGACCGGGGCCGGTGCGGGCGGGTTGTAGACCGGAGCCGGGGCGGGCGGGGTGTAGTTCTGGACCGGAGGCTTGTAGCCCGGGGTCGGTCCGTAGTTGTTGCCGCCGGATGCCGGAGGGCCGGTCACCGTGCCGGGGCCGGATCCGCCGCCTCCGCCGTAGTTTCCGCCGCCGGAGCCGTTATTGCCGCCGCCGGAACCTGCCTGGCAGGCCTGTCCCATGGCACCGAGGTCAACCATTACCTGGCCCGGAGGGCAGCTAAGGGCCTGGGCGGGGGCAGCACCGAGGATGAGGCCGCCGCTGAGCAGGGCCATGGAGCCGGCAGTGGCCAGCGCGCGCTTCATAATCGTCTTCATATGCAAGACGGTACATGAGAGAAAGGTTTCTGTCATGTATGTCAACAATTTTCTCTCATCATTTCCGGTACGAGTAGGAAAGCACCATCTCGTCGGCGTTCGCGGAGATGTTCCGTTCAGCAAGATTTTCGTTGGCCATCTGGATGCCGCTGATTGATGCATCCCAACTCGTGACGTCATTGGTAACGGTGATGAGCGGGTCCTTCACCGAGGCGGTTCCGGCGGTCTCGAGAGGGGTTCCCATGTGCTTTGTCCCCGCAACGAAGGATGCACTGTCAAGGATGGCGCCGACTCCGGGCTTGATGACCTCGGCCTTGCCGGTTGGACCGTCGACTTCGGCCAGCACCTCTTCTGTCGCTGCGAGGGATTCAACCGCCTTCTTGAAGTCGATCGACTCGGGGTTCACGCCGCCTGCAGCAAATTCCCCTGCCCAGCTTTCACCGTCAGTGCTGGTACCCATCCATTTCGTCCCGGTCTCGAACCCGAAGCCGTTGGCCAGGACGTCGGCGTAGGCACGTGCTTCCCTGCTGTCGCCGTCACCGGTCAGCGAAACCGCTTCACGGCCTGTGTTCATCCACATGGTTGCAGCATCTGCAGGCTGGTCCGGATCATAAGTATCCAGGGTGAGGATGGACTCTGCCGGCGGCTTGAAGGAGTTGATGGAGCTTCCCACAACCACGACGTCGCCCTCCACGGTTACCGTGCGGTTCTCCGATGCGGCCTGGTGCTCGAGCCAGTCGGCTACCTTCTCTGCATCCTCCTGGGTCGGAGACTCGACGTAGAAGAGCCTCAGAGGCAAGGCGAACGGGGTTCCGTGGTCTTCGGTGTCCTGGCTGCGGGAGTATCCGATGTTTTCGATGGCCAGGTCTGCCGCTGCCGGCTTGAGCTCTGGCAGTTTCTTGTTCGGCTCATCCATGGGGGCAACCTTGTCCCACCACTTTTCGGAGAACGGGGCGATGACCACGGTATCGGCGTCTGCCGGCACCAGTGCCGGGATGGAGGACGCTGTCGCTCCCCCGTCACTGCTCTTCGCGAAGATGCCCAGGCCCAGGGCCCCCGCAGCGATAACTGCTGCGAGGGCTGTTCCGGCGGCCAGCCGGCGGTTCCGCCTCTGCGAGGGGGTCAGGCCCATGTTCCTGCTCGTCCGTTCTGTCGGTGCTGCATTCATTACTTGGTGACCCACCGCGGGCGGTTCTGGTCATTGACGGCCACGCAGGTGGTGCCTTCCACGTATCCGTAGCACGGGTAGGTGGGCTCCTTCATGGCGTTGCCGCCCTGGCCGACAGGGCCGCAGCCCAGGTTCTGCTGGGCCATGGATGCCAGTGACAGCCGGAGCCGGGCGGAGCTGGGTCCGTTGTCACCGAGGGTCCACAGGTCATGGCCGAAGGCGAAACCCTTGTAGTAGGGGGATCCCTGGCTGGCCAGGATGTCCGGTGAGCCGCCTCCGGTTCCCAGAGTGGTGTTCGATGATTCGACCCACCCCCTGTTGTCAGGGCTGATGTGCTCCAGCCCGCGGACGGTAACCCCGTTCCAGTCGCCGTAGCGGGGCTTGTGCTGGAAGTCGATCAGCCGTGCCGTTACCAGCTGAGGGGCGTTCCAGCCGGCAGTCGAGCAGACAACGATCTGTTTGCCTTCGCGGGGCATATCGGCCGGAGTGACAAACGACGAGCGGTTCTTCACAGCGCGCTCCAGCCCGTTGGGGGCAGTCGCCGTCAGCTCATAGCGGTAGGTCGCTCCGGGAGCTGCGATTTCGGACCATGTTCCATCGGACCCGCTGTTGATGGTCTTGGCAAGGTTGGATGCGTGCGGCAGGCCTGCAGCTGATCCGAGGCTTTCGTTGGCAACCGAAACCCTCTTGAGGTCGAAGGATGCTGCACCTGCGGACCGGGACCAGGTAACGGAGGTGTAGTTGTTCTGAACGGCGCCGTAGGAGGAGCCGCCGATTTCGATGTTGCGCAGGTCCAGGTTGAACCGCTCTGCCCGGTTGCCGTTGGGGTCGCCGCTCCAGTCGAGCACACTGAACTGGCCCGGGTAGGTCTTCACGGTAGCCCGGGCTTCGTCGCTCCAGCCGTTATTGGTCAGGGCTGCGTTGCGTGACTTGGCACCGTAGTTGATCGTGGCACCCTCTGCGTTGGCGATGTTCGTCCATGCCACCGTTGCCTGGGAGTCATTGGCTCCCTTGGCGCCGTCGAAGGCCTTGCCGTCCTTGAAGAGCTGGTAGGTGCAGGTCTTGTCGGTGCAGAAACGGTCCTTTGCCTGGTGGCCCGCGTCAGCGTTGGGCACCAGTGCGAACGAGGATGCCGGGCTGGCGAGGTCGGGCTTGCGGGTCACCTGAAGTGCAGGGGCAGCCGGACGCTGCGTGACCGTGGCTTCCTTCGCCGAGAAGTCAACGCTCACCCCTGTGTCGTTGTATGACTTTGCCCAGTAGTTGAACTGGGACCCCGCAGGCACCTTGTCGTTAAAGGAGGTTTCCTGAATGCCTTCGAAGTTCTCTACTGAGCAGTCGTCTACCAGGCAGACCATCGCGCCGCCCGTTCGGGTCGTCTTACCCAGAAGGTATCCGTCCGCGGAAACAACTTCTTTCCACATGATCCGGTTGCTGCCCTCGAGGTCGCGGGAGCCGTTCGGTCCGACGGGAATCATCTCGGGGATGGGCGGGTACTGCAGCTGGGTCTTGACGATGGCCTTCGGGGACGCATCAGACTCCGGGCCGGCGCTGGAGCGCAGCTCGGTGACCGTTGCCTGGGCAGCGTTGACGCCGCGGGGGCCGTTGTTCTTGGCGGCCACGTAGTAGGTGTACTTCGTGCCGTACGCAGCCGTGTCGGTGTACGTCAGAGCAGCCGTCGTGCCGATCTTGGTAGCCGTTCCGGATTCGGAGTTGTTCGCGTAGCGCCAGATCTCGTAGCTGGTAGCGGTCGGGGATGCCTTCCACTTCAGGACGTTGCGGCCGTGCGTGTCCTCGTCCGCCCCGGTGCCGTATTCGGCCTCAGAGGTCAGGTTCGCAGGCGCAGCAGGGTGGGTGAGGGTCTGGATGTGAGTGGATTCCTCGGACTGGCCGGACAGGGCGGTGGCCTCGACGAACCATTCGTAACGCTTGCCCCAGCCGCCGCCGTCCCAGGTGAGGGCGGTCTTGGTCGAACCCTGGGTGAATCCGGGCGCGTTCAGGAAAGCTTCCTTGCCTGCGATCGGAGCACCGGTGGAAGCGTTGACTTCGCGGTACTTCAGCTCGTATCCGGAAGCACCGGGAACGGCGCCCCAGCTGACAACGATGCGCGGCTGTGTGAGCTCGGAATCTGCTCCGGTAACCCAGCCTGCAGCTTCGGGGCTGGAGGGCAGCACAGAGGAGGCCTTCCAGGCGGGCTCGGTGATCTGTGCGCGCCAGACGGAGGGCCGGCAACCGGAGGAGAGTGTGCCGTCGGCGGCCTTCGTGTAGACGGTGTAGGTGACGGCGTCACCTGCGGCGGCCGGGCCGGAGTTGTCTGTCCATCCGCCGACCGTCTTGCCCGCCGGAACGGTGACCGTAGCGACTGCAGCTGCGTTGCGGTAGACGACGTAGTCCTGGAACCCGGGCACTACCGTCCAGCGGAGCACCGGCTTGGTTTCGTCGCGCTCATCAAAGGACAGGACCGCGCAGATGGGGCTTGCCGCGGCTCCGTCGGAGACACCGCCGCTGCCGTTGCGCAGGGATGCCGAGGTGGAGTTTTCTGCCGTGCCGGCGTCTCCGACGTCGGCCTTCAGGTGGATGGCGACACGCTTGATGGCGTTGGTGCCGCCGTCCTTGGCACTCAGGGCAGGGGAAACGGACAGGTCGCTGCCGTCGATGCCGTAGTAGGTGAACACGGCAGGTGCGTCGGACTTCAGCTCATCGACGGCGATGCGGGTGACCTGCTTTCCGTCACCGTTGGGGGCGGCGGCACCGGTCTTGGTTACCGGAATCCAGTCGCCGGGGGTGAACGGGTAGGCGTTTTCTGCACCCGTCCAGGTCTGCTGGTAGAACGTCGTTCCGCTCTTCACCCAGCGGTTGATGACCTGGTCCCCCGTGTCCGGTTCGGACGAGGAGATGACAAGCTCGTTGGCGCCGGCGGTAAGGATGGTCCCTGCCACCTGAACCTGCTGCGAGGCGCGGTCCAGTGCCTCCGCAATGGAGGTGTTCTTCCCCTGCAGGGCGGAGTTATTCGCGTTGTTCTGATTGATGTTGGCGAAGAACATGGCTCCGCCGCCGAGGATGATGATACCCACGGCCATGCCGACGAGGACTTCTGTCAGTACTGCGCCGCGGTCTTTGCCGCGCATTACCCTGTTCCTGAACTTTTTCACTGCCATACTCCCCCTGTGTGCGGCTGAACGCGTTTTCGCGTGACCGCGCGGCCGGAAGCCCGTCACTTGCGTGCCCCGGACGGCTGCTTGTAGTCGACCAGGTACCAGATTTCGCTGTTGTAGGTGTCTCCGGGCTTGATTCCGGCACTGCTTCCACCCAGCGGCCCGATGGGCACGTGGCCTGTAAACCGGCCGGCTACCTTCACGGTGTCGCAGGCCAGGGACCCGGTGAAGGCCAGTCCCTTGGAGGTGGACCGGAACTTCGCAGCATCCGAGTTCACGACCGTCCGGCAGGTGCCGTTAGGCGCGTAGATGAACGTGTTGTTTACCGTCAGGGAGGTTCCGGCTGCGTCTTCTGTCCTGAAGTCGACTCCGCCCTTGGTGTAGATGTTCAGGCCCGCGGTTGCGGCGCCGTTGATGTTCGCGGAGATGGTGACCTTGCCATTCACGAAGGCGTTGAAGGCCCCGGATCCGAGGATGGTCGTGGGCACGTCGAACTCCATGGCCGAGTAGCAGCCGGTGTTGCCGTTGGCGACCAGGATCCCGCCGTGCTCGGAAGCCACCCACGGATCCACTGTCGCTCCGCCGCAGCGGCCGATGTTCTCGTCGATGAACTTTGAGTCCATCTTCAGGCCGGCCGGAATGCGGGAGGAGGCAGCCAGGACCGACTTGGATGCCTCGGTGCCGTAGAGGAGGTAGGTTGCTGCGTTCTTGGCGCTGGTGCCGGAGGCAAGGGTCATGACCGGCTTGTCCTTCAGCGCGCCGACGCGGCCGTCCACGAAGTTGGTGTCAGCTCCGACTCCGATGCCGTTCTGCATGGTGATGGACCGGCCCAGGGCCACGTGGTTGAAGGCTGTTTCCGGGGAAACCTCGTAGGTGAGCTGGTCGGCTGCCTTGGAGGTGAAGCCGCCGACAAGCAGGGCGCCTGCGTTGACTACGACTTTCCTTGTCGTGCCGCGGTAGGTGCCTTCAGCGTGGATGACCGTACTCTTGGCTCCGGCGGTCGTCATCGGCTCCAGGTACCAGTTCCAGTCCCGGATCCCGTCGCCGTCCTCATCCTTGGTGCTGTAGGCACGGTGGGCTGCGGTCGGCTTGGTGGCGGTGGGCTCTTCGTTGAGCTGGAAGATGGCTTCCTGGACGGCGTGGTCGGCCAGCTGGCCGGCCTGCCCGAAGTCCTTGTTCAGGGTTGCGCTCATGATGGAGCGTCCCGTCGTGGAAACCATGGCGTAGATCGTCCCGGAAATCAGGACGAGCAGGATCAGGGTGGACATCATGATGACACCGCGGTCCTTCGCCCCTTTGCGCCTCATTGTCTCGAGACGCTCAAGCATGCGTGTCCTCATCGGTGTGTCACCACTCCGCCCTTTTCTGTCCATGTGTAGTAGCCGCCCTGGTAGTTCTGGCGGATAACGTTGCCGATCCAGTACTCGTCGGACTGCGGGTAGCCCATCGGGCCCCGTTCGAAGTCCTGCGCTGCCCATGCGGCCCGGATTGCTCCGACGCTGGCGTATGCGGTTCCGGTCTTCGGGTTCCAGAGGATCGCGCCGCCCTGGTAGTTCTGGTATGCCCAGCCGTCCTTCATCCCGTACACCTCATCGGTGGTCGGGTAGCCCAGCTGTCCGTTTTCCCAGCCGGTATCGGCCCATTTGCTGCCCATTCCGGCAAACACTGCATAGGCTCCTGTTGCCGGTGAGTAGACGATGCTGGCGCCCTCGAACTTCTGGCTGCTGCCGCCGTCCTTGAGACCGGCGACTGCATCCCCAAGCGGGTAGCCGAGCCCTCCTGTGTGCCCGCCCATGGCCAGGTACTTGTCACGGATGGGCCCGTTCACGGATGCGTAGGCACCGTAGGAGGGGTGCCAGAGGATGGCTCCCTTGGCGTAGATACGGTATTTGCCTCCCTTGACGCTGGAGATCTCCCCTCCGGTGGGCTCACCGAGGATCTTGGCGCCGTTCATGAGTTCGTACTTCCAGCCGATCGGGGTGGTGGGGGCTGCGACGGCTTCGTTCTCGCTCCAGTCGGATGAAGCTGCACCGTTGTCTGCCCGCACGCGGACCGTCACCAGGGCATTTCCCTTGGCGGCAACGTTGGCCGAGTTCCCCTTGGAGGCGGTACTCAGGACCTGCCAGGCGCCGGTGCCGTATTTGTACTCGATCCGGTAGCTGGAGGCGAAGTTCACTGAAGGCCAGGTGAAGTCCACGGACTCCGTTTCCGGATTCAGCTTCCCGGTAACGACGGGGGTGGCAGGACGGTTTGGCAGAGTGACGACCGCGGTGGCCGAGTAGGCGGAGCTGCCGGCGGCGCCGACGGACTGTACCCGCAGCTTCAGTGCGTTGCCGCCTGTTCCGGTTACGGTGGCGGTCCTGCTGGTGGTCTTCTCGCTCACTACCGTCCATGCGCCGGAGTTGATCTGCTTTTCCACCCGGTATCCGGTGGCGCGTGCGGCGGCCGGCCAGGTGAAGGTTGCGGAGGCGTCATCATCGGCGCTGCCGGTAACCACAGGCACGGCCGGCAGTTCTTCGACTGTGACGGTGGAGATTGCCGAGTAGGGTCCGCTGATCGAGTAGAGGTTCGCTTTGACGCGCGCCTCGACTTTGTCGCCGGCGGTGGCGGTAACCGTCAGGGTGCGGCCGGTCTGTGCGGCGTTGACGATTGTCCAGGCGCCGCCGTTGATGCGCTTTTCCGTCCAGTAGGAGGTGGCGGTGGGGACTGCGGGCCAGCTGAATTCGGCGTCCAGGGTGTTCTTGACCGTGCCGGTAATCACGGGCATGGCAGGGGGCACCGGGAGGGTGACTGTGACTACGGGGCTGTAGTAGGACTCTCCCGTGGGGCCGGAGGACTTGATCTTCATGTCGACCACGTCGCCGTACTCGCCGTCGATCAGTGCGGTTTTCAGGGATCCGGAATAGTTCTTGGTGACCCAGCCGCCGCCGTTGATGCGGTACTGGATGGAGTACGCGTCGGCGCCGGGGACAGTGTTCCAGGAAGCCTGGGCCTTGGGGCCTTCGTAGACGATGGATCCGGTGAGGGCTGGCACTGCAGGCGGGTCCAGGACCGCAGCCTCATTGGCTGAGCGGACCTTCGAGGGTGCTGCCTCGCCGATGCCCGGTGTGATGATCGTGCTTTCCCGGCGGCTGTGCGCGGAATCCGCATCCAGCTCGTTGTCCCGCCATGAGACGTCCACAATGAGCGTCTTGGTCCCGAAGGCGGACGTGCCGCCCGGCTTGTCCTGCCAGGCGACGGCGGTCTTCACCGTGACTTTCAGGCCGCGCAGGGTCTTGGTTCCGGTGGTTGCCAGCGCGTCGGAGGGTTCGTAGATGGCCGTAGCACCGGAGGGGAGCATGCCGTCATCAGGTTTGGTCTTGGTGCCGATCTTGGACCACGGGGTGGACCTGGCCGTCTCGAAGACGTCCTGGGTGACCTGGGTGGCGATGGAGTCGTTGACTGCGGTGCGCTGGGTGATGGTCGCACTGGTGGCAGTGGCGGTGTATCCGAGGGTCAGCACAGAGATGATCCCCAGGGACACGATGGCTTCGAGCAGCACCGAGCCCCTGTCCTTCTTCTGGAAACGATCCTTGAACCTCTTCACGGATTCCGCCTTCTATTCGTTTGGCTGGGAGCTGACGGGGGTGAACAGTGTTGCCTCGCTGGAGGCGAACCGTACGAAGTCGCCCCAGCCGGCGGCGCTGCGGTCCTGGACGAAACTGCGTGAGGGCAGGGTCTTCAGCAGAGCGATGCCCGTTCCGGCCACGACGGCGTTCAGATCGGCGGGGGTGGATGTTCCAGCTGGCATCAGGCGGTGGCTCTCTTTTGGAATGGGACCGGTGAAGGGGAGGCGGCCTGGACCGCCTCCCCCTGGTGGCTACTTCGGTGCGATCACAAGGCCCGGGGTGGCACCCGTGGACTTGTAGGTGACCGTGTAGTTGGTGACACCGGGGTTGGTGCCGACGATCTGGTAGCCGTAGCCGTTGGCCGTGGCCGAAGCGACCGGAGTGCCGGCCTCGGTCAGCAGGGAGCCGACCAGGGTCGTGTCGGTGCTGTGCTTGGAATCAGCAACCGACTTGGTGACGCCGGCGGACTTGTAGGTGGCCTTGCCGGTCAGGGAGTAGTCGGACTCCACGAGCAGGGCGGCGTTGGAAACCTCGCCGGCCAGGTTCTGAACGGCTGCGCGCTCGAAGAACTTGCTGAACTGCGGCAGGATGGCCAGGGCCAGGATGGCGATGATCGCCATGGCAGCCATGATTTCGATCAGCGAGAAGCCGCCGTCAGCGTTGGCCTCACGGTTTTTGTCCTTGCGGCCGAAGGCGCGGGCCCGCAGCTTGTGCGGATCTAGGGTCAGGGTGGAGCTAGTCAACGGGAGCGACCTCTTTCGAGAAGTGAGCCTTGGCTGGGATTGTGATCCGCGGACCGCCTGGCTGTAACTGCCCGCACCTGCCTACATGCGTAGATTTCGGGCGGCCGCTCCCGCGGCGCTAGTACGGGGAGACGATGTCGCCCATGGAGAAGTACGGAAGGTAGACGGCCAGTGCAATGACCAGGACCATGGCGGCGATCCCGATGAGGAAGATCGGCTGGATGAGGGCTTCCATGTTGTTCGTGGTGGCTTCGGCGTCACGCTCGTAGAGCCGGCCGACGGCGCGCAGGGACTTGGCCATGCCGCCGGTTTCCTCGGCGATGGCCATGAACTGGATGAGCAGCTTCGGGAACAGCGGTTCCTTGGACAGGGGCTCGACGATGGATTCGCCGCGCAGCTTGCCGTCGCGGGCATCCAGGATTGCCTTCTCCATGGCCACATTGCCCACGGAACCGGCGGTGATCGTCAGCGCCTGGATCTCGTGGACCTTGTTTTCGGTCAGGGAGGCAAGGACGCTGCAGAACCGGGCCAGGGCGATCTTGCGGAAGAGGGTGCCGAAGATGGGCAGCTTGAACTTCAGCGGGTCCACGAATTCGCGGACTTTCTGCTCCTGGGAGTTGCGCCGGTACCAGAAGGCTGTGATGACGCCGACGATGGCTACGGTCGGGACCGCCCAGATCATCTGGTCCGAGGCTGCCATGACAATCTGGGTTAGCTTGGGCAGCTCCGCGGTGCCGCCGGAGAGCTCATCGTAAAGACCACCGAACTTGGGGACGACGTACATCATCATGAACACGAAGATCGCGGCACTGAGCGCCAGGATCACCATCGGGTAGGTCATGGCCTTTTTCAGCTTGGCGCGCTGGTCATCGGCTGCCTCGAGGTCATCGGCTGCCTGGGCTGCAGCCTTGGCGACGAAGCCGCCTTCTTCGCCGGCGTGCAGGGTCTCGGTCATGAGCTGCGGGAAGATGTACGGGTACCGGGCCATGGCTTCGGACATCTTCATGCCCTCGGCGCCCATTTCCTTCGAGACCTGCGCCAGTCCGTAGGACAGGACCGGGTCCTCGATTTCGCCGCCGCCGGCCACCGCATCAATGGAGGCGCGGTCGTCCATGCCCACTTCAAGGCAGAGGGAGAGCTGGCGGGAGGCGGCCACGAGGGAGCGCTGCTTCGGCCGGGCTTTGCTGCCGACGGTCGGAAGCCCGGACTCACGGACCTCCATGATCGACTCGTAGCCCTCCATCCTGGTGAGCTTGGCGATCAGTGCGGCCCGTGAGGGGTAGGACGCCTTGCCCGTTTCGGTCTTTCCGCCGGCGAGCTTCACGCGGTAGAAATACTCGGTGTTCTTGGGCTTTCCCGGCGCCTCGGCTGTGGTGGTCAATGAAGCTCCCTGGTGCTTGGCAACCGACGGGAGCGCTTCCCGCCGGGCAGTTATCTAGGGAGGGACATGCGTAGACGACGGGGCTGTATTCACCGCGGACTGTTCCGGACATGCAAAAGCGGCCCCGCCGTGGTGGCGGAGCCGCTTGTGTCCTGGACCGGCTAGAGCAGGCCCATCAGCGAGGTGCCGAGAAGGGCAGCTGCCAGGGTGAAGGATGTGATCTTCACGGCCAGTGAGGCCGGACGTCGGGCAAGGGGTGTTTCAGTGGTCCGGGCTGCTTTCATGGCGGCGTCGGTCCGTCCTTTCGGGGTGGTTTTCCGCTGGTGGCGGGCAGGGATGGAAGGTCAGATTTTTGCGAAGGATCCGGTGACTTTTCCGTCCCTGTCCGCACACATAGAAGGAGTGATGAACAGGGCATTCCACCAGCTTCCGGGAGTACCGGAAACGGTGAGGAACAGCACCCCGTCCGCACACATAGAAGGTGTCAGGGAAAACGGTGAAAGGCTGGTTATGAACTACTTCTTGGAGTCGGCAGTAGCTTCGGCTGATGCTGACGGGGAAGCAGTTGCAGAAGCCTCAGCCTCCGGAGCCTGCGGGAACGCGATGAGCCAGGAGCCGTCGCGGAAGACCAGGTCGTTGACCTCATCAGCCAGTGCAGCGGAGTTCTCCACGGCCTTGTCGCCGGACTTCACGGAAATGGCCTCAACGGGAACAGTAGCCGTGCGGTCCTTGATGACGACCTTGGACTCATCAACCGAAATCGACAGCTTTGCCTCGGGCTCGAAAACCTTCACCAGTGCGAAGTCGGCCATGGCGCCGGCAATGTCACCGGCCTTGGCTTCAGGATCGGTGAGCTGAACCGCATCAGCGAAGAGCTTCTGGTCGGCGTTGTCCGGGAAAGCAGCAGCGATCTCATCCGTAGTGGTGGCCTCGAAGAACTTCTCGATGGTGTCCACTGCGTTGGCAGAGGTCAGCTTGGCTTCATCCGCGGCAGCTGCAGCGGTATCTTCCTTGGCCGAGTCATCTCCGCAGCCTGTTGCACCGAGCAGCAGGCCGGCGGAGAGGACGATCGTTCCCAGGTACTTCGTTGCGTTCTTCATTTCATGATCCTTCGCTTGTCAAATCGTTGTTGTTGATTGACAAGCTACGTGAGAGAAATGACATAAAGCAAACTGACGTGTACCTTATTGCGGCTTTATGGTGTAGGGCTACTGGCCCGCAGCATCTCCGTCACCGGTTTCCACGGCCTCGGCCGCCGCACCCTCAGCGCCTTCCGCGTCTGCCTGATCCGTATCGGCGGCGCCCTCGGCAGCCTCCTCCTTACCGGATTCCTCAGCCTTTTCAGGGTTGGCAAGCGGTGCAACGAAGAACGACTCGGAAGTGATGCTCAGGTTCACCTTGTCTCCTTCACCTTCAAAGGAGAAAGTCTTCACCATGACCGGGCGGTCGAGCTTTTCGAGCTTCTGCATGAACGTGCGGAGCGCTTCCTGGCGACCCTGGGCGTTGATCGTCAGGGCAACCATGGCCACGGAGGAATCCTGGAGGCCCTCCTCCTCAACCGGCGCGGATCCATCGTCCGTCTGAACGGATTCAAGGGCGGCGTCCACATCGGCCTCGCCGGTCTCCACAGTGCCGGCATCTTCAGCAGGCACCTCTTCGGCGATCATTGCGACGGAAGGAATCGCCGGGTTGAGCGTGGTCAGGGTGACTCCGGAGTCCGAAGCCGCCTTGGTTACCGCTGCCACCAGCTCCTTCTGTGAGGATCCCGGAGGGAAGGCGGCGTTGAACTCGTCGACCCGGTCCTCGAGGCTGCCGATGTTCTCAGCATTTTCCTTGATGATGGCCCTCTTCGCTGCCAGCACCTCATTGGATGCGGCAACCGTTGCGGTCTGGTCCTCCAGCGCCTTGGTTTCGTTCAGCTTCGGCACGAAGAACATCACGTAGGCCAGGAAGATCAGGAACGCAGCAACTGCTGCGGCGACGACGTACGGGGCAATGTGGCGGGACGGGGTTTTCACTGTGCCGGCTCCTCGGTGATTTCGGCGGCTGCCGGGGCAGGCACCTGGCTGATGGAGGCGAGCTCCTCGTCTGTCGGGCGGAACTTCTCGCCCTTGAAGCTGAATGCCTTATCCGTGTAGCCGATGGAGAGCTTGAAGGAAGCATTCCCGTCCCCTGCAGCGGACTCGGTCACGTAGGGGTCGGTCAGGAATTCCTTGGAGGAGCCAAGGGATGATGCAAGGACTCCGACGTCGCTGATCGAGGGCAGGTTACCGCTGATTTCCAGGCAGCCCACTGCGACCGACGGGGAGAACAGGTCTCCGCTCGGGCATCCTTCCAGCGATTCCGACTTGGTGATGGTGGTGAACACGGCGTTGACCGTGTTGGCGTCGTTCAGGGCGTCGACGACCTTGGAGTACGCCATGTCATCCTCGAGGATTCCGGCGACGGCGCTCTTCTGCTTGATGAAACCGTCGTAGTAGTCCTGGAAGGCGGCATGTTCCTGCAGGTACTGCTTGTGCTCGGCCGTGACCTGGTTTGCTTCATTCAGATCCGCTTTCGCACCGGCGGTGCCGGCGGCAACGGAAATGTAGGCGACAACAGCCACGCCCAGCATTCCGGCTGCGAGCAGGGATGCCTTCTGGGCAGCGCGCCGGCGTGAGCGTGCACCGCGGATCTTCTCCGGCAGGAACGTCAGCGACGGGCGGGTACTCTCCGGCCAGATGACAGCTGCTGCAGCCTTGTCCGGCTTCGGAGCCGCAGGTGTCTTCGGCGGCTTCACTGCCTTCGGAGCTTTAGGGGCCTTGGGCGGCTTCGGATCTTTCGGGGTCTTCTGTGCAGGTGCCATCAGGCTGTTGCTCCCATCGCCAGGCCGACTGCGACCGTGTAATCGGCGCTGAGCACCGGACCGAGGTAATACCGTTCGGGGTCCCCCTGGATAGAGGGGTCGAACTTTCCGATGACCGTGCTGATGGCCAGCGAATCCTGCACCGCTTCACGCAGGCCGTGCAGCAGAGCGCCGCCGCCGATGAGCGTGATGCCGGCCAGGGACGCCGGGGACTTGCGCAGGTCAAGGTAGGACTGGATGGCGCCGCGGATGGCGCCGGTGGCCGTGAAGCAGTAGTCGTCAACCGCCTGGCGGACCCGGTAGTCACGGGAGAAGACAACCTTTTCCCGGCTGATCCGCTCAACATCCTCGTCCTGGAGGGCGGCGGCGATGGTGCTGCTGGCTGCCTCGCCGGCGGCACCGGTCTGGAGCGTGAGGGAGTACGGCTTGCCGTTGTCGTGGATCAGCACCGAGAGTGCGTCGCGGCCGACGTCGACAATGACGTCCAGGTTGTCCGCGGGGCGTTCGATCCGGGTCAGTGCGCGCAGGGCGGCAAGACCGGAAAGGTCGGCACCGGAAGGGTTCAGCCCCGCCTTCTGCAGGATCTCCACCTGGGTGTTCACCAGCTTGGAGGTCACACCGCACAGCAGTACGTCCAGCCGGCGCTTTTCGGTGGCCGGGTCGGTGAACTCATCGAAGACCACCGCATCAAGGATCACGTCCTCGGGGGCGCCCAGCAGCAGCGACGGATTGTCGATGATGTCGAAGGCAATCGCGGCGTGGAAATCCTTGGGCGCATGCCAGGGGGCGCTGGCCCGGTTCACGAAGATGTCGTCCACCGAATTCAGCCCCATGACCGCGTCGCGGGTGGTGAACTTCTCCGTCGCCAGGAAGGACTTCAGGTCCGCTGCGATAGTGGCAGCCGCCTTCGGATCCGGGGCGCCGTCGATGATCTGGCCCGGCTCAAGGGGCATGTAGGCCTGCTTGATGACCGTGGAGGTTCCTTTGACGGTTCTGACTTCAGCGAGCTTGATGCCCGATGACCCGAAGTCGATACCGATGACGCTGTCGGCCAAGGAATGTGCCCCTCTTTCGTGTGGACGTGGGTGTGTTCTGCCAAGGACATGCGTAGATTCCCGCAGCGCACTCCACTGCCTGGTTCGAGGTGCCGAGCGGGCGTGTCTACGCATGTGAAGAGGTAGCCCCCGCCGCCCCTTCAGTCAGGAACAGACACCCGATGTCCTCATTGCGCCTTTCCACCTTCTTCATTTCCAGAGGGATCCTCAGCCAGGAAGCCTGGGACGGCGCGGAGGCACAGGCTTCCATCGCCGGCAAGACGGTCCTGCGGCACCTGGTGGATACGCAGATGATCACCACGGCACAGGCCAGCGAAGCTTTCGCCTACAGCCGCGGATGGACCTACTACCCCCTGGGCACGGACCTGGAAATCCCCGAAGAGGTCATCGGACTGCTCAAGGACCCCTTCGCCCGTGAGCACCAGCTGATTCCCGTCTCCCGGGAAGGCGACGAACTAACGGTTGCCGTGCGCAACCCCTCCGACCTGAACGTTTCCAAGCTGCTGCGCGGCGCGACAGGCCTGAGCATCAACCTGGTCTACTCCACCGGCGATGAACTCACCCGCAGCGTCCACAAGTACTACTCCACCTCGGCCGAGGCACGGCGCAAGGGCGAACTGGCCACCAAGGCCGTGGAAGCCAGCAGCGTCAGGTACCAGGGCATCGGCAAGCTTGCGGACACCGGTGAGATCGTCGACGCGCTGAACATCATTATCGAAGGCGCCCTGCGTGTAGGGGCTTCCGATATTCACCTGGAGCCGGCGGAGCACCACCTCTCCGTCAGGTACTCCGTGGACGGCAAGCTCGTGTCCGAGCCCATCCAGTCCCGCTCCATCGCTCCCCGCCTTGCGTCACTGATCAAGACGCGCGCCAAGATGAACTCCGCTGCGCTGACCAACCAGGACGGCGGCATCCGCCACACCTATGAAGGCAGGGACTACGACATCCGTGTCGCGGTCCTGCCGACCAACTGGGGCGAGTCGATCACGATGCGTCTGGGCGCCGAAACAGTCCGCGACCTCACCGAGATCGGCTTCGCCACCGACACCGAGGCGCGCTGGCGCAGGGTTCTCGCCCAGCCCAACGGCATCTCACTGGCTGTGGGCCCCATGGGTTCGGGCAAGACGACCCTGCTGTACGCCAGCCTTGCCGAGCTCATGAAGGAGCAGCGCAAGATCGTCTCCCTTGAAGCCCCTGTGGAAATGAACTTCCCCTCCGGCATCACCCAGGTCTCCATCAACCCCGGGCAGAAGCTCACCTGGGAAGGGGCCATGGAGACCGTGCTCCGCAGCGCCGCCTCGGCCCTGCTGGTCGGTGAAATCAACAAGGAGGAGGTCGCCCACACAGCCATCAACGCCGCCATGACCGGCCACCTCGTCCTGTCGACCCTGCACACCAACGATGCCCCCGGCGCCGTCGTGCGTCTGAGGGAAATGGGGATCCGGCCCTCCGTGCTTGCCGACACCATGCGTTCGGTCTGCGCCCAGCGGCTGCCCAGGACCCTGTGCGAATGCAAGGTCCTCGAGGCCCCGTCCCAGCAGCTGATCCGCGACTTCGGACTCGACGCCGAATCCCTGGCCGCCAACGAATGGTTCGGCCCCAACCCTGCCGGCTGCCGTGTCTGCGCCGGCCGCGGCTACAAGGGACGCACCCCGATCCACGAACTGATGACCTTCCCTGCCGAGATCCGGGACCTGATCACAGAAGACGTTCCGAACCGCCTCATCGGCGAAGCCGCCCGGCGCAACGGGATGCGCACCCTCCAGGAAGACGGCCTGCTCAAGGCACGAGCCGGGATCACCAGCCTGTCCGAAATCCGCAGCAACATCCTCATTGACTAGGAGCACACCCCCATTGACTGAAACCCCGACGGTGCAGGCGCCGGCCGCCAGATACATTGATGCACTGCTCTCCAGGACCCTGGACATGCACGGCTCCGACCTCCACCTGGCCGCCGGCAAGCCCCCGTGGGTCAGCCGGCACGGCGTCATCATGCCCATGGAAGGAATCACCAATGTCTTTAGCGGCCCGCAGCTCGTCTCGATGTTCAAGCAGATGGTTGCCGCGACCGAATGGTCCCGGTATATGGCCAACAAGCGCCTGGACTTCTCCTACTCGATTCCGCAGTCACGGTTCCGTGTGCACTTCGCCGTCTCGGGCGGCCAGCCGATGGCAGTGTTCCGAACAATCCCCAACGAAGTGCCCGACTACGACGATCTGGGCCTGCCCCCGGGCGTGAAGGACCTCATCCACCTCGAGTCCGGGATCATCCCGTTCGTCGGGGTTACCGGCTCCGGCAAGTCCTCATCCCTGGCGGCGCTGATCAAGCTGGCCAAGAACGCCTACTCCAAGAAGATCATCACGATCGAAAACCCGGTGGAATTCAAGCACGCGGACGGCAAATCGCTGATCATCCAGCGCGAGATCGGCCCGGACGTGGACTCCTTCGCCCTGGGCATTGAGGATGCCATGCGTGAGGCGCCGGACATCATCGTCGTCGGTGAGATGCGCGACCCGGAAACCATGATGGCAGCCATTACGGCCGCCACCTCCGGGCACCTGGTCCTGACGACCATCCACGCCGAATCCACCGCCGACGTGCCCACCCGCATCCTGGACTCCATGCCCGAATCCCGGGTGGCCGACGTCCGGGCCCAGCTGTCCCGGTCACTGCGCGCTGCCGTCTACCAGAAGCTGCTGCCGAAGAAGGGCGGGGAAGGACGAGTCCTGGCCGCGGAAGTCATGATGATGAACTCCGCCATCGCCAACATGATCCGCCAGAACGACCTGGAAGGCATTGCCAGCCAGCTCATGGTGAAGTCCTCCGGCTCCATCCCCTTCGAGGTCTCCCTCGTGAACCTGGTCGCCGACGGCATCGTGAACGAGAGCGCAGCCATCCGCGCCGAGCTGACCCCGGGCAGCTACATGCGCCAGAAGGCAGCCGGCCGGCGTTGAGCACACGAAAGAGCCCCGCACCGGTTATCGGTGCGGGGCTCGTCCCTGGGCGGTCAGGCCGCGAAGTAGGGCTCCGGCCACTTCACGGGCTCTTCGGTAAGTGTTGCCCAGTCCAGTGCTTCACGGTAGGCGGCCATCACCTCGGCCGGGGAAGCATCCGCATCCAGGTCGGCGGTCGCATATTCGGCCAGCATGTGGGCAGTGCGCACGATCGCCAGCGAGGGATCCGAAGTGATCTGCGATTCGGCGGCGTGATGGCGGGTAAACAGGGACAGCTCGGAGGCGCGCGCACTGTTCAGGGCACCTTCGGTGTTGCCGGCCTCGAACAGGCGAAGGGCCAGCAGGCGCAGGCGGGCGGCTTTGGACAGGCGGCTCTTGACCAGCCACTCGGTGTCCCTGCCCTTGAGCAGGCCGGCGGCGAATGCAGCAGCTCCGCCGGATTCGAGGGTCGTATCGGACATCGCGTCCAGGGACGCCCACTTCCGGCGCATGGGCACGGCGAGCTCCCAGGATGCAGCGCATTCCAGGATTCGTTCGCGGTAGGCGGCCAGTGCGTCCTTGAGGCTGCCGGACTCCAGATTCAGGTTCCAGGCCGGGCCGACGTCGAGCAGTGCCTTGGGGTTGGTGGCCATCACCTCGGCGAGGACATACGAGTCAGCGCTGAGCTGGGCGGTGAGGGCATCCCAGCCTTCCCCCTGTTCCGCTTTGGTGCGGGCGATGTCGACCAGGGCTTCAGCCGGGCTTTTCCTCATATGTCCAAGGCTCGTTTCCTACCGGCGGTGCCGGTCTTGTTCCATCCGGATCGCGTCCGGGGCGCAGGCCGGAGCAGCTGTAAAAAGAGGGGTCCGGCCCAGCCTCTTACTGTACCAGTTCAGAAATTCGGCAACAACGAGAACCAACCACCCAGGAGGCACTAATTGAGTAGCCAGACAACGGCTGCCGCGGACGTTGACCAGGATCCGGAGGGCGCGGAGATCACCCCGTTCACCGATGAGCCGTGGGTGCCCAGAATCATGAACCTCGAGGTCGGGCTGCCCTCTGCCGCCGTTGCGGCCGGCGTCGGCCTCCTCACCTGGTGGCTGCGCGCAGACGCGGGTTCGGTCCTGGCCGTGGCCACCGGCATCCTGTGCGCCGTCCTGGTGATGCTGTGCGTCATCGACGTGATGACCAAGCGCCTGCCCGATGCCATCGTCCTGCCGGCATACCCTTTGCTGCTGCTGGCGTGCGCGGCGGCCGCGGCCGCAGGGGAAACCACCTGGGCCGCACTGGGAACCGCACTGGCCTGCATGGCGGGCTGCTACACGCTGTACTGGCTCGTGTGCTTCTTCTCAGGCGGAATGGGATGGGGAGATGCCAAGCTGGCCGGAGTCCTCGGCCTTGCTTTGGGAATGGCGGGACCGTGGGATGCCGCTTACGGCGCCCTCGTGCTGCCCATGGCGCTCGGAGGCCTGGTCGGCTTCCCGCTTCTGTTCAAGGGCGGAGGGAAGGCGGAGATGGCATTCGGCCCCTTCATGGTTGCCGGGGCCATCCCCGTGCTGATGATGCCGGACACGCTGGTTCCCTGGCTGATGGATCTCGTCCGCTGACGCACCGAGGGCAGCAAAAGGCCCCGCCGGAGCATTCCGGCGGGGCCTGATGGGAGTTACTTGGTGGGAACTACGCCTGTATCCACGGCCATCGGATCCCATACTCCGGTTCCAAGCAGGACCAGGAGAAGGAGGGCTACACCCAGGCCGATACCGTACGCCATGCGGCGGCGGTTGGACAGGCCGGCAAATTCGGTTTTCAAGCGGTTGATCAAAGGAGTCTCCAAGGGAAGCGGGGCGGTGGTCACATGCGTGCCGCCGGTTGTGGTATAGCGTATCAGTTTAGGAATTTTTACGGCAATGTCTCTCGCCCGGACAACAGGGGCCTGAAGGGCTACCGGCCTGCGGTGGATGTCAGCGGGAGAACAGCTTCACCGTCACAGTGGACGGAGTCCGGCGGCAGCACGGTGCATGTCGCATTCTCGCCGTCCAGGACAGCTTCGAACGGAGCGCCCGGGGTGAACACGTAGGCCTCCCCTGCCGGCACGATGCCGTAGTGCTCGCTCAGGCTCGACCAGACAACCGCGTCGTAGGTCGCTTCGTGCCCGAGCATGATGTTCACGAGCATGGCAATGCCGCCAAGTGCGATCACCAGTGCGACGCCGGCAATGGAGAACCCCACGAGGCGTGCACGGCTTCCGGGTTCGCTGCGGGCAGCTCCGGATCCTGCCTTGAAGGCTGCATATGCCAGGGCACCCACGGCAAGGATGACGATGACAGCAAGCGGAACAAGCGAGACGGACTGTGGAATCAAGTTTTTCCTAACGCTGGGTGCCGCACCGTCGTGCAGCCCGGCAATGCAGGATGCACCCCGGCAGGGCCTATGTGTGCGGCAGGCATCGGATCTGTCACCGGAAGGGCTCTGTTGCCGTAGAATCGGTAAAGCGAATACGCCATAACTTCCCAGGATCAGCTAGAGAGGCTGCTGCCCGCATGGCTGAGAACAGCACCCAGGCATACATGCCCGAGGATCAGGAGCGCGCGCTCATCCGCGCCTATGCCGACTTCGCCTCGGCCATGGACCCCTCCGACAGCTGGGCCAACCGGCGTCTTGCCTCGGTGGTGAACGCTGCAACCTCTGCCGGCTGGTCGCGGCGCACGACAGCGTCCGAGCTGGGCATCAGCCGTGAACGCGCCCTGAAGATCTCCCAGTACAAGCCCTCCCTGAGCTGCGACATCCCCCGGTACCGCCCGGGCGCACCCTTTCCCGCATCGGCCGCCGGCACCTTCCGCCGGATCGAACAGGAAATCCGGGACAGGCGTGAAGAGGCCCGTCGGGAAGTCACCGCACTGATCCGCGCCGCACACTCGGCAGGCTGGCCCTATCAGGTGTTGGGCGGCCTCGTTGGAGCGACCGGGGAATGGATCCGCCAGCTGCACGACAGCGATACCGACACCGCGGGAATACCCGCACCCGCCTTCCATGCCTACCGGCGTCCATTGAAGGGCAGGACCGCACCTAGGCCGCGGGGCACACTCGGCGAGGAGCAGCGCCGGACCATGAAAGCACTGGCCGCCAAGGCCCGAGGTGCCGCGAAGATTCCCCCGCTTGATCCCGTAGCGGAACTCCCTGCGGACAGGAAAGCCCGGCTGGAACGCACCCTCGAGGCCCGGAACGCCTCCGAGCAGCTCAGCGCCATGATCATCAAGGCCAAGGCCGATCGCGTGCGGTGGGAGGAGCTGGACGAAGCCTGCGGGTACAAGCCCGGCGGGGCCCGCGCCAGGGCCGTGCGCCACGGGTACGGGAAGCTTCCGCCGACCATGACCGGGTACGCTGCCGCCCGCCGGCAACGAGAGACACCTGACGAAAACCCCGAGAACGTGTAGCCTTCGGGAAAGTAACCACCCGTCTGCAGAAAGGTATTCCTCATGGCCGCCGTGCTTCCCGAGGCACTTCGCCGCCATCTGGCCGACCTGCAGCAAAGGTCCGGATCCGGCGAGGATGCCGAAAACCTCTTTGACGAGGCGCTGCGTGCAGCCAACGACGCCGGATGGAGCTACCGGCAGCTGGGCACAGCCCTGGGTGTCTCCCACTTTTACATCAGCGAACGGATCAAGCGCGCGCCCGGCAAGGTCACTGACTTCGGCTTCGACATCCCCGAGCGGCCGCGTCCGGCAGCTGTCCTCCAGCCCAGGGCACTGCCCGATGAGGTTGTCCGGGACCTGCATGCACGCCTGGAGCGCGCCGTCAGCGACCGCACCGCCGAACGGACCGAGAACGGCCTGACTCCCGCCGTCGCCGAATACTTCGGCGCCCTCGGAGCAGCGTCCGACGCAGGATGGGACCCGTACGAGATCGCCCAGCCCCTGGGCCTGAATCCGCGCGCCGTCGCACGCTTCACCACCTATCACGGCAGGGACAAGGGAGCAGTGGGCACCGATTACCCGCGGGCTCCGGAACGCACGGGACCGGCCGCATGGAATGCCCGCTACCCCCGTGCGGCGGCGATCACCATCCCGGGTGACGAAGCGGACCGGCTGAAGGAACTGGCAGGCCAGGCCCACCTGAACCGCGGGACGGCCGGCGACGAGGACGGAGGGGCGCTCGAGTCCGCTGTCGAGTACACCGCCCGGATTGCCTTCTGGTACCTGCGGGGCGCCAGCAGGCAGGACCTCGAAAAGGCAACCGGCCAGGGGTGGGAGGCACTGCGCAAGCGTCTGTCCCGGTGGGGGTACATGAGTCCTCCCAAGGCAGGCTAGGAACCGCAGGCCCCGGGCCCGCAGCAGAGGCTGCGGGCCTTTTTGCTGCCCGAAAACAAACGGAGCACCCCTACAGAAGTCCCCGCCCGCGCAAAAATCAGCAACTGATGTCACCCGCAAAGTGGATGTCTACGCATGTAACTCTTCGGACCCGGTCACCCCCACCCTGACCGGCTACCGAAGGGAAGACTTTGTCAGAGCACGCCTCAGGAACAGACGGGAACGCTTATCTCGTTCGCACGGTCAATTCCATGCCGTCCGCTGATCCTTACTACGGACAGTGGTGGGGCAGCGGTGAAGGACGGGACTTCTACCAGGAGGTCACCGAACGCATCGGCAACCCGATGGCAGCCAGCATCAACCGGCAGTACGGGATCGACTACGAAGCATCCGACGTCGCCAACACCGCCTTCACCGTCCTCCGCCAGGAATTCATCTCCGCCTACATCAAGCGTTCCGAAGACCCCTGGGCATACCTGTCCAGCGTCCTCAAACGGGAAATGGTCCGCGAAGCCGGCGGCTACTTCCGCAGCGAACTGACCGAAACAGTCCTGTTCGACAGTGCATCCCACACCCTGCACCGGCCCGCCGCCACCATCCGGGAAGCAGCTGAACTGACCTCGGCCGCACTGATGGCCGCGGCACCGGCAATCCCTGAGCAGATCCTGCACGAAGCGGTCTTCTACTTCGCAGAACGCGGCCATTACCGGCTAAGCCACGTCTACACCAACGCGACCAACGACCCGGAGCTTACCGGCCTGGGCCTGGGCAGGGAGGAGATCCTCGCCGTCGCCAACGCCGTTCTGGGAAGCCGCCCCGAAAACAACCTGAACTCCCTGATTGCCGCCTTCCTTATGGACCCGGCCTTCGACCCGAAGTCATCAATCCGCCACCGCAGGGCACTGACGAAATTCAGGTCCCGCATTGATAAGGCGCACCACCAGGAAATGAGGCATCTCGTTGGCTAGACGAGCAACCACCCGCAGGAAGTCCGAATTCCCACGCCACAGGGCAGGCTCGGACTACAGCGACCGTTCCCTCCCCTTCCCGGCACAGGCAATGGGCGCCGGCCCGGAAATACCTGAGGCTTCTGCAGTAAGCCCGGGCCTCACCGGGCTGCCCTTCATCGGTCCGCTGCCCATG
Organism: Arthrobacter sp. zg-Y1110; assembly: GCF_025244865.1. NCBI lineage: Bacteria > Bacillati > Actinomycetota > Actinomycetes > Micrococcales > Micrococcaceae > Arthrobacter > Arthrobacter sp. zg-Y1110. The sequence continues at coordinate 64,023 of NZ_CP104273.1, forward strand.
CCCGAAGGGTACGAAGAGCCGCAGCCGGAACCGGAAGTCCAGTTGGAGCCGGTGCTGCCGGAGAACTATCTGGAAATCGAACCCGATGTTGCCGAATGGTTCCCGAACATGATCCAGGAATGCATGTCCCTGGGTGCCTCCGACGTGCTCCTGGCCACCGAATCCGGCAGGAAGGTCCTCACCGTCCAGGCCCGAGTTGACGGCCGGATGCGGCCCATCCGCCGGGTCGAAGGCCTCGAGGCCCGCCAGATCATCGGCAAATTCAAGTCGGGATCCGGGCTCTCCACCGGTGTCAGCTTCGTGCCCGAGGAAACCATCTACATGGTCGACGTCGACGGCGAGGAACGTAAAGCCCGCGTGGTGTCCTTCCATACCGCTGACGGAGGTGACGCCATCGTGCTCCGGCTTCCCCCGTCCGGAGACCTCCGCCGCCTGGACGAGCTGTCCTTCTCACCCCTGAACATGGCCCTGTTCAAGGACATGCTCGGCGCCGCCAACCGGATGATCGTCATTGCAGGCCCCATGGGTTCGGGCAAGACCACCACCGCCCACGGCGCCCTCATGCACGTAAGCACCGGCACGCGGACTGTCTGGACCGTGGAGGACCCGGTGGAGCGCAACCTTCCCGGGCTGATCCAGCTGGAGGTGGACGAGGAAAACCACGCCGGCTTCGATGCCCTGCTGCCGGCCCTGGTGCGCTCCGACTACGACACCCTGTTCATCGGCGAAATCCGGGACACCGTCACCGCGGCTGCAGCTGTCCGCCAGGCAAAGGCCGGACGCCAGGTCATTACGACCATTCACGCCAACAACAACGTGACCGCGCTGCTGCGCCTGATCGACCTTGCCGAAGACTCCCCGCTGTCCGTCCTGGACTCCGTCAAGGGCGTCGTCTCCCAGCGCCTCGTGGGGCGCCTGAACCCCGAGTGGAACCGCCGGGACCCGATGACCAAGTATCTGGGCCGCGTGCCCATCCATGAAGTCCTTACCATCACCGACGCGATGACCGAAGCAATCATGGCCAACGCCCCGCTCTCCCGCCTGCGCTCCATCGCCGCCGAAACGTCCCGGAGCACCTTCCGCCAGGACATCGAACGCCTCGTTGCCTCAGGCATCACCGACCGTGAAGAAGCCGCGAGGGTTATCGGTGAATAGCGCCGTGCTGACCCGGCGGGAAATGCGCGCCTCACCGCCGGCAGCCGAGCAGGCCACTTCGGCCTTCTTCTCACCCCGTCAGTCCGCCGTCGCCCGCCTGCACCGGCTGATCGACGAATGCGGTGACACCGGGGTCAGCGACATGCACATCCACCCTGCAAAGCCCATGCGCCGGCTGCGCAGCGGCAGGCTCTTCATTCCGGACGGCACGGAGGTCGTCTTCACCCAGGATGAGATCCTGCTGTGGCTTGCCGAAGCCACCGAAGGACGTCCGGATCCCCTGAACCCCCGCGGGCACGCCTCCGTTGCCCTGGCTACCGACAAATACCGAGTCCGCGGCACCTTCAGGAAGTCGCTCCAGGGCATCACCGTCACCTTCCGCATCATCCCCGGCGTCGTCCCGGACGTGAACGACATCGGCGTTCCGAAGGTCATCCAGGAACTGATGCGACGGGACTCCGGACTGCTCATCATGGAAGGCCCCACCGGCTCCGGGAAGACCACTGCCATTGCCGGGCTGATCAAGATGGCCAACACGGACTACGACAAGCACATCTACATGGTGGAGGATCCGACCGAATTCGTTCACGACGAAATCGGCGCCACTTCCATCATCCAGCGCGAAATCGGCACCCACGTCGTGGACTACCCCACCGCCATCGAGGATGCACTGCGGTCCAAACCGAACATCATTGTGGTCGGTGAGCTGCTCAATGCCGCCACCGCCAAGGCTGCCCTGCACGCCGCAACGACCGGCCACCTGGTCATCACCACCGCCCACGCCGGATCTATCACGGAAGCCCTGGACTCCTTCATTGGACAGTTCACCGCCGACGAGCAGCCCCAGATCCGGTCCCGCTTCTCCCAGTCGCTGCTGGGAATCATGGTCCAGAAACTGGTACCGACCGTGGACGGACGCCTCACCGCGGCCCGCGAAGTGCTGCTGAACGACCTGAACTTCACCGAAATCATCCGCGACAACCAGATGCAGATGATCCGCTCCCGCATCGCCGGATCCAGGGGCTGCTTCACGCTCGAGGATTCCCTGGCGGAGCTCGTAAAGCAGAACGCCATCACAGCCGAGACAGCAATTTCTGCAGCCAAAAACCCGGACGACCTCCGGGAAACCATGACCCGGAAAGGGGTGGCATTTTGAGCACCGAAGCTCTGACTGCAGAGGAGAATCCGGCACCCGCGTCACGGCGCGAGATGCGCGGGGCGAAACCCGGCAAGGCACCCGTACCGCCGCGGCCGCCGAAGCCTGCCAAGGAAAAGCGCCCCAAGCCGCCGAAGCCGGACAGGGCCAAGCCCGCCAAGGCTCCCAAGCGTGCCAAGAAGGGTGACCTCGGATTCGATGAGAACGGGGTGCCGCTGAAGAAGGCACCCATGTTCGTGCTCTACAAGGGCAAGAAATCCAAGCCGGCCACCATTGCGCGGTCGCTGCGTGCCCTGACCATGGTCCTGCGTGTCGGCCAGTCCGAAGCCCGCGCGCTCGAAATCGTGGGCGAGCAGTACCACAAGTTCGAAATCGGCCGCGCTTACGAGCACGCAGCCAAAACCATGCGTGAAGAGGGCGCCAGCTTCAAGCAGGCCCTCATGGCAGAGGAGATCCTGCCCCGGACCGTCCGCGAGCTCATCGAAGCTGCCCAGACCTCCCAGGCACTGCAGCGCAACCTTGACCAGGCCGCCATCCTCATGGGCGAAGCCACCTCGGTGAAGAAGAAGCTGCTGATGAACCTGATCCAGCCCGGCTTCATGCTCCTGATGTGCATCGCCCTGCTCTTTGTCGCTGTCAGCTTCATCATTCCCGGGTTCGTCGCCACCTTCGAGGACCTGGACGTGGAGACCCCGAAGATGACCATCGTCATCCTGGCGGTCGCCGAGTACGTGAAGTGGAGCCTGTGCGGAATCGGCCTGGTGGTCGGACTCTTCATGTCCTACTGGGTGACCATCGGCCGGAAGTCGGACCGCTTCAAGTCAGCCATGGATACCCTGGCCATCCGGACCCCGGCCATCGGCCCGATCCTGCAGCTCTCCGCTGCCAGCCGGCTCTTCAGCCTCCTGTCGGCAAACCTGTCCACCGGCATCGGGGAACCCGAGTCCCTGCGCAGTGCCGCCAACGGCTGCGGCAACGAGGCCCTGAAGCATCACTGCCTCGCCCATGCCGACAAGATGCTCTCCGACGGTGTGGAACTCAAAGGTTTCGTCCAGACCAAGCTGATGCCGATGGACGCCCGGCAGATCCTCTCCTCCGCGCCGTCGGTGCGCCAGGAAATCGAGATCATGAACGAGCTCTCCCCCGAATACCGGGATGAAGCAAACGTCCAGCTGGACACCCTGAACAAGACGATCGACCCCATCGTGAACTATCTGGTCTACGGCATTGCCGGCGTGCTGATCATCTCCATCGTCCTGCCCATGTACGCCATCTACCCGGCCCTCATGGACATGGGATAGGAACCGCGGGAGCAGGCCTGCAGCGCACGCCGCGGACCTGCTCCCGCCCGGTGGTCCCGCCTGTCATCGGGGATCTACGCATGTCCCCTGCCGGGTCCGGCCCACCAAGGCGGCCGGCAACGAAGGGGAGACCGTGTCCGTACAGACCGCAGACGTCCAGGAAACCGCCGCGGCAGCGGACAGCAGCCACGGGAAGGAAGAGGGGCTCCGGTCTCTTACAGGCAGGGACTGGCTGGTCTCGACCGCATGGGGCATCTTCTCCGGTCTTGCCGCCGGCGCAGCCTCCGTAGTGTTCCTGCCCGTTGAGGATCTCGCTCTCATGGTCCTGCTGGGAGCCGGCCTCGGCGTCCTGGGCTACCTGGACCATGTCACCCAGCTGATCCGGAACAGGCACAACCTCATCTTCGGCGCCATCACGGCCGTCCTGCTGCTGGCCACCCAGACCTTCATGGATGAGCAGATCCTTCTGCCCGCCCTGGTCTGCGCCGCACTGACCTTCGGGTTCTTCCTGGTCCTGACCATGCTCACCGGATACGCCGGCGGCGGGGACATCAAGCTCTCCCCCATTCCTGCAGCCCTGCTTGGCGCTGTCTCCCCGATCGCCGCAATGCTCTGGCTCCTGTTCACCTTCGTCTTCTGCGTCGGCGGCACCATCTACTTCCGGGTCACGGACCCGAACCGCCGGCACACCGCAATGGGCCCCTACATGGCCGCAGCCGCGGTGCTGACCATCGTCGTCTACGGCATCCTCGCGGCCCAGCTGGGGATCTAGGGGCTCAGCCGCACACAGGTGACCTGTATGCCCGGAAAACCGCGATCAGCCAGGAGACCCATTTTGCAACGCCCGCTCGTGCCCGAGCTCAGGAAGAGTTCCGGCGCCTTTGACCTTCCATCCATCATCACGGGGGTGGTCGTTGTCGGGATCCTGGCCGCCGGCGTCCTCGCAGCCATCTTCGGCGTCATCCCCTTCGCCCAGGACCGCGGAGCCAAACAGGACCTCTCCTCCATCCGCACGGCCGAAGGCGTAGCCAAAGCCAAGGACAACCGGTTCATGGACCACGCCGGACTGCTCGACACCGGATACCTGCAGCCCTCCAGCACCGAGAAGACCACTGTCAAAGCAGATACCAAGGGCACCTGTTACGTCGGTCTGGCCAAATCCGGCACCGGAAAGATCTTCTACTCCACCGACGCCAGAACCGACCCCGAGGTGCTCGAAGCCGATACCGACACCGGATGCCTCACCCCGGAGGAACTGGCTGAACTGATCGAAGAAGTCGGGGGCATCGAAGATGGCACACCCGAGGGTGCCCCGAAGAAGCTGAAGCTCACCGCCGTTTCCGCCCTCGAAGCCAAAGCCACCTGGAACCCGGTCAAGGGCGCCACCGGGTACAAGATCGAATACCAGGCCAACAACGGGGCATGGACAACCCGCCTGGAGAGCACCACCGAAACCACGGTGAGCATCTACGCCCAGCCGAAAGACACCGTTACCGTACGCGTCTACACCCTGAAGGGTGAAGGCATGTCAGAACCTTCAACGGCGACCGTCCGGCTTCCCGACTCCGCCTTCACCAACCCCGGCTTCGAAAGCGGCCTTCTGGGGTGGACGAAGGTATCTGCAGTGCTCACCAACACCACCTACAAGCATGCGGGGGGTATGAGTGCCGACATCCAATTCAGCTCTCATGCGGTGGAGCAGGTGGTGACGGTTCCCGTAGAGTCTCCGGTGCTGACCTTCTGGACCCGGAATGCTGTCCCGAAGGTCCTGGTCAACAACGTGGACGTGGCGACCGCAGTGACAGCGCCGGCAGCGGAGAACGGGTTCACCCAGCGCTCGGCTGACCTGTCGGCCTACGCCGGCAAGACGGTCACCGTGCGCTTCGCCGGCAGTTCCAGCGAAGTCTCCTACCTGGATGACGTGGCGTTCCAGGGCCCGATGGCACCCACTGCCCCGCGGTCGGTGACGGCACTGTCGAAGTCGGGTACGGCGACGGTGTCCTGGGTCCGGCCGGTGTTTACCGGCGGGGGCATCCCGGTCACTTCCTACACTGCTACAGCCTGGACGGGCGGGAGCCAGGCGGCATCGGTGAAGGTTGACGGGGACCAGCTGACGGCGGTGTTCACAGGTCTGGAAGCAGGAGCCAATTACACGCTCAGGGTGAGGGCCACGAATCAGGTCGGCACGTCCCCGGACTCGACCACATTCGGGCCGGTGGCATTGAACACCGGGGCGTTCGCCAACCCCGGGTTCGAAAATGACCTGTTGGGGTGGACGATAAGCAACACATACCTCAGCACCAGCAACAAGCACGCGGGGAGCAGGAGTGCCGCCCTGAACAACTTTGCTTATTGGGTGGAGCAGGTGGTGACGGTGCCTGCAGAGACTCCGGTGCTGACCTTCTGGGCCCAACAAAACCGTAACCCGAAGGTACAGGTCAACAACGTGGACGTGGCGACCGCAGTGACCGCGCCGGCAGCGGAGAACGGGTTCACCCAGCGCTCGGCTGACCTGTCGGCCTACGCCGGCAAGACCGTCACCGTGCGATTCACCGGCAGTACCGGCGTCGGCGAAACTTATCTGGATGATGTGACGTTCAAATAAGGGCAACAGCATCCGGGCTCGACTCCTTCAACCAGGAGTGCATGAATCAGGTCTGATAAGACAAAAAGCGGCGGTGTCCTTTACCGGGCACTGCCGCTTTTTGTAATCTGCCTCACATTTGAAAAGTTTTTCTCGTTTTTTGCGCGGCGGCGCACTTCTGTATGTGAGCCCGAAAGAAAAAGCCCTCCGAGGACTGTCTCAGGAGGAGCCGGCTCATCTCCTTTACAGAAATGGAATTACGTTGAGCTCTGCTTTCTCCATGGCCACTGCCTCCAAGGCTTCGGCTAATGCACGCATGTCCGACGCTTTCAAGAGCGAATCCGGCGCGTTCGACCTTCCGTCCATCCTTGTTGGCGTTGTCGTAGTCGGCATCCTGACCGCCGGCGTCATGGCTTCCATCTTCGGCGTCATTCCCTTCGCCCAGGACAAGGGTGCTCAGCAGGACCTGAACTCGGTTGTGACGGCCCAGGGCGTTTACCTGGCCGCTTCCACCGAGCAGTACGGCGAAAAGGTCAACACCTACGCCGAAAACCTCGGCGAGCTGGCCGAGCCGGGCGTCGACCTGATCGGCGACAAGGTTGCTGCTGACGGCGACATCAAGATGGCCGGCAAGGTCGGTGACTTCGTTGCCGTCACCGAGTCCGGTTCGGGCAAGTTCTACAAGGTCACTGGCACCGACAACACCCCGACGGTCGTTGAAGCTGACGACCTCGAGGCTGCTTTCGAAGCTGCCAAGACCGCTGCCGGCATCACCGAAGCTCCGGCAGCCACCCCGGAAGCATAGTCAACCCCGCCTTACTGATGGGCCGTCCGGTTTTCTCCGGGCGGCCCATCGCCGCGTCACCCCCATCTGATCCCCTCGAACGGAGTTTATGAAGAAGCTGTCGGCTGTTCTTCGATCCGAGCGGGGGGATCTTCTTGTCGGCGCCCTCGTGAGCCTCATCGTCGTGGGCATCGTCATGGGTGCCAGCGCGTCCTTCCTTGTCGTTGCCGGGAAGGCCTCCATCACCAACAGCCAGAGCACCTCCCGGACGATCCTGCTCAACAGCACCCTGTCCGATGTACTCCCCCGCGCAGCCGACTACACCTCATCTCCTTCCCAGCTGGTTACCGGCAACGGCGTGACGGTGAGCATTTGGCGCGAGGAGGGCGGAGCCGGCAGCGGTACCGACATGCTTCATGCCTCTGCGCCGCGGAGCGACCGTGAGGACCTGAGTTGCGCTGGGCCGTCCTCCAGCCCCGAGAACTGCGTCACAGCCCAGGTACCCGTCCGGAATGATTCCGCCGCCGCAGCACCCTCCTACGCCCGACTGGACCTGCTTCCCGGAACCGACGGCGCCAAGTACCGGGTAAACGTCCCGGAGGGCACTACGGAACTGCAGTACGTCTTCAAAGCCACCGCCGGCGAAGACCCTTCGACCCTCACGTTCACGGCCGGCGACAAGAAAACCACGGTGGACATCCCCGAGGACGGATCCGGCTATTACTACGGACGCCTCCTCGTTGAACCGGAATCCACCATCACCGTGAAGACCAAGGGCCCGGCCGCGTACGAGTCCGGAACCTTCACCGTCTACGAGGTGCCCGATGCCAGGTAACCGCTTCCGCTCCCCCGCCCGGATTCTCAGGAGCGAGGACGGCAACATCCCCGCCTCTGTCGTCTACGTCATCTTCACGACCCTTTTCCTGAGCATCATCGTCACCTCCCTGCTGGCCTCCATGGGCGCCGCAACGAAGACCAGGAACGACGTCGAAGCCACCCGGGCCGTATCCGCCGTCGCCGGCGCCTACCTCGACCGGGCCGCAGCCGGAGATGTCCCGGCCGACGGGCAGCTGTGCACCGGCACGATCTGCGCAGACGTCACCGCAGGCACAAACGCCGCAGGGGCACGCACGGTCACCGTCAAAGCCGCAGCCGGCGAAAGCACCCGGGCCCGGACACTGGACGTCCCCGCACAGCAGGGCACCATGATCACCGGATTCGACGACGGCCGCCCTGTCTGGGGTCAGCGCCCCGTTGAAGGTGCCGCCCCGGAACCGTCCGAAACCGACAAGCAGGAGAATCCGTGAAAGTCAGCCCGGCAGAAGCCCTGAAGGGTGAACGCGGAAACTTCATGATGCAGGCCCTGGCCGGATCCATCGTGTCCCTGCTGTCCATCGGCGCCATTGCCGGAGGCATCGCAGGGATCTCCCAGTTCCAGGTCAAGCAGCAGCTGCGCGCCGAAGTGACCAACCAGGCGTCCCTCACCGACTCCACCTTCCGCGGCGACGTCCTCTGGGCGGCCGGCATCAAGGCCGCCGATGAGCATCACGTCGAATTCACCGTGCCGGGCCCCTCCGGCGGATGCGAAATCTCCTCCTGGGCCATCGAGCCTGAAGGTGACAGGACCCGTGTCCGGGTCACCACCGTGTCGTATCCGGAAACGGACACCTCAACCGGCCAGGCGAAGTGTGCCGGGGAACCCTCCCACGCCTCCGCTGCGGACCTGATAGATGACGCTGCGCCCGAGAGCTCGTTCACGTACTCCAACGCCGCAGGACGGGCCCTGAGCTTCAATGACGGCACCCCGGAGGCTGACGCCGACACCGAAAAACCGGCAAACGTGGACGCGGGGGCATGGAAGTCCGTTTCGCCGGCCGCCGTGGCCCTGGATACAGCCGTGAAGTCCTCCAGCAAGATGAAGACCCCCTTCCGCTTCGCCCAGACCGCAGACAACCTGCACAGCTCCGAGGCGACACCGGATGCACCGGTCCACTTCGTACCCGACGGCGACCTGCGCTAGAGCCTGCTCCGTCCGAAACCGTAGTGAAAGTCTGGCAGGATGCTCATTGGCAACCGGTGGACGCCGGATGACGTTACTTCGTCCTGCCGACAATGACGTTTCCTATGGGGGAGATTTTGAAGAAGACTGTTACCGCCGCGTTTGTGGCACTGCTGGCACTGACTGCTACCGGCTGCGGCCAGGATGAGAAGGAAGCTGCCGCTGCCCCGGCGGCAACCCAGGAGGCAGCGGCCGACGAGAATTCGTTCGCTTCTTTCATGCAGGGCACCTGGCTTTGCGAGGGCGAGACTGAATTCGTCCGGGCCCACCTGCCTTTCCCCGGCATGAGCGTTGGTTCTTACAGGCTGGACGAGGGGAAATTCATCGTCGGCGACGGGACAATGCAGTTCATTGTTGACGACGGCGCACTGACGGTCGACGCCGACTGGGAACTTGAAGGACGGACGCTGACCGTCACCACCGACTACGGCACTCAGGTTATCGAGAACATGCCCGAGACATTCGAGTACGCTCTGGAGCCGGTCGACACCACGTTCGTGGGAGCAGACGGGAAGGAAGATAAGACCATCCGGATCCAGGCCCTGGGCGAGCGGCAGATCTCCATCAAGAACGAATACGCGTCTCACTGCACGAAGTCCTAGCCCTGGCGGCCAACAAAAAGCACCCCGGCACTGCATTGCGCAGACCGGGGTGCTTTTTGTTGGGGTTAGCCTTCGGTGGCGAAAACCTCTGCCAGGCCGAGGGACTCGACGCTGTCCAGGAAGGTTGTTTCCGTGTACGGGTCCATCCACAGGATGTTGCCGGCAGGCCGCGGCGTTGTCGTGTACGGGGCGTAACCGGAGGCAACCAGCACCAACGGGAAGGTCCTGTCCCAGGAGGCGATCTCGTCGATCTTCTCGGAGCGGTCCGTGAAGATGGTCGTCAGCGTGTCCTCGTCCTCCACGGACGGGTCGAAGATCCCGGCGTTGGCTGCATCGGCGGCGACAACCTGCTGGTGCATGTTCGCCAGGGCAACAGATGCCTTGTAGCGCAGCCACATGGCTGTGTCGTCACCTTCGGAGTCCTCGGGCAGCTCGTCGTATCCCTCAACAAGCTGGGCGACGAGTTCGGTGCGGGTGTCGGCGAAGATGGCTGCGCTCTGGGTTGCCATCGAGAAGGGGAACGGCGTGCCGTCTTCACGGACGGGCAGCTGGGACGGGAAATCGCCTTCAATAACAATGTGGGCCATGGTGTTCAAACTCCTAAAGTTGGTTTTCGTCTATTAGCTTCTATGCGGCCAAAGCCGTGATGGGTGACAGGTTTATTGCCTGGTCTATCCGGCGGGCCAGATCTTCGAGGCTTCCGTCGTTGGCCACGGTGGCCGCAATGAACCGCGGGTCGAGTCCCTTTTCGGAGGAATGGCCGTTGACCGGGCCGACTCCGGGGCGGGTGATCTCGATGATGCGGCCGCCGTTCCCGACAACCCATTCCGCTTCGGATGCGAACCGGACATCGGTCATGACGACGTCGGTGACACCTGCAGCGTGGATCTTCTGCTCTACCTTGACCACCCAGACGTCCTCGCCGTAGTTGGACCGGCACAGTTCCGTTGCGTAGACCTGCAGCATGCGGCGCACCTCAGGGCCGTGGAGGCGGTGGTCCTTGGCGGCCTCCCAGTCTCCGTCCAGCTGCTCCAGCAGGCCCGCCATGGTGGTGCCGCCGTCGAGCATCGGATCCAGGATCATCAGGTCATCCACGAGCTCTGAGTCCGGACGGTGGTCGGAGAATTCGGCTGCGATCAGGGCCTTGTACGCCTGCAGGGTGCGCCGGACCTCGGCTCCGTACGCGCGGTGGCCGGCAGCAGCATCCCAGCCGCCTGCGGACTCCGCCAGCATGGCAAGGGACAGGGTTCCGTCGAGGCGGAAGTCCAGTGCGGCCATCTGCTCCTTCAGGGTGTCCCCGAAGGCAAAACGGGTGGCGTTGTGGTGCTCGACCAGGTGCATGCCGGCGGTGTCCTTGCCGGAGCGGGCGAAGCCGTGCAGTCCAGTGATGTTCATGGTGCCTTTCAAGTCGGGATTGCTCTACTTATCTCTATGCGTGCAAAAGCCGGGCGGGTGACAGGTTTTTGGTTCCTGGCCCGCCCGGCTGAAGTGGGGATGCCCGCGGTGTCCTAGAAGGCGCTCATGCCCGGCATCGAGGCGGCAGCCGAGTTGTGGTAGACCATGTCCTTCAGCGTCTGCTCGACTTTCAGCGCGTGCGGGACGTCGGAGAAGATCACGCGGTTGCCGGACTGGGCCGCTTCACCGTTGGCGGCGTTGATGATCACCAGGGTTCCGCAGCGGAAGATCCGGTCCAGGATTCCCCGGTCGACGTGGATGTCCGACACCCGGGTCAGCTGGGAGCTGATGGACTTCTTGTACAGCACGCCCTCGCGGATGATCAGCTGTTTGGTGGTCACGATGTAGACCTTCTTCCACCACTGCAGGATCGGCCAGGCAGCGTAGTGGATGGCCAGGGCGCATGTGATGGCCTGCAGGCCCAGGTACAGCCACCCCTCGAGCATGTCCCGCGGCACGAACATGTAGCAGGCGACAGCCGCGGCCAACAGAATAAGCCACGTCACGGCCGGCACAAACAGGACCTTGGGGTGGGTGCGCAGCAGGTAGACGGCTTCCTCGCCGGGATTCAGGCGGACATCCCTGGGAAGGGTCACCGTGCTGGCGCGCGGCGCGGGCTGGGCGCCGGGCGCTTCAGTATCAAAGGTGCTCATGTGTTCCTATCGGGATTGGCGTGGAGCCTGAAAAGGCCGGGCCCGCGTGATGCTGCGGACCCGGCCCGGTGGAGATGGGTGTTAGACGGCGCCCGCGGCGGCCGGCCGGCGGCGGCGTTCGGCGTCGGTGATCCGGGCCATGGCCAGTGCGTTCTCCCTGGCCCAGGACTCCATGCGCAGCGCGTCAGCCTGACCGGGTGCAAAGGTGTCGACCGGTGCGTCGTTGACGGAACGCTTCAGCGAACCGTCTGGCTCGACGTCGATGCGGGCCTCGTAGGATCCTGCGCTGATGCTGACCTCTGCCCGGCGGGCGGGGCCGTTGCCGCGGACATCGAACCCGGCGGCGCTGCCGGAGCCCTGGAGTGCTTCGACCTCGCGCCGGTACACGCGGTTGTCCATGATCGGGTTGACCAGGTGTGCAGGACGGGCCGGTGCCGCCTTGGGGGCTCCCGGCTGTGCTGCAGCTCGTGCCGGTGCCTTCTTCAGTCCGGGTGCGCGTACCGGTGCCTTCGGGGCCGTTGCCTGGGCGGCAGGCTTCGCGGGTGCAGCTGCCGGGGCGGCTTTCGGTTCCGCTGCGGCTGCCTTGGCCGGTGCTTCCTTAGCGGGGGCTTCGACCTGGACGCCGTGTGACCGGCTGCCGGCGACAATCTCGGCGCGGCGGCGGGCACGTTCGGTGTGCTCCGGGTTCAGGTCGGCTGCCGGGCGGTGGCCCTTCGGGCAGACGTGCGTGACCTCGATGTTGCTGAAGCGTCCGCAGTTCCCGCAGCGTTCAACGCCGGCGCCCTGGACGGTGCGTACGAGCTTGTTGAACACGGTGCCCGGGCGTTCGGAATTGGCCATGGCTGCGAAGGTGAACTCATTCACGCGGTGCCCGTACAGCTTGTCGCCGATGCGGGTCGCCATCGTGTTGGTCGCCGGATCGTAGCCGACCTCGTCGATGAAGGATGAGGAGATCGGATTCATCTCCGCGCCCTTGGCTGCTTCACGCTTGCGGCGGGCCTTGATGAGGTTGTCCACCCCGGCCAGTGCCACGGAGGGGCGGCGGGATTCCAGGACGGCGGCAACGGCTTCGGACACCATGACGGAAGCTTCAGTGCCCTCTGCGCCGCCCAGATGGGTGGTTTCCCAGGAGTGCGGGCCGGTCTTGGTGACGCGGACCCAGGTCTGCTTCGGCTCGCCGCCGCGGATGGCCACCGAAACGGGGACGTCGAATGTGGGGTTGCCGTGGTCGCCGGAGTAGCGCTTGATGGACGTGGCGGAGGGCATGCGAAGGTCGATGTCCTTGTTGCCGTAGTTCATCCGGTGCGTGCGCCGCTTGCCTGACATTGCCTGGCCGAGGGTCTGGGCCGGGGTGTAGTCGTCGGGCATCTGCGGGTAGCTCTTGCCCTTGTCTGCACCGTATTCGGCGCTGACGAAGTTCCGGTTCCACCATTCCTCGCGGTCAGCGGCGGTCTTGGGCGACGTCGCCGCCGTGAGGGTTGTTGCAGGAACATAGCCGCCGGCCTTGAGCAGTTCGCGCCGTTCCGCCATGCTCTGGCGGTGGGCGAAGCTGCTGAGGGCGATCCCTGCTTCGGGGTGTGCTGCGGTCGCGTACTGGCCACCGATGGGAATGCCCATAGGCTGGCGATTCTGTGCTGGTCTCATGCCTACTCTGTGTGCGGCCGGAACCGTTTTGGAGCAGTCCGGCGCCCGGCGCCCGAAGGCGGACCTAGATTCCCAGTGCCCGCTTGGCTGCCTCATGCGTGCGGTGGATGAAGCCGGAGTCAACCTGGGTTCCGTCGAGCCGGGCGCAGTGCAGGTCGATGGCCTTATCGAAATCGGCCAGGAGCGCGCGGTCGGCCAGGGACGGAGCCGGAAGCCGGTTGAGGTAGACGGTTGCCTTCTGGATGTTGGAAATGACCGGTTCGGTCCGTGCGTGCTCGGAAACGGTGGCGGCGGGGGTGGCGATCATGGTGCCTCTTTCGACGATGCAGGGGGTACTCCCTCTATGTGTGCGGCCGGGCCGGGACCTCTCACCGCACACAAAAGGCCGGGACCGCCCCCGTAATGGAGACGGTCCCGGCCCGTGGCTGCCGCTAGGCTGCGGCGGCTGTTACGCCGTAGCGCGTGTGGCTGAACAGTTCCATGAACGCGTTCTTGAACACTGCGGGAATCCGCGTATCGGCAGGAACGTTGTTCACGAGCTTCTGTGCACCGGGCATAGCCACGTCGGGCTTGCCGTTGGAAGCGCAGGCGGTCAGGACCATAGCGGCCTTCTTCCAGTCCTCAGGGCGGGACAGGCCCATCGTCGTTACGGAGTTCACCAGCGAGAACAGGCGGTCGGCGCGGGTGTCGGACCAGTCGACGATGGACGGGTCCTGCAGTACCTTGGCCGGGTTGTAGAGGTCGTTGGCTTCCATCCAGACAAGCAGCTGGGTGGCGGCTCCGTCACCGACAAGGCCTTTCAGGACGTACAGGGCGGCTTCGTCGTCGTCGGCTTCCAGCTGGGACAGGACGTTGATTGCGTTGGTCCAGGAGCGCGGGGAGGGCCATGCGCCGCCTGCCTGGGCCGGGTCGGTCGGGACCGGCGGGGTCAGCAGTTCGGGGCGGTGGCGCAGGAACGTGGTCACGGCACCGGCGACGGCAGCCTTGCGGGCAGTCGGGTCCTCGGCCAGCAGGGCACGCATGGACGGGTAGACCGTGTGGGCGAAGCCGGTGCCGACACCGTCCAGCCATTCGGCGGAGTCAAAGGCCCAGTCGATGTGCAGCATACGGTTGGCCATAGCGGCCGGGAGGTCGTAGGCATCCACTGCGGTTTCGGTCGGGTTCATAATGGCCACGAGTCCGACGTGGCCGCCCAGCCGGGTGTCGCCGACGAAACGCTCCTGGAATACGCGGAGCATGCCCTTCATCGTGGAGGGACCTGCGGTGTTGAACTCGTCGAACACGGCCAGGCCCTTTTCGGCGTTGTTCAGGTTTTCCACCCAGTTGAACGACGAGTAGCTGACAACGCCGTCGTTCTCGATCATCACGCCCAGGAAGTCGGTGGCTTCGCGGGTGGAGCCGATGATTACCTCGGGGTGGTAGCCCCAGCCCTCGGCCATTCCGGTGATCTTGGCGGTCTTTGCCTGGCCCGGCTCGCCCACAATGACGACGGGGACGTTGGCGCGGACAGCGGCGGCAAGTGCGCGGTTGAAAGGTGAGGAAACGAGGTTAGCCACGGGGTTCTCCTAGAGAAAGTAATTTGGGCGGTTGCCCTGACATTCCCTATGTGTGCGGCGTTCGGGCAGTCTCTCACCGCTCCTGAAGGGCAGCGCAGATTTCCCGGGCATCCTTGCGTACGGCGGCAATCATCCGTGCGTTGGTCAGTTCGTCCACCTTCATTTCCCGGTTGCGGCGGGAGAGGACGGCCAGGCGGTCCGCCAGCTCGTTCAGGGGGTGGCCGTCGTGGCCGCGTACCCACTCGAAGCTGATGTTGATGCCGCGTGCGGATCCAAGGATGCGCCGGCACTCGGAGACTGAATCCGAGTCGTCGAACGCGTCGTGGGCATCCCGGGAAACGCGGTCCAGCAGGTCCAGGGCCGGCTTGGAATCGGTGAGGACCTTCAGGGAACCGACGCCTTCACGCAGGATCGGGTGCAGGCTCAGGGTGGACTGCAGGCCCCGGCGGATGGCAGCAAGCTCGCCGGCACGGATGCCGCCGTGGGTGCTGACGGAAGTATAGGAGCCGATCACCGGGTCAGCGCCGTTGGAGTAGGCCAGGACCCAGCCGCAGCCGTTCACGGTCCGGCCCTTGCCGCGTGAGGAATCGCAGGCGATGGTCAGGTTCTCCACCATCCGCGATTCAACCTTGGCGATGGCTTCGCGGGCGGCGGCAAGTGCGGAGGGCGGGGCGTACAGGCCCGAGACGGGCAGTGCCGTCTTCGCCCGCAGCAGTTCGGCGGTCATCCAGTCGGAAGTGAAGACCTGGTCCAGTTCGCTCAGGGGCACGGCACGGGAAACCGCATCGGTGATCTGTGCGGCCAGCTGGCGGTTGGAGGGGTTGGATTCCTGATCGCCTGAAGGTCCGGAAATGACGGTGTCGCGTCCGGCGGCGTCCAGGGAATGCACGGCCCACCGGCACAGGTTCGGCTGGCGGTCCACGACAACGGTCACCCCGCGCCGTTCGGTGACGGCAGTGATAGCGGGGACGAAACGGCTCACCGGAGGGGCCGGCATGGGCATGGGGCTCATCGTTCTCCTCCTGCAAGGTCGCTCAGGGTGATGGGTTTCAGGGATTTTTCAACGCGGAGCTGGTGCTCGGGCATGGATGCCATGAAGGCCATGGCCTCCCCGGGCGAGGAAAACTCCTGCTCGTGGGCCAGCGCATGAAGTGCGTGGTGCACACGGGCTTCCATTGCCGGGATTTGGGCCAGGATGTCTTCGGCCTGGGTCAGCAGGTCCACTCCGGGCAGCGGCGAGCCGAACTCGATGCGGAACATGCCGGCGGGGTCGTCGGGATCGGTGCCGCGCAGTGCGCGTTCCCAGATGATGCCCCGTGCGCCCCATTCGGTTGAGCTGATGCCCATCGGCCGGGACTGCCCGGTCGCTTCCTCGTCCCAGTAGGGGAAGTATTCGGCGATGCAGAGTTCGTCGATGCCCCGGGCGTATTCCTCGTGGCCGTGGAAGGCCAGGAGCATGAGGTCCCCGGTGTCCGGGTCGTCAGTGAAGGCCATTGCCAGGTTGACGGTCGCGCAGTCGTGGTCCCCGGACATGATGGAGGCAGCGTGCTCGGCCTGGGCGCTGAGCGCGTCGAACATGACGGACGACGGACGCTCAGCGCCTGCAAGGTCGGCTTCGTCCAGGATGCCGGCGGCGAAGCGGGCGATTTCGCGCAGCTCCAGCCGGTTCCTGATCGGTTCGGCCATGTTCCGCATGATGGCTGCCAGCTGCAGGGGGTCGGTTCCCCGGGGCAGGCGGTAGCCGTGCAGGATTGCCAGGTCGGGGTCAGTCATTGCTCTTGACCTCGACAACATGGGCCCACTCGGGGATGTTTTCCTTCCAGTATTCGCCGCGCAGGTTCACCAGCAGGACGACAACGGGAACGGACGGGCGCTCGGTCGGCCAGTACGTCTCGCCGTCCGTGGCGATCACAATGACGGAGGGCTTGTTCTTGAGGTTGGACGCGTGGACGATTGCTTCGCCCATTTCCGTGCCGCCGCGGCCCTGGATTTCCGTGATGGAGTCCAGCCCGGCGAACTTCTTGGACTGGTGAACCTCGGTGTCGATGTCCGAAACGATCAGGTCGTCACCGCGGATGCCGAGCTTCTTGGCAATAGCGAGGACTTCGTTGGTCGCAAGGGCCAGGTCGTGGTCGTTCACGGAGCCGGAGGTGTCCCGGTAGAAGTGGACGGAGGGAACCGGCTTGATGTAGCCCGGTGCGATCACGCGGCCGATAACGCGGCCCTGGCGGTTGCGCAGGGTTTCATTCATGCGGCGGCGGTGGCGGCGGGCGTAGGTCGTATCGTGCTGGCCGAGCTTGAAAGCGACGGCGCGGCGGATGTAGGAGGCAAGCACGCGCTCCCACGGCGTAACCGACGGGGCGAGAATGTCATCGACGATCTGTGCGATACCGCCGGGAACCGAGCCGATGCCGTGCTGCTCCTGGTGCTGGCGGACGGATGCGGCGGTGGAGATACGAACCATCGTCTTTTCGGCGGTGCTGGCCGCAGGAGCCTTTCCCTGCATGTCGTCGTCACCAAGTTCAAAGCCGCCCTTGACCGAACCGGAACCGGAGCCGCAGCCCTTCATCGGCTGGCCGTTACCGTCGGTGGGCTGGCCCTGTCCGCTCTGGCCCTGGCCCTGCTGGGGCTTGCCGGCGCCGCTCTGGGGGCGCTTGGGCTGGGAAGCTGCCTTGCGGCGCAGGACCTCCATGTAGGTCAGCGGGGTCTGGTAGTCGGGCTGGCTGATCTGGGCGGCGAACACACCGTGGGCGGCAAGGGCTGCGCATCCGGCGTCCCGCAGGTCGTCGTTGATTGCCATATCCCCGGCAATGTTCCACATCCTGCGTTCTTCGTCGGTGACACCGGCAACCTCGGCCAGCATCGAGTGCTCGGCAAGGATGTGGGAGCACTCGTGGAGCAGGCCCTCGGCGCAGAACTGCGCTCCCAGGCCTTCGCACTTGTCGAAGTTGATGTAGACGCGCAGCCCATCATCGACGGCGAACGTGTCCACGGCCTGCGTATTCACCGGACGCAACGCAAAGAGGGTGGAGGCCATGTACGGCATGATCTGGAGCGCGGTTGCGCGCCATGCCTGAAACAGAAGCATCTGGGACTTGGAGGGAGTGGTGAGTGTGCTCATACCTCCTATGTGTGCGGCATCCGGCAGAGGTCTCACCGTGCCTGCGGCGGATCTCCTTCTTCCTGGCCGGCATCGGCTGCAGCTTCCTTCAGCGACCGGGCACGGGAAATGCGCGTGCGTTCCTCCAGGTAGCCGCGGGGTTCGGCTTCACCCCCGTGGCAGGGGCAGTCGCACGGCGGGTTCGACCCGGTCTTGACGGGGCAGCCGCCGCGGACGCCGTCGGCGTCGCAGTCGTCGGTCATGCACCATCCGGTTTTGTTGCTCATGGGTTCCTGTTCTGGGACAGCAGTGTGCCGGGCCTGGACGGTGGGTCCGGACCCGGCACGGGGTGAAAAGTCAGTCGAGCCGGAATCCCGGCGGAAGGATGAGGCCGTTTCGCTTCAGGATGGAGAGCATGTTCTTCGATGCCCTCCAGTCCGATGCGGTGCCTGCGGCGTGGGTGACGGTTCGGCCGCTGGCGTCGAGGATGGCGATGTGTCCCTTGGCGGTGGGCGTGTAGTCCCAGTCCTGTTCGCGCAGGACGGGCTTTAGCTTGCGGAGGGACTTGGGTAGTTGTTTTGTGCTCATACCTCCTATGTGTGAGGCAGCCCCGGAGTCTCTCACCACCTGGCCGGATGCCTTTTCCCGGGCAGACCAAAGCACCCCGCCAGGTGACAGCCGTGCGGGGTGCTTTGGGGGTTTTGGGGTCAGCCCTCGGTGGGAGCGCCTGCCAGTGCCACGTCCAGCGGAACCTCGCGGCCGCCGATGCGTTCCACGTCGCCGCCGAGCCAGCGCTTGTTTTTCAGGGCGCGGCCGCGGCTTTCAAAGACGCCCTCAACTGCGTAGAGGACACCCTTTCCGGCCTTGGCACGGGAGATCATCAGGGGGCCTTCGCCGCGCTGGGACGGCATGTCCAGGACCGCGTGCAGGACCCCGCCGCCGAAGCGCAGGGATTCCAGCGTCGTGGTGGCAAGGGAGATACCGTCTGTCAGACGGACCTCGCGGCCCTCTTTGAGCTTGAACGGGGAGGACACCGAGGCCGTGAAATTCTTCTGGGCCACGTTCATCGGGACGAGCTTGCAGGACTGGCCGTCCATAGCGTGCAGCGCCAGCAGGCCGGGGTCCACGGCACGCAGTCCGTTGGCCTTGGCGTTGAACGCTTCGAGCATCTGGTAGACGTAAATGTCGGTGGAGATACCGGACCACTGGCAGTTGTCCATGAGCCGGGTTTCCAGGTCCATCATGCCCTTGACTGCCTTCTCGTAGCCGAGGGTGCCGGTGGTCTTGCCGGTGGAGGCAAGGTCGATCAGGGTGCGCAGGGCGGTCGGAAGCTTGTGCCCGGTCAGGCCGAACGCGGTGGCCCAGTCCTCCACGCTCTTTTCCTCCAGCCCGTCCTGCATCCAGTAACGGGTGGTGAGTGCTTCGGTCAGGATGGGCAGCTTCACGGAACCGGGCAGACCGCGGCTGATGCGCAGGCGGCGGGTCAGGGACTTGAAATCGTTGGAGGGCATGTTGTCGCCCATGACCAGGAGCTTGGAAAAGGTGTACGGGTCGGCAACGACGGTGCTGGTGCCCTCGCCGGTCAGCAGGGCAGCCAGCTTCTCCGGGGTGAGGGTTTCGGCAGTGGCTCCGTGCATGGAGCGGTAGGTCAGGGTCTTGGCACGCAGGTAGATCATGCCGGTGGCTTCGCAGCGCAGTCCGGGGAAGGCCGAGCGGTCCAGGGGCGCGTTCTGCGCAGCTGCGTCGAGCCGCTTCTCAGTTCGGTGAGCGGCGAGGAGTTCTTTGGGGGAGGCTGTGGCTGTCATACCTCCTATGTGTGCGGCAGACCCAGGCTTCCTCCCCGCCCCGGCTGCCCTTTCGATGCGCTGTCTGCGGGTAATCCTGACGGTGAGACTTCGCCCGGACGCCGCACACATAGGAGGCATGACAACCATTGGACTTGACCTCTCAGACTTCGGCTTCGCGCCCGACGATGACTTCGACGAAACCGTAGTGCTGCCTGCCGGTGCCGCGGTAATCCCCGAAGGCCGCTCCCTCGTGGACGGTTCCGCACTGGCGAAGGCGCTCTACAGCGTGTGGTCCGGCGCTGCGGTCACGATTGTTGACTCCCCTCCCGGTGCAGGAAAGACCACCCTGGTCACGGAGCTGACTGCTTACTTGAAGGAACGCTCGGACCTGAAAATCATCATCGCCTGCCCGACGCGGCGCGGTGCCTCCGACATTGCCGAGCGCATCGGTGCCGAACTGGGCCTGGACAAGGACGGCCAGCCGCAGATCGCCCTTGCCGTCAACGGCATGGAGCCCCCTCCCGGCGTAGCAAAGGGCGGTGTCGGTACCGGTGGACGGAACCTGCCCGTCGTCCGCACGGTTGCCTCCTGCAAGGCCTCCAATCCTCCGGTGTGCGACGTGATGATCGTTGACGAGGCATACCAGGTGACGTTCGCGGATATTACTGCCGCAGCGGACAACGCCGAGCAGCTTCTCATGGTGGGCGACCCCGGACAGATCGGCCCTGTCGTCACCGCCGACGTTTCCGCGTTCCGCGGCCACGACATTGCTCCGCAGATGCGTGCACCGGAAGTGTTCGCCAAGCAGGATTACACCGAGACCCACGCCTTGGAAACCACGTACCGCCTGGGCCAGGAGACGGTTGATGCCATTTCCTGCCTGTACAAGTTCCCGTTCACCTCGGCCCGCCCCGACCGCTACCTGACTGACGAGGACGGGGACCGCGTCTCGGAAATCGTCCCGATGCTCGTGGAGCCTGCAGCAACGTTCGACGACCTGCCGACCCTGGTCCAGGTTGCTGAATACGCCGCCGGCCTGATCGGTGTGGAACTCGTGGAGACAAGCCGGGACGGCGAGGCGTTCGCCCGTCCGCTGGAAGCAACCGACATTGCCATCGTGGTTGCCCACAACGCGCAGTCCTCCGGCATCACCGCAGTCCTGCGCTCCCTTGATGCCGAGGGGATCTTCGTCGGCACCGCTGACAAGATGCAGGGCGGCCAGTGGCACGCGGTAGTGGCCCTGGACCCGTTCATCGGCTACACCAACGCAGGCTCCCACCAGCTTGCTCCCGGCCGCCTGTGCGTCATGGCTTCGCGCCACATGACCCACCTGACCTGGGTGCATGACGGCAACTGGGAGACGGCGCTTCTGGACCCCGACATCGACCAGGAGGAAGCACGCCTTGGCCGCAAGGTCCGCTACGCCCTGACCGCCGAGTAGGGGCAGGCGGGTCGCCCGCTTCCCCGGCGCATGAAAAAGGACGGCTCCCGAAAGGGGGCCGTCCTTTGTGGTTTGGGGTCTTAGGCTGCTGCGGCCGCGGCTGCTTCTGCTTCAGCCACCTCGGTGCGGGCGCGGTAGCCGAGGTAGCCGGTGATGGCTACTAGCCCGAGGGCCAGGAGGGTGAGTCCGTTGTATGCCGGGTTCAGCAGGCCGATCAGTGCGGCGGCGGTCAGGAGGACGATTTGGGAGATTCGTGCGTTCATGTTTTCTATGTGTGCGGAGTGGCGCAGGTCTCTCACCACTTCCGTTTGTGTGCGGCGCCGTTTGCCGGACGATGTACGAAAAACGGCCCCGGACCCTTTTTGGGCATTGTCCGTAACCCATGCCCGAATCGGGACTGCACCGGCGGCGGACCGGCAGCAGACCTGATACATTCCTTCGCATGGGGAATCTTCTGGGCTATGCCCGCATGAGTACCGTCGACGAGCATCCTGATAGACAGGTGCAGGCCCTCACGGCGGCCGGCTGCACGCAGGTGTACACCGACCGCGCAACAGGGTCTCTTGAGCCGCGCCCCGAACTTGAAAAGCTCCTGTCGGAACTGTCTTCGGGCGACACCATGGTGATCTGCAGCCTTGACCGGCCGGGCCGTTCCATGCGGCACATTCTGTCGCTGGTTGCCGGCCTTTCTGAGCGCGGTATCGGGCTGCAGATCCTGGATGACGGGATCGACACCGAGGCCGCCGGCGGGTCAATGGTTTACAGCGTTTTCGCCGCCTTGACCGGGTTCGAACGAGCCCTGATCCGGGAGCGTACCAACGCCGCCCTTGCCGCGGCACGCGCCCGGGGACGGACCGGCGGGCGTCCTGCACTGCTTACTGAAGAGCAGACAGCCCAGGCCCGCGAAATGTACGCGCTCGGGGAAAAGACCGTATCCGAGATCGGTGAAGTGTTCGGCGTCAGCCGGACCACGGTCTACAGGGCCCTGGAACATAACGGAGACGCACCCGTACCTCCGCGCCGGCCGACGCGCAGGCCGGTTCCGGAAAGGTCCGGCACCTCCTCCTAACGGGCCGCGGTCAGGCCGCCTGGGCGCCGACTCCGTTGATGCTCCACAGCTCCCCGGGGGTAATCCAGAAGCTGGCCGGATCGTTGGACATCAGATTCTCAAGGTGCAGGCGCATGTGATGGCCGCACAGCATGATTTCGGCAACCGGGAAGACGAAAACGGCCCGGGCCGCGGACGGACAGTTGTCACAGGTGTCCCGGTAATCCAGGGGGCTTTCTGCACTCTGGGCAGCTAAAGCCGTGTTCAGGCGTTCGGACAGGGTTGATTCGGGAGCGGCGGGTTCCGCTGCGGTGGAAATACTCATACAGGCTATGTGTACGGCAGCCTGTCCGGCCCTCTTCAGTCCAGGGGTTCGGGGGTGCTGCGCAGGGCAGCGGAAACAGTATGGGTGACCATGGCGGCAATGATGGCGAAAGCTCCCCAGCTCATGACGTCCCCGGTAAAGTTGACGGCCCAGAAGAGTCCCAGGGTCACCGTCGCCAGCGCAGGCTCTACAGGGCTCCGGAAGCCGTTCCAGCCGGCCATCCCTGCGCTGATGATGTAGCCGACCGCCTTGAAGGTGCCGTAAACGGTCAGGGCGGCTATGACGATCCAGGCGCCGACCTGCTCGGGGCCGGCATACTCGAGCTGCATCGTCAGCCGGGCAGGATCCAGTGCGATGACCTTGAAGATGGTCATCAGGGTCGGGATGGTGAAGAGCACGGTCATCACCTTCACGGAGTTCTCGTACAGCTGTCCCAGCTCACTGACTTTTACGGAATCGCGTCTGATCCTTGTTTTCTCCATACCCTCCTACATGCGTCGATAACTGCGTGCAGGAGGGTGTGGGCTGCCCTCAGTCCAGCAGGGACGACTCCGCCTCCAACGAGCTGTGTTCCCTGGCGCCGAGGTAGTCCCACAGTTCCTGATTCGTGTCGTGGAAGGCTGTGTCCCCGGAACCGGTGGCCAGCAGGTCTGCGGAGAAGGGTGCCAGGCGGTGCATGATGACGGCCTGCAGCAGGGTCAGCTGGACGCGGTTTGCCCGCATCACGGCCGGCATCATTTCGAAGCCCTGGTGCGCGGACAGGTATTCGGCGTATTTCTCCGCAGCCCGGCGGCGGGAGCGCCTCAGAGGGGTTCTGGTGTTGTACCCCAAGGCCAGTGCATCCGAGGACTGGAGGGCGGTGACGACCTGTCGGGTGCGGGTATCGCCGG
The DNA here is from genome assembly GCF_025244865.1 of Arthrobacter sp. zg-Y1110. NCBI lineage: Bacteria > Bacillati > Actinomycetota > Actinomycetes > Micrococcales > Micrococcaceae > Arthrobacter > Arthrobacter sp. zg-Y1110. The sequence continues at coordinate 87,563 of NZ_CP104273.1, forward strand.
GCTCGCGCAGGTTCCACAGGTCCATGGTGGTGTCCGAGCGTCCGCCGGGAAGCATGCGGGTCCAGACCTCCGCGCGCTCGGCCCATTCCTTGTCGCTGACGCCTTCGGGGATGTTCTCGATGATGGCCTGGTAGCCGTACTCTTCGATCCCGGGAAAACCGTCCAGTGCTTCGATGTACTCGCGGCGGTCCGTGGCCATGATGAACAGGTGCCGTCCGGTGGCGGTGTCCTGTCCGATGCGCAGGGCCAGGGAATGGGGGTCGAACCAGACATAGTTCCGGTTCATGGATTCCTGCTCTTTGACCCAGGCGTTGTAGGCGTCGTCCAAGGGTGCCGCAGGACGGGGCCGGCCGTAGACGTCCGCGCGGTCGATGGAGTCGATGGCGGCGTCGATGAAGTATTCAGCATCGAGGCGGTCGCGGACGGGGTTCATGGCCAGGGCCAGGCGTCCAAGGAACTCAGCCGGGTCTGCACCGGGAGCAAGGCGGTATCCGTTGGGAACGTGAAGGAGTGTCATACCCCCTATGTGTGCGGCACGGTACCGCCTTCTCCCCCGGCTCCGGTTATTTCCAGGGAAGGCTGGATATGGGGTCCCCGTCGGCGATGGAATGCAGCAGGATGAACTTGCCTGTCCTGCTGTCCAGTTCTTCGATCAGCATGTCGTCGTGGGCGCGCCCCGCATACATTGCGCCGGTGATGGCGGCACGTGCGTAGCCGCGTGTGCGGTGGGTCTTGACGCGCGGTATGCGTGAGGGGATGGTCGTGCGCCATACAACCGGCGGCACATACGGGGCCGGCACTTCAGGGCTCCAGAGCAGCCATGCTTCTGCAGGATCCTCGCCTCCCACCCAGCTCCAGGCCCACCCGGTGGAATGGGTGCCGGGGATGCCGAAAGCGGTCCAGGAGTCCGGACCCGTTTTGATGACACCAAGGTCAGGGCGGCCGGCGGGGCAGGCAACGGAGTTCTCGGGCAGATCGGCCAGCTCGGCCTGGGACGTCATGGTTTTGAACGGATGCATGCCCTCCATGTGTGCGGCACGGCAGCGGCCGCTCTCCGATCCTTGTGCCCCGTGCGGGAAGTGCGGGTCGCTCCGCCGCACACATGGAGGGCATGAGTACTGCAGATGACCGGCCGCTGATCCTGCTGGATGTGGACGGCAACATCCTCACCTTCCCGGACCCTGCCAACGACTTCTCGGACCCCCGGGTGTCCTGGGCAGAGCACCCCGACGCCGGCCGGTACAACCCCCGGGTTGTGCCGTGGCTGCACGAGCTGGCCACCCTTGCCGAAGTCCGGTGGCTTACCTCCTGGCATGACGAGGCACGGACGGTTCTCGCCCCTGCCCTTGGACTGCCGGACTTCGAGGTTGAGGATTACCGCCGCTATTCCGACCCGGGCACCGACTACAAAATCCAGGCCGTCCGGCGCTACCTGGCTGCAGGGCGGAGGGTGGTCTGGATTGATGACGACATCCCGCACAGCCACGCCTACGACGATCTGTTCCACCGCGGGCAGGCCGGTTCCGGGCTGTTCATGGTCCGGCCGACGATCGAGGACGGCCTGACCGAAGCCCACATGATGCGTATCCGCTCCTTCCTGGCCGGATAGCCCCGGACACAGGGAAGGGCCCCGGGACGACTCTTTGCGGAATCGTGCCGGGGCCCTTCGTGTCTGCGCTAGAAGCGGGAGGAGCTTCCCGAGCCGGAGAAGCTGCCTCCGGAGGAGCCATACCCGGTGCTGGGCCGGCTGGCGGCCGCTGCTGCCTGACGGGCTGAACTCACACTGGAACGCCCTGCTGAGTAGCCGTGGTTGAACGATCCGGCGGAAATGAACACGGTGCCGGGGTAGGCGGTGTCCAGGATGCCGTTGGAACGGCGGGAGGGGCGCATGAAGGAATCGTCCATGGCCCGGCGCATCATCCTGGCTTCCTCCTGTGTCTTCGCATAGGCGTCCGACACGGCATAGGCATGCTGGCGGAGAAGCTCGGAGAGCTGCTGGCGGGCATCCCTCAGCCGGTCCAGCGCACTTTCGGGTGTGATTGCCCGGCGACCCAGATTCTCTGCCCAGTCGGACAGATTCCGAGAGGCAGCGTCACGGAATGCGGCCAGGGCGTTGGCTGTTCCGGGAGCGCCGGGGAAGCTGACGACGTTGTCGACTTCTTCCAGGTCCTTGCGGAAAGGCGCTACCTGGCGGTCCCACGCGCTTTCCCATCCGGGCGCAAGGTTCAGCAGGGAGTTGGTGTCGGCGATCAGGTCGTCGTCACCGTCCAGCTGAACCGCGATGCGCTCATACTCTTCCGCCTTCTTGCGGTTGCGGCCCTTCTTCATTTCCTTGTCGGTGAAGGCGTGGACCGTGTTGCTCAGGGTGGTTGCCTGCGAATAGGAATCTCCGAAGACGCGGTACTTCTCCAGGACGCGGGCACCGTAGGCGGAGCCGGAAGGAATCGTGTTGGCATTCAGCTCGGTGACGTCCAGGTCGGCGGTAACGCTGGAGTAGGAGGCGTCACCCTTGCGGATTGCTTCACGGGCCAGGCGCAGGTTCCTCGCACGGACGACCAGCCGGGTAATGAAACCGGCGGCACAGCCCAGGCCCAGGAATGCCATGGTGCCGAGGAAGGCCGGGGACTTGTACCAGGGCCGGTTGATGATCTCGGCGCCGGACTCGATGCCCTTGATAGTGCCGTCGGTCCACTGGGCGTCGCGCAGGAAGTCGTAGGTCGATTCCTGGATCGCGGTACGGTCGGCAAGGTCCACCTTGCGGTCCTCGCCCATGTAGGTTCCGACCTGCCTGCCGACCGGGTCCAGTGCGAACAGGTAGAGTCCGTCCGCCCATTTCTGTCCGTCGGCCGAAAGCCATTCGGGGTGTTCGGCGCGGGCATAGGTGAGGACTTCCTCGTTGAAGTTGTCCTCGTAGGCGCCGGCGCGGGTGTAGACGGCCACGGTCGTCGGCTCGTAGAAGTCGATGTCCTTCACGGCCGGAATCAGGGTGTTCTTGTCCAGGACGCCGGCGGTGTCCTCAACGATGATGTCGACGGGCTTGTCTGCAAAGGCCGCCGTGGCGGTGCCGGTCAAAGCTGTCACTGCAAGAAGCAGCGCGGCGAGTGTTCTGCGCATTGGTTCCTTATGGGTTGGTCAGGGCCCGGAGGCTAGGAATCGGTGAGTCCGTCACCGGCACGGCGGTTGTCCGGGGCCGGTACGTCCACACCGTTCACCGTCCAGAGGTCCTCGGCGGCAACCCAGAAGGACACGGGCTGCGCTGCCATGAGTGCACCCAGGTACGCGCGCGTGTGGTGCCCGCAGAAGCGCAGGGGGTTCTCGGCGTGGGGCAGGGTGAACTGGGCTTTGGCGCCCTTGCTGCAGCGGTCGCACAGATCCAGCGCATTCAGCGGGGATTCGGGGGCGGTCTTAATCGCCTCGTTGATCTGGTCCAGCTGGACCGGGCTCAGCGTGGTCGGCTTGGTCATCGTATTGGTGCTCATGTCACCTATGTGTGCGGACCTGCCCTAGCTGCTCCCCGCGCGGATCCCGGCGGTGTCGTGGATGCTCACTGCAACGTCGTAGCCCATGGACCTGAAGGAGGCTGCTGCAATGTCGGGGTCTTCGTGCAGGGCCTCGAAGGCCTTCCTGAAAGCTGCGGGGTCCACATCTTCAGGGGTTGCCGGACCGGGCTTGGGTATCCCGGCGAAGATGCTGCGGATGCGCCGTGGGAGCCCGGTGGACTGTGCCCAGGTCAGTTCGAGCCTGGTGCCGGTGGGGACGGATAGAAATCGGTGTCGTAGGGATGGCTTCATGCCGGGGAACATGCGTCGATCCCCGGCAGTCCGGCACCGCCTGCAGCTAGTTCCGGCCCACCCTCAGGACGGTTGCGTTGAGGGTTCCGGCACGGCTGACGAGGCCCCAGGTGTTCATGGGCTTCTTCCGCCCGGTGAGCAGCCAGCCCTGGGGTCCTGCCTCGGCAACCAGGGTACCCACTGTGATGATGGTTCCCTCGGGGAGGGCGTCGATGCTCTGGAGGCTGTGCATGTCCTTGCCCGCGGCTGCGGGTTCTGCGGTTGTAGTCATGGATCCCATGTGTGCGGAACATGCCGGCTCTCTCACCGGAAGGCTTAGGCGGAGAGCTCCTGGGCAGGCTCCGCCGAGGGAAGGTAATGGACGTCCTTCCGGGCGTGCAGAAGAACTGAGTCGTCCACGCCGTCGATGCGCACGCGCAGCAGGGTGCCCCGGGCGCCGATGATGGTGCCGGTCCGGGGGTTCAGTTCCTTGGTGGCTACCCTGGCACCGCGGACGGCGGGGACGTTGAAATGGTCTTTGATGTACTGAAGGCTCACTGGCCGACTCCTGTGGGGGTGGTGATGGCCCGGAGTATTAACTCTCCGGGCCTGGTCTAGCGTTTTGTGGTCTTGATTGTTTCTTCCCAGAAGACGGTAACGGGTTCCTCTCCCGGCTCTGGATTCTCCTTATGCTGCCTGGCGGGTCTCGACGGTTCCGGCGGTGACGAATCCGGGAATGCCGCCGGGAATCATGGCGTGGACCCGTCCGGCAATTTCCCACCGGTCAGCCTCGCGGCCGTCCTCTTCCGTGATGCCCAGCTCGGCCTTGGCCCGGGCAACCAGCTCGGGAGAGTCGATGAAGATTTTAGTGGCGCGGTCCATCAGGCGGCTCTTTGCCTTCCAGCCGATGAGCACAAGCTTGTCGCCGTTGACGGGGTATTCCGCGTCGCATCCCTGAAGGTAGGTGGTGCCGTCTTCCCGCTGCCTGACCAGTGTCTTATCCATATCTCCTATGTGTGCGGCATGGACCCGCTCGCTCACCGGGTACGGGAAAGGGGCGCCTCCGGTTGGAAGCGCCCCTTTGGGTGGATGGTGGTCAGGCGGACTTGGCGGCTTCGCGCTTGAGGCGGCGCTGCTCGGCTTCCTGCTCGCGTATCTCACGCGACCGGTCATCTTCCAGCGTTACGTGCGCGTAGTAGGTGACGTTGAAGTAGTCGGACTGCATGTCGACGTCGGAACGGTTGTACGCGTTGGCGATCTCTTCGACCCGCTTGCGCAGTTCCTTGGCTTCCGGCTTTTCCCCGTACAACCGGTAGACCTCGTCGTAGTCCTCCGGATCCAGCCGGTCTTCGTCGGTGAGGCCCTGCACGGTGATGTCCAGGGACTGGCCGCCGGCGAACTTGGAGGTGCGCACGGAGTACGTCAGCCCCTTGGGAAGGTAGTTGCCCTGGGTGGCAGCCTTCAGCTCGCTGCGGACGTCGACTGCCACCGCGGCGACGTCGCGGTACCGGTCGTATTTTCCGCCGGTTTCCAGGACGCCCTGCTGGTAGCCCTGCTGCACGGTTGCGCCCGGAGGGGTGTAGTCGGGGCTGATGGACCCGCCGGGGTGCAGCTCGGTGTTGCGCTGGGCGGCTGTTTCGCAGAAGCCCCTGCGGTCGGCTTCCTCCGCGTCGATGGCCATGTAGAAAAGTTCCTCGGCCTCTCCCCGCGGCAGGTGGGGCGTCGAGGCGACGAAATTCTCCATGTAGCGCTCAGGCATCCCGTGGTCAGCTGCCATGCGTGCCTGGAACTCGAGCTCGAAGGCCAGCCGGTCGTTCTGGATCTGCCCCATCAGCAGCTTCTCGGGGATCCGGTGGACCGGTTCTGCGTGCTTGCCCAGGCTTACGCCGGTGGCTTCGCCGTGTGCAGTGGCTGCGAACTGGCCGCCGGCGGGAATCCCCTGCGGCTGGCGGTTTCGGTTTATGTCGATGACGTTGCTCATGCCTGTCCTGTGTACGGCGAGGGGCGTCGGCGCGCAGTTCAGCGACTCTGTTAGTACCGGACTCTGTTACTACGGGAGTCTGTTGGTCCGGTCCCCTGCCCTACATGCTCATGGCACCGCGGAAGAGGGAGATCACGATGTTGATGACCGTGCTGAGTACGCCGAGCAGCAGCGGGACGATGACCGTAGGCGCCGTGAGCAGGGAGCCGATGATCATTGCTCCCCATACCGGCCTGGCGGCCTGACCCTGGCCGCGGCCTCGCCGGGAGGCCCACGCCCACTGCATGAGCGAGAGCACTACGATGGCTACGCCGACGAAGGCCAGGGCGCTGCCAAGGCCCGGGTACCCGTTGGTCAGGGAAGCCCAGGCGGCATCCCACCCGCGGGCGAGGTCGATTTTCCCGTCCGGGGACGCCGGAGGAAGAACGATCGGCTCAGGTGTCGGAGCGTCGGGGGCGGCGGGTGCAGGGTTCTCAGTCTTCACGCTTATCTGTGTGCGGCTCCCCGGCTGCGGAGCAGTCAGAGCTCCGGAATGCAGATTCCCTGCCCCAGCATCGCCAGTCCGTTGAGGTCTCCGGTGCTGAATCCGGTCACTGAATCGCTGGTGCTCGGCGCCATCAGCTGGCTCGGGTCATCGACATGGTCCAGCCCGACGACGTGGCCGAGTTCGTGCATGATGACCGACCTGACCTCTTCCTCTCCTCCGGGCTTCATGAGGTCATCCGAGAGTGCGGCCGCGTTCAGCTGCACTTCCCCCGTGACGTACACGCTTCCGGAGCCTTCAAGGGTGTAGGCGACGCTGCCGCCGATGCCGACGGTGTTTGCTCCGTACGGGTGGTTGGTGAACTGCGGCTGCTGCTCCTGGGTTTTCCAGATGAACAGCAGCGGGGCCCACCTGTCACCGTAACGGTCAGGCTGGAAGGACCTGCGCGCCGCCGAGGCAGGCTCCTTGGTCATGCCGTCGTCAATGAACACGAGTCCGGTCGCGCGCGACACTTCGGCAACCGCCTCGGTAATCAGGGTGCGGGAGCCTTCGGGCATGTTGGCGGCACTGGTGACGTAGTGGATCGGCCGGCAGGGGTCGTAGGCGGTGTCCTCACGCAGGAGCGCATACCTGTTGTCGACGGCCGGAAGCTGTGCCGGCCTGCCCAGGGGCGAGTCGGATGCTTCCCGGCCCGGTGTGGGCCTTTCCTGGCCGGGGTCCGCCGGTGCCGGCTGGGGTACGGCCTGAGGCACTGTGTCCGGTGCTTTCGGAGACAGCAGATCGGGGGAATACGTGTCAGGAACCGAAGGCAGGTCCCAGTCCAGGAAGGGTGCCTGCGCCATGATCTTCGACGCTGTTCCAGGCGAGAGCTGGCTGAGGACAGTGAACCCGGCGACCAGGAACACGGTGGAGACAACCAGGAAGCTGGTGAACCGCCACACCCCCGTCAGGAAGCCGCCGACGATCCCCCGTCCGCGGCGGGGACGACGTCGTCCTTGAGGCGGATCCATGGGTGTGGGGCCGAACGGATCCAGCGGGCCTTCCGGATACATTATTCGGACCGGCGCCCGAAGTTCAGGGACCTCATGGCGTCCATGGCCGCCCGCACGCCGTCTTCGTACGTGTCCCCGCGGTTGATGGCCCGCGGCTGTTCCAGCAGGCGGTGGACCTCCCGGATCTGGGCATCGGAGCAGTCCCCGTATGCCTTCTCCAGCTTGGCTTCGGCGATGCTGCGCAGCTCGTGCGGGGTCTGTCCGGCGGAGCGGCAGAACGTCAGCAGGTAGCGGTGCCCGGATTTGGGGTCACGGACGGGCATCTCGAGGTAGTTCTCCGCTTCAGGGAACTCTTCGAAGGCCTGTTCGATGACGGGCAGGAGGTTCGCTGCGACATCGGCCGGAGTAAGGACGCTGACGCCGGCCGGTCCCATGCTGGTGACCTGCACGTCGCCGTCCGGTTCGGGCTCAAGGATGAGGGCTTCGGCCTCCTCCGGCGTCACTGTCCGTGCGGGCCGGTTCCTGATCCGGAAGATCACCTGGTTGACGCGGCCGTCGTGGTTGGTGGCAAGTTCGGCTCCGGGCCAGGCTGCGTCGATGAGCCCGCCCACGGTGAGCAGCACGCTCGAGGGCAGCGGCGTGGCGATGCAGATGTCGATGGTCTCGGTCATGAGGCCCTCCGGTAGTTGTAGGGGCGTGCAGGTTTGCGTGCGGGAGGGAAGAGTTCGTGGATGTCCGTGATGCCGGTTTCCTCGGCGATGCGGATGGCAACGTTGGCGCAGGCAACCGCGTCCTCGCCGGCATCATGGTGCGTGAAGCCGGGCAGCTGCAGCCGTGTGACCAGATCGTTGAGCTTGTAGGAGGGCGCATCGGGCATCCGGTACTGCGCCAGCTTCTGGGTGCACAGGTACTCGAACTCCGGCGGGACGATCCCCAGCGCCTCGGAGGCCTGGACGATCACGGACTTCTCTACGGAGACGTTGTGGCCGACCAGGGGCAGGCTGCCGGTGAATTTGACCAGCCGCGGCAGGATTTCCTCCCAGCCGGGGGCGCCGTCGATCATGCGGCGGGTGATGCCGTGGATCTTGATGTTCCAGTGTCCGAAGTTCTGGAACCCCGGCGGGGGCATGACGTATTCGGTGGACATGTGGGTGACGACGCCGCTGCGGATCTTTGCGATACCGATCTGGCACACGGACGCACGCTTGGAGTTGGCGGTCTCGAAGTCGATGGCAACGAAGTCCAGTCCCGGGACGCTCACTGGGCAGCCCCTGACGGATTTCGGGCTGGCTGGATCTTCACGCTGTGACTCCTTGAAAGTAGATGGCTTGCCGGGCACGGCGGAACTTCCGCGCGGGGCCCGGCTACTCCTATGTGTACGGCGGGGCCGGGAAACCTCTCCGCCGCAGAGGAAGGGCCCGCACCCCGGTGACGGAATGCGGGCCCTTCGCAGGTCCTGCTAGCTTTCGATGGCGGTGGTGCCGCCGGCCTTGAGCATGGCAAGGCGTGCTTCCACTTCGCTGCGCTCCCCGAGGTCTTCAAGTGCCTCGAACTGGGCATCCAGGCTGGATTCGGCCAGTTCGTTGGCGCCGCGGACCCGGGCCTCTTCGCGGCGGATCTTCTCTTCGAAGCGGGACACCTCGGAAGTCGCATCCATCATGCCGACGCTCTTGATTGCATCGTGCATCTTGATCTGGGCTTCAGCGTTGCGGGACCGGGCCACCAGTTCATCGCGCTTACGGGCCAGCTCCCCCAGCTTGCCCTTCATCTGGGACAGGCCGGTCTTGAGCTTCTCCACGACCTCTTCCTGCGAGGCAATCGTCGGCTCGGATGCCTTCGCCTCGTTCTCGGAGGAGATCTGGCGCTCAATGGCGACCTTGGCCAGGTTGTCGAACTTCGCTGCGTCGAACTCCTTGCCTGCAGCCCGGAATTCGTCGGCCTTGCGGGAGGCTGCCAGGGCTTTGTTGCCCCAGTTGGCGGCGTCGCGGATGTCCTCTGCCCGGTCATCCTGGAGCATGCGCAGGTTGCCGATGGTCTGGGCTACGGCAGCTTCTGCCTCACTGATGCTCGAGGTGTAGTCGCGCACCATCTGGTCCAGCATCTTGCCCGGATCCTCTGCCTGGTCCAGCAGGGAATTGACGTTGGCCTTTGTCAGCTGGGCAATGCGGCCGAAGATGGACTGTTTCGCCATGGATATTCCTTCGTTTGGGTGCGGTTCCCGGTTCCGGGACCGCGGACGGAGCCGGTATGGCTGCCCGTCCACCGACTATGTGTGCGGCATCCCGGCAATCCGTCGCCGACGGCCGGGAAGGTACGGCACTGCTGCCGCACACATAGTCGGGGAACGTCCCCTATCGAAGGAGCACCACCATGGCTGAAGGCCGCCCGTACGTCGTGATTGAAGCCGACTACCTTGATGAAGAAGACGGCATCGTCCGCGGGAAGCAGGTCATCGCCGAACCCGGCACCCGTGACGGCCAGCTGCTGGTGACCAGCATTGACGGTGTACCCCTTGCTGCGCCCGTCGCCGTTTACACCCACCAGCTCAGGCCCGCTGCAGAAGGTGCGGCAGCAGCATGACGTTCTTCTCCATGCTGATGCTCAGCGGAGTGCTTATCGCAGCCACCACTCTGTTCCTCTTCCTGCTTATGGTCCAGACAGGAGGGGACCCGAAGAAGCTGAAAGCCGTGCCTGTCAGGGTTCCGTTCGCCGTCGTTGCCGGACTCTGCCTGCTGGCCATGGGTACGCAGGCGGTCCTCACCAACCAGGCAGCCGTAAGGGAAGTCGAAAGCCAGCGCGCTTACGCTGCCTTCGTCCAGATCGAGGGCGAGGCCACCCTCGGAGAAGCCGGCGATCCCGGCAGCAACCCGTTCACCGACGTCAGCGCCGGAGGCAACGACTGGGGGGATGAGGGCCTGCGCCGGGCACTGGGCTCAGGTGAGGAAATCCAGCTCAAGACATCCAGCGGCAAGCCGGCCTTACTGAAGCTCGTGGGATCCGGCGACGGCGCCTTCACCCCTGAGCTCACCTATGACGGTGAAAAAGTCGGCTGGGGCACTCCCGTCAGAGTCGATGCCGAGAACACCAGGGGCTTCCCGCAGTTCATGAAGCCCGCGGACCTGCCCGGCTCCTAGCGGATACAGGGAAAGCCCGGACCTAAGGATTAAGGTCCGGGCTTTTTGCTGCCTCAGCTGTCCTGGAGCAGCCGCTCCTGCCACTGGGTGGCGAAGATGTAGGTGAAGAAGAACAGCACAGCCTGGGCTGGCATGATGATCGGATCGTGCAGGACCGCCGCCGATCCTACGGCTGCAGCCGTGCCGGCCGCGGACCAGCCCCTGATGACGTTGGCCAGGCGCAGTGACTGCTGCACGGAACCCTGCGCGCTATGCACTGGCAAGCCCGTCGAACCCTTCGAGTCCTTCCAGGCTGTCGGGGACGGTGAAGCCTGAGAATGCGTCTTCTTCTGCAGCCTCGTCGTCAGCCGGTGCCAGCTGGTCAAGGACTGCCTGGGTGCTGTGCCAGATGATGGGCAGCAGGGCCGTGGCCATTTTGTTCTTCTGAAAGGGGTCCAGCGTTCCGCCGGGCGAACCCTTGGATTCGTGGATGGCGTTGATCGTGGCATCCACGATGGCGGTCATGTCGAGTTCTTCACGCTTCTTCATGCCCACTATGTGTGCGGCGGGAACAGGCTCTCTCTCTCCGGCCGTCCTAGCGCAGGACCCGCTGGGTTATGTCGACGTTCCAGCCTGCCCCGGGCGACTGGACGAACAGGATGTACTTCCCGGGTGCCGGAGACTTGGTGATGCTGCCTTTGGATGCCTCGAAGGATGAGACGAGGGGTTCGGCGCCGTCGGGGACCGCTTTGGTGCCGGCCGGAAGGAGGTAGATGAAACCGGCGTCCTTCATTGTGTAGTCGAAGGTGACGCCGTCGCCCGTGACCGTGAACGGTTTGGAAGGTCCGGCACCGCGGCCGCCCGAAAGCGTCGCCAGGTGCTCCCAGACAGGTTCGGGGTGCTCGGGAACGACAACAGCCATCAGGTCATCGGCTGCATCATCGACGCCGGGTGCCAGCACGGCCACTGCAGATGCTCCTGCTCCGGCGATCAGCGCCAGGGACGCCCCTCCTGCAATCAGCCTGTGGCTTCGTTTGCCGGCCATCGGGTGACCTCCGGCGTCGGTGACCTTTCCGGCTGCAACTGCCAGCTGGTCGGTTGCCCACCAGAGTCCGGCGCCGCCCAGGGTCAGAAGTTTCAGGGTTCCGGTGACGTGCTGTCCACGGTGGAAGCGGTCGGCGCCAAGCGGGCCCAGCAGTGCCGAGAGCATCCAGTTTGTCCGGAAGTCTTTCAGGTCGGCGACCGGTGCGGGGAACGGACCGTATTTGACGGCCATGGACAGTCCGGAGGTGTGCTTCCCGGTGTCCCATTTGCGTGCAGCCAGCGTTCCGACGAGTCCGCGGGGGATTTCCCGGCCGGCCTCGCGTGCCAGGCGCAGGTCGCGGCGTGTCGGATGAGTGGGCCACTCCAGCGGGGCTTCTGCCGCTATCCGCGGTACCGGGTCTGTCACAGGGGCGGGGGCAGGGATAGGTTCCAGCGTCACGGGCGGTGCGGTATGCCGGGCACGGCCGCGCGGGCGCATGGGTGCCGGCTGCAGGTACGTCTCCGGGACGACACCCTGGGCAAACGGGTCTGCCGGCATCGGGGGAAGCTGGTGCTTTGGATCTAGTCTGTGCTTGGAAGTCATGTCCGGCCTGGGGGAAGTAGGGGCCCTGTTGCCCTCGGTTGCTATGTGTGCGGCACGGACGGCGCCTCTCACCGGCGAGGAGGGGTCCGGATACGCGAAAACAGGCCGCCCGCGGGATGCGGACGGCCTGCTCACCGGTAGGGAACCTAGACCGGCTGGGGGAAGTTGGTCTTGCTCCAGACAGAACCCTTCGGACGCTGGAACTTGTACATCGAGTTCCCCGCCCGGTACGCGTTCCAGGCCATGATCAGGAATGCCAGGTGGTCACGGGTGGACGTCTTGGTCCTCTCGCGCCGGATGCGTGCCAGGCGTTCGCGCAGGGTCAGCACCGGGTGTCCCTCGTAGAGGTTGGCGCCGGTGGCCAGCATCGTGAGGAATTCATCGGCTGCTTCGGCGTCGATGCTCCTGAAACGGGAGTAGGCGGCTCCGACGATGCTGATGGGCGCATCGACGCTGTTCCGGTATTTCAGGGTGGACTGGACATCCTCGATGAACCAGGGGTGCTCCTCGAGCCAGACCTGGGTTTCGGTGTTGCTGGCCTTTCCGGCGCCTGCGAGGGTGTTCGACTGGAAGAGGCGGTTCTCGGACCACAGGATGAAGGTACGGGCCGCGGAGGCGATGTTATGGCCGTTCTTGATCCCGGCAATACCCAGGTTGTCACCGGCCGTCCGGCGCGAGCCCTGGTCCATCACGGTCTGGGATTTGGTGTCCAGGCCAGTGACGATGAGGAACTTGATGACGGTTTCCGGGTGGCTCTCCTTCAAGGAGGCCAGGCCCATGAGGCGGTGCTGGCCGTCCAGCAGGACGCCTTCGGTATCGAACTTCAGCGGCTCGGCGGCGTAACGCCAGCGCGCAGACGTCATGTCGTTGGCGTACTGGGCGATGATCTGGGTGCGCGCGCCGCGGTTGCTGGTGTTCCGGGTGAGGAGGTCTTCAGCATCCGAGGGAGTGAGGATCTCTTCAAACGCGTCGGGCCGGCCGGAGATTACACGCGCCAGCAGCGCGGAGGGGGCAATGGTGGTGCTCATGGGGTGTGCCTTTCGAGGAGGTGAGGAGAGCCGTTACTGGAAGGTGGCCATGCGGGCCTTGACGGACTCCACATAGGCGATCGTGTCGTCGTACATGCCGATGGACTGCACGGAGCCCTGACCCTGGTAATAGGAGGCGATTGCCTCGTCCAGGCTCGAGCTGGAGTTCTGGAGCGCGTAGAGGATTGCCACACCGGCGGCAACGTTTTCGTCGGCCGAGTGCAGGTTCAGGCTGCGGCCCACCAGTTCGGAGGCCCAGATTCCGGAGTTGGGCATGACCTGCATGATGCCGATGGCGCCGGCGCCGGAGAGCGAGTTCTGGTTGAAGTGGGATTCCTGCTCTGCGATGGCCAGTGCAAGTGCCCGGTCCACTCCCATTGCATCTGCCGTGGCGATTACCAGCTGCTGCACGGATGCCGTGTCGTTGTATCCGCCGGTGAGGTGTTCGACGTCGGGGCCCGGAACGAATACGTCCTCTTCCACCGGTGCCGGAACGGACGGGGTCGGGACAAAGGTGTCGTCGGTACGGGGAGCTTCGCCGGCGGTCTTGATGACCTGGCCGGGGTAGATGACCGTGGAGCCGTTCATGTTGTTGGCCGAGAAGATGGTGGACAGGGAGACGCCGTGGCGGGATGCGATCCGGCCAAGGGTGTCGCCGGGGGCAACGGTGTAGGTGGAGGCCGATGCGGATTCCTGGACTGCCGGAGCCGGAGCTGCAGGCGACGGGGCAGGGGCGGCCTGGGTGCCGCCGCCGAGCAGGATGCGGTCCCCCGGGTAAATGATGCTGGAGCCGTTCAGGCCGTTGGCGGAGAAGATGGTGGAGAGGCTGACGCCGTGGCGGGATGCGATGGCGCCGAGGGTGTCTCCGGGGACGACGGTGTAGGACGAAGCGGAGGCGGGTGCCGGGGTTGCCGGTGACGGTGCAGGGGAAGTCTTCGCTTCGCCGCCGAGCACGATGCGGTCGCCCGGGTAGATGATGCTGGAGCCGTCCAGGCCGTTGGCGGAGAAGATGGTGGAAAGGCTGACGCCGTGGGTTGCGGCAATCCCGGAGAGCGTGTCCCCGGAGACGACGGTGTAGGCCGGCTCGGCAGCCTGGGCGGGGGCGCCTCCGACTACGGCAGCAATGGCCAGGGCTGCGAGGGTGGTGATGGACGCCCGGCGGGCGGCGGGGGAAATGCTGGACAAGGGGTGTACCTCAAAACTGTTGCGGCCGGTCGAGCGACCTGAAAATGCTGACAGCCCCTATGTGTGCGGCGTTTCGCGTCTCTCTCCCCGGCAGCCCCGGCGGAGTCAGGCGCAGCGCAGATCCGGGCCGTCGTAGCCGAATTCCATGAGGTCGTTGCCGTCGGAGAAGACAGACGACGCCGGCACTTCAGCACTGATGACCGGCCAGTCGTTCGCCTCGTCATCGTCCTGGGCAGCATGCTGGCGGGCGTACCCGGCGGAGAGCGTCACCCAGTCGGTTCGGTTGATCCGGTCCAGTCCGGCCGGCAGGGCACGGTACACGCGGACCGTTGCGTCAGGGTTGTCCCTGGCGGCGGTCAGCTGGGCCATTGTCTCTTCGTCCGTTTCGCCGCTGCCGTACCACTCGGGGTGTTCGTAGACGTCGTCGGGGAAGGCTTTTGTCAGCTCCGAGATGGCCGAGCTGTATCCGTCGTTCGAGGGAGCAGTGTGGGAGCCTTTGTAATCCAGGGAGGCTTCGGGTTCTGCGTGGGCTGCTGCTGCGAACTGGCCGCCGGCGCTTACGCCCGGAGGGACCCGGTGAAGTGGGGAAATACTCATGCCCACCTGTGTGCGGCCGGCGGGCAAAAGGAAAGGCCCGGGGGCGCTAAGCCACCGGGCCCTTCCGTGTTATCACCAGGTCAGCTGGACCTTTACCGTTGATGACTCACCCGTCGGACGGTAGGTCACCTTCACTTCCATCTCGTTCCACCGGGGATCTTCAGGTGCGGTGTCGAAGCCGGCCATACCATTGGCCACCCTGAGCTCGGGCTGGTTTTTCGCTCCCGTGTACATCGTTGCGCTGAGGCGCCCGCTGTTGCCGTCGCCGAACTCGGGCTCGACGTAAACCGAATGGTCCGACCTCTCCTCGTACGTTTCCCCGTCGAAGACCACCTCGAAGGCGTAATCCACGGGCTGGTATCCGTCCTCGACGCGTACGGCGGCAAGGCCGCCGTACTGCTGGTCCACTACAAGCTTCGGATGTTTGCCGAGCTCAGGCTCTACGAGCGTGTACTCGAAGACGTGGGAGTCGCTGGCGTTGGTGACCTTATCCGTCACCGTGTGCCTGACCTTGATCGTCCCCGGCGTTGTTGTCTCTTCCCCGTTGCTGTACCAGCCCAGGGTCACTCCGCCGCTGCCGTCGTCGTGGTTTGACATGCCGGCGCCGTAGAATTCACCACCGGTGTTCTCGAGGGTCACCGTTTTCCTGATGTAGTTGTAGCCCCGTTCCGGTACGGTGCCGTCGAACTCCAGGGCGTAGCGGAAATACTTCGCCGGGTCAGCTTCGGCGCTGCCGATGTGGTTGATGTGGTGGTCCCATGAACCGCCCAGCCCTGCTGTTGTGTCGCTTGGAGGCTGGTAGGCACCCTGGACGATTTTCACTGTGACGGGGTTTGCCTTCAGGCTCCAGGTCCAGGACTCAGGGGTGGTTTTCCCCGTCGCATTTTTCCGGTCCACGGTGACGTCCAGCTTGAACTCTTCAGGAGACTCTCCCCAGCCTGAGGCCTTGGGGGTCAGGGTCGTCCGCCAGAGGGGCCTGCCGTCAACCATCGTCGAGGTGGTCGTTGCAGTCTTGAACCCCGGGATGCCCTCGGTCCCCTTCAGGGTGAAGGTGAGGTCGTCGTCGCTGCCGAAGGCGGTGTTGTATTCCATGACGATAGGGTCGGTGGAACCGGTGAGTGCGTGAAGCCTCGACACCTCGTTCCAATCCCCTGCAAAAGTGGGGTCGGAGATCCAGGGAACGGGACCGCCATAGCTGGAACAAAACTCCTTTATGGTCTCATCGGCAAGGGCCGGAACACCTGCGAAAGTTTCAGTGGTGAGCAGCTCGAACTGGCCGTTGTAGGGGGGAGCCATAAAGAGCTCGTAGAGCTTCGGGGACAGAACTTGCATGAGGTCCCCGAGTACTTCGTATTCTTCCTCCCCCAGGTCCAGCGGTTCGCCGGTGCCCTGCCACTCCATGAAGGACATCGCCGCATCCATATCGAAGTCCTCCAGCCCGTTCATGGCCTTGAAGTAGTCGGGGAAACCAGGATGCTGGAAGGCGGACACTTCCAGCTGAACGGCCTCCAAGACGTTCGGGGTGCAGAACCCCATCGCCACGGCTTCCTCACCTGTTGCGGCGCCGCATTCACGGGGTTCGGTGTCCTCGTTGGAAATACACCACGAGATGCCCGCTCCCGAGAGCACCGAAGCGGTAAAGGCCTTGCCCTCTTTACCGACCAGCACTGCAGCCTTTGCCGGATCCAGCCCGGAAACCAGCCCCGATGACTCCAGGCCGGACAGGTCCTTGTACTTCTGTCCGTCCTTGGCGTACGCGACGCCCTCGCCGGTGTTGATGGCTGCCAGATCCTGCTTGGCGGCATTGTTCTGCACGAAAGGGATGACACCGAAGATGGCTGCCAGCACACCGGCGGCAAGGATCCCGATGACGACCACCCCGGTAATGATGGACGGCAGGTCGAATGCGCCGGCGCTGGAGCGCAGCGTGGTCGACGGACTTGGCAGTGATGCTCGGTTCATAGGTCCGTTCCCGGGGGTGGCGATGATAATTACCCGGGGACATGCGCAGACAATTCACCGGAGGTCTTCACTGCAGCCCCGGGCGTTTGTGTCCTGGCCTTAGTGGCTATCCTTTCCGCGCCACGTCGCTAACATCAGATCCAGGCAAGGACGGCACAGGGATGCTCCTGTATATGAGCCTGCCTCCCGTTTTCTCGGCCAGCTTTTCAACGTTGCCGCCGGTGACTGCCCAGTTGACCCCGTGAACGGCGATACCTCCGCGGTCCAGCCCGGTCCTGCCGTCGCCGGGCCCGCCGGAGACGGCTGCAATGGAGGCGTCTATTTCCCGCTCGTAAAGGGACAGCGTCACGTTGTCCGAGCAGGTGCCGGCCGCAGTTGCACGGGGAGGCAGCACTTCGCTCACCTTCCAGTCTCCGCAGTCCATGCCTGCCTCCTGGTAGGCGGACTTCAGTTCGTCGAGGGAGGCGTATTCACCGCCGTCCTCAGGCGGGCCGCATGCGCTCAGGCTCAGGACCGCGGCGGCGGCCGCAAGCAACATTGGTTTGGTGTTCATAATGCTCCTGTCTTTGGCAGTGAAGCCAGGCATGGCAACCAATCCACTGCTGTTCCGCGAGGACATCTTTCCTGCCCCTTTATGCTTCTATGCGTCCCGGACACTCACGGCATACGAGGCCCCTGGGGTGGCTCATCCCCGCCGGTACGCCGGATCCGCCGTTGCGGCCGCGGCGAACCTGTCCAGGTCGTACTCGAAAGCCGCCCCGGTTCCCACACCGCCGCCTGCTTCGGAAAGATCAGCGAGGATGGCTTCGGTCATCCGGGGGCTGACCTTTGAAGCCTCGGCACCCAGGACCTGGATGCGGGTTCCTGCTTCGCCTGTGGCTTTGCTGCGGATCCGTTCGACCCTGTACCTTCCGATGGAATTTCCCGCTGTCACCGCTGCGACCCGGACGGCGTCGTCTTCGGTCACGGAGTAATCCTCGAAAGTGGCCGCCGGGTGCACCCCTTCAGGCGTGCTTCGCATCCTGGTGTTCCCTGCCCAGGCATCGGACAGTGCCGCACGGTGCTGGGCCTCCCTGAACGCTTCCCCCAGGACTTCAGGTGTGACCGGAACGCCCCGGCCCATGTCGATGCTTACGGCGCCGCCGTCCATGTCCTGCCCCGGCCGCGTGACGGTGAGGGTGCTGTGGCTCATTTCCAGATGGTAGGAACGTCCGTCCGGGGTTTCGATGAGCGCTTGGAGATCCTTGCCGTGTTCTCCACGTGCCTGCATCTGCCGGACTGTGCCGTTGATTTCCGAAAGCTTCAGCCGGGCAGTGTGGCGGTCCATCGCTCTCTCGTCGGCGCCGGCCGGGAACTCCCCCTCGAACTGCAGGCCCTTGAGTGCCTGGATTTTTGCTCTGCGCCGGGCCAGGAGGGCATCGGGATCCCGGTTGTCGAACACGGTGACCATGAGTTCGGTGCCGATGCTCTCGTGGATTCCGGACCGTCCGGCAAGGCGGGCGTTCTTCCCGCGGGCGCGGAGTTCCTGACCCAGTCCTTCCAGTGCCGCTGCCAGCTCTCCTTCTTCCAGGCCTGCATGCTTCAGGACACGCAGGCGTAAAGCTGACTCCGTGTAGGCGGCATGCCGGGCGTCGCTCTCTGGGCTGGGCGCGAGGTAATCCATGTCATCCATGAAGCCGTCATCAGCGTCAAGCAGTGCTGCACTGTGCTCGAGGTCCCCGATGACTCTGTCCAGGGCCCGGTGAAGGGTGCTGGCCGGGGCGGCAAGGGTTACTGTTCCGGCTTCGGCATGGGCAGTGGAGGCAAACTGGCCTCCGACGGGAATGCCTTCGGGCTGTCTGTTGCGGATATTCATACCTGCTTGTGTGCGGCCCTGCCCCTAGGCCGCCGGATACTCTTCGAAGCCGGCCAGGAACTCGTCCAGCCGGGCGGCGCGCGCGGGGTCGGCAATGGCGGGGGCTGATGCAAGCCAGGCGGCAAGCTCCCGCCGGGTGCCTCCGACCGCTGCCGGTGAAAGGCGCCCTTCGGTCCGGACAGAGTCCTGAAGGTCCGCAAACCAGCCGTCCCACCTGCTGTTCACTGCCGACGGCAGCTCCTCGATGGCGCTCAGGCACTGCCTTATGGCGGCTCCGAATTTTCCTGCCTTTCCGGAATAGGCCCAGCGCAGATGTGAAGCGTTCCAGAAGAGGATGGGCTCATGATGGAGGTCCGGCAGGCGCCCGGCGTCCTGAATGAACTCCAGGATCTCCTGCGCCTCCCGGTCGGCTTTCACGGCCGACGTCGGCGGGTAGGTGTCCTGGAGGGCAAGGATGCGGTTCCGGATCATCCTGGTCTCGTCTGTTTCCACAGGGTTGTGCCGGCGGTGGACGTGACGGTAGAGCCAGCGTCCCAGGTGTTCCTCCAGCTTCTCTGCTTCAGTGGACCGGTTCAGGATGTCGTACCGCGGCATCCGCCGGCTGGCTGCGCACCAGGCTTCCAGTTTTTCCAGCTCGGGCAGCGGCGGCCGGCGCACGACGGTGAACACACCGGGAATCCCGGACAGGACCTCGACCGCCTCGCTGGAGAGTTCCCCGACGGAGTGCCGGTGGCGCAGGTTCCGTAGGGCCTCGTAGAGCTTTCTTTCGCTTTCAATACGGTTCAGCGGCAGGCGCCCGTTGGCTTCGTGGAAAGCGGCAAGCCGTCGGGCAGCCTGCATGCCCCTGGGCTTGAAGGACCTTCTGGGCTTGCCGGAATCGCTGAGTGACTTCCTGACCGCGTCCCGGGCACCGGTCATGGACGCGAGGGCTTCCTCCTCTGCAGCGGTGCGGTCCTTTCCTTTCAGATACAGGTAGGAGCTGTAGAGGAATTTCTCAGCCGGATCGGGTGAGACCCGCGAGGGCACCAGCCCGGTCCGGCTGATCCAGTTGATGTAGGACGCTGCGCGGTCTTCAGGCGTAATTCTGGGCATACCGGCTATGTGTGCGGCATTCCTGCCCGCACTCTCCGCCAGGGCTATACGCAGCCCACCCCGTCCCCGTCACGGTCCAGCTTCTTCGAATACCCGGGGTCTCCGGAATGGATGGGGGCGGCGCCGGCGGCCCGGACCGCGGCGCAGTTGGCGTAGGCGGCACTTCCGTCGGCGGCCGGGGCAGGCTCAGCTGCCGGTGCCGGTGCTTCCGCAGGGGCTTCTTCGACCGCAACGGCCTCGGTGCGGGCAGCCCCGTTCCCGGCGACAGGCTCGTCGGGGCAGGAGGCAAGGATCCTTGCGACGGCGTCGTGCTCGGCCTGGGTCATCCAAAGGTCGTATTTTGCCTTCACTGCAGTCTGGCGGGCCACGTATTCGCAGCGGAATGCCTTGTTGGGCGGAAGCCAGCTGGCGGCATCCGAGTCGGACTTGGAGCCGTTGGCCGGGCCGTCGGCCGCCATGAGGTTCAGCGGGTCCGTGGCCAGGGACATGCGCTGGTCGGAGCTGAGCTGCTGCGCGCCCTTCTGCCAGGCATCGGAGAGTGCGACGACGTGGTCGATCTGGACGGCAGAGCTGGACTTGGTACCGCGGACGAAGTCGATCGTCCGTCCGGTGTACGGGTCGTTCAGCGTTCCGGCAGCCACGACGCAGCGGCCGTCCTTGTAGGTGATGCCGGTCAGGTCACGCTGCAGGATCTCGTTGCGCTCATCGCACCCGTCACGGTCCATGTCAGGCCACGCGGATCCGAACATATCCCGGGAGTATCCGGTTTTGGGGGCGCGGCCCTTGACGGCGATGGTTTCCAGCTGCGCCAGTGCCGTGCCGGCAGATGCCGGTGCTTCCCCGGCGGCACCGGCCGCGGGGGCCGGAGCGGAAGACACAGCTGCAGGAGCCTGCTCCGGGGCAAGGGCGGCGTCGCAGCCTGCAAGGCTCAATGCCAGGAAAGGAAGGGTGAGGCCGGTAAGAATGCGCACGCGAAGGTTCTTGGTCGTCATGCCCACTATGTGTGCGGCACCGCGCAGGAACCGTTTCGGCGCCGGATTCCCCGCTCTGTCCGGTGTTCGGAACAGACAGTAGGATGAGCAGGCTGCACTCAGTTGAGGCGGCTCAGAGCAAGGTCAAAGGATCGAAGAATGAACAAGCGGGGCATTACGACGGCGGTTCTGATTGCAGGCTCACTGGCACTGGCAGGATGCGGAAGCTCTTCCGCTGCGGAATCGGAGGCCACGCCGTCAGCAACCACCCCGCCTGCCGACGGCGGCACCTATGCAACCGTCGAAGAGCTGAAGGATGCTTTTGTCGCCGCAGGCGGCTCCTGCCCCGCGTACGAACAGAGCAACATCGTGACCCTCGCCGCCGAGTCTGCCGAATGCTCTTCGGAAGCAGTTCTTTCGACGTACTTGAGCAGCAGTGACATCACCCAGCTCATTCAGGAAAACAAGGACATCGCCGAGCAGTACGACATCGAATTCAGCTCCTGGCTCGTGGGGGAAAACTGGGTCATCAACGCTCCGGGTGCAGAAGAGCTGCATGAAAAGCTCGGGGGCACCGTCGTCAGCTGGTAGGCCATCCGCATCTCTTCACCAATGACAAGGCCCCGCTCCCGGATTCGATCTCAGGAGCGGGGCCTGTTTCATCCCTAGGCCCGTTTCCACCCTATGGCTTCGTGGAACCTGTCTTCGAAGACCGGTGCGGTGGACCTGGTGAAGGTGGATGTCAGATGGTTGTTGTCCATGTAGACGTGCACATTTCCGATGACCGGCGGGCAGACACCGTCGGGGCACACCTGGTCCGTAAGGTCCATGAAGGCCATGCCGGGAACCTGCGCGCCGAGCTGGACGGTGGGTGAAGTGTCTGCGAGCTTTTCCGTTTTGCGGGTGTTGCACCTGTCCCCGTCCGGCCCTTCCTCCTTGATGCAGACGGCCATATCGAAGGCGAAGCGAGGGGTGTCCCTGATGCCGACCACCTGGATCCCGGCTTCTTCGAGTTTGTTCGCAGCCTCGGCGAGACCGGGGACCGGGTGCTCGGAGGCGTCTTCGGGCTGGGCGGCTGTGGCCACGGTGAACACCGCGTCGGGCTTCAGATCGAGGGCATACTGCAGTGCCGCCTTGTTGAACTCAACGCAGTCCGCGGGCCGGCCTTCATCGGTGGCGCCGAAGCTGCACCCGCCCTTGCTGACGAAGACGACGTCGTATCCGTACTTCTCGGCCATCGGGGCCAGGGCTGCGGTCCACTGCTGAGTGTGCGAGTTGCCGATTGCCAGGATCCGCTTGGCCCCATCCCTGCCGGCCAGATGCTGGCAGCTGTCGGCGAGCATGTCGTTGCCGGTCGGTTTCAGGCCTTCTTCGCATTTGGGCCCGACGGAAGCCCATTCGGATCCGAGCATGTCCAGTGCCGGCAGGGTTGCTGCGCCGGGGGTTCCGGGCGGTGGAGCCTGGTCGAGGAGGGAGAGGGCTCCGGGGTTGTCCTTCTGCTCCTGCGTGTACATCTCTCCCCGGGCCCTGGCTTCGGCGAGTTCGCGTTCGTGGGCTGTTACGGCCTTCTCGGCTTCGATGCGGTTCGCGGTCTGCCAGCCGTAGGCGGGTCCGGCGGCGATGGCTGCCAGGGCGATGACGGCGATGAGCTGGCCACGCTTGTTCTTCATGAAGCCCAGTCCAAGGAGCGGGCGTTCAATCAGGCGGGTTGTCAGCCAGGCCAGCAGCAGGGAGAGGGCGATAATGGCGCTGCCGCCCGGGACTCCCACGGCTTCGCGGCCCCTCCATGCCATGTAGATGACCAGCACCGGCCAGTGCCAGAGGTACAGGGCGTAGGAGATCCCGCCAAGGCGCACCATGGGCTTCCAGGAGAGGAACCGGTCAACACCGAACCTGCTTCCGGACGTTCCGGCACTGATGATCAGTGCTGCAGCAATGAGAGGCCAGAGGGCTATGTATCCGGGGAAGCTGCCCTCGACGTCGATGAGGAAGCCTGCGCTGAGCATCAATGCCAGTCCGATCCAGCCGGCGGCGGCCGCGGCAGGGCGGGGAAGACGGATCAGGGGAAGGGCTACGGCCAGCAGGGTGCCCAGCGCGAATTCCCAGAGGCGGGCACGGGTGTCGAAGTACGCGAAGGCCTGGTTGGCTGATGTCTCCCATACGGAGAAAGCCAGGGAGGCTGCGAAGACCAGGGTGAACAGGGCGGCAACGACACTGCGGTACCGGAGCCGGAAGGTCCTGGCGACCAGGGCGGCAAGAGTGAACAGCAGCGGCCAGAGGATGAAGATCTGCCCCTGGACGGAGAGGGACCAGAAGTGCTGGAGCGGGCTGGCGCCGGAATGGTCGGCGTAATAGTCCACGGACTCGGCGGCCAGCGCCCAGTTCTGGAAGTAGCCCAGGCTCGACCACACCTGCTCCAGCAATGAATCCCAGCGGGCCTTCGGGAGGAAGAGCCAGGCCGCGGCCATGGTGCCCAGCATGGCGGTGACGCCCGCCGGCAGCAGCCGGCTGAAAGTACGAAGCCAGTACGAGACCAGTCCCATGCCTGTGCCCTCGTCGCCCTTGCGGAGGAAGGACAGCGTCATGAGGAACGCAGAGATCAGCAGGAAGATGTCCACCCCGCCCGAGACCCTGTCGAACCAGACGTGGTAGGCGACCACCATGAGCACCGCCAGCGCGCGCAGCCCCTGCACCTCCGGGCGGTAGCCGGGCCGCGGCTGCGTCCGGGCTGCACGGTGCCGCCCTCTCGTATTGGGCGCGCTTGGGGCAGCAGCCGGGATCAGGTCGGTCACGCAGGTTCCTTTGGGGGTAGACGCCGGCCCGGTATTTAGGGGCCTTATGTTTCTATGCGTCTCCGGGTCCGACGGCGCCCGCGCGGTCCGGCTGTTAAACAGGAAAAGCCCCGCCGGCGGGCAGGGCTTTTCGAGCGGGAAGGACTTCTATTCCTCCAGGGCGGCCTCAAGGTCAAGGTAAATTCCGTGGCCGGAGACCAGTGCGTCTTCAAGGGCCTGGACGAAGTCTTCGTCGAACTCGATCTCGGATGCGGCCTCAGCCTGCAGGGTTGCCGACGTGTCGCCGATGTCCAGGACCGAGAAGGTCGTGTTGGCGAAGGTGATTTCCTCTACCTGCGCGATGTCTTCTGCAAAGTGCTTGCGTCCGCCTTCACGGGCAGATGCCCGCAGGGTGAAAACGGTGGTTTCGCTCATATCTGCTCCTTCTGATGTTCCGGCTCCGGGCCCTGCACTGATCGGCAGCGCCCTGCTATGTTCACGCGTTGGTCTCTGTGCTTTCCGTACCGGTCTGCTTCCTGCGCCGCATCATGACATAGATGCCGGCAACTGCAGCCAGCAGGACTGCGGCTATGATCCACGGGACGGCCGGGCCCATCCCCTGATCCTGCGCAGGTTCCTGACGGTCCTGTCCGGCGGCTTCAGGCGACGGGGTCTGCTTCTCTGCTGCAGGGGCCGAGGCTGGTGCGGACGTTGGTGCCTGGCTGGCACTGCCCTCCGGCGTCATGGCCGCGGTGTATTCCTCCTCGGTCAGGATCTTCTTGATGGCCTCTTCCTGAATGAACATCGGCTCGAAGTCCATTCCGTACCCGCCGTTCTTCCACCATCTGCTCACAGCCCGCCATTGCGATCCGTCGCCCGCGGTGAAAACGTCGCTGACGTTGAATATCCGCTCGTTGCCGGACTCGAAGACAACCTCGTCGATGATGTAGGCGTCTTCTGTCCGCAGCGGCGTCCCCGGGGCTGTGGCCGTGTATACGGGAGCCTCCTTGAGGGTGGCGTACGTGGTCAGTTCGGATCCGGTGACCGGAGGGACCGGAATGTTTCCCGGAGCTGCCGAGGCCGGAACTGCCCCCCACAGCGCAGCAATCCCCAGGGCCGCTGTCAGGAAGGCACGGGTTGTCTTCTTCATTCGAGACTCATTTCAGGTGGTGCGTACGATGACCCGGGGCCGGCTTGAATATCCCGCCGGCCCCGGCATCAAAGCTTATCCGTGCACCTTTACCTCCTGCGCCCTGCATCAATGCGGTCGGCGATGTCGAGCAGGTCAGCCTCGGTGCAGACGGCAGCATCCCTTGCCCGGGTGATCGCTGCAGCGGCATACGTTCTGGCTTCGGCTTCGCTGGGGAAAGTGTGGGGCAGGGCAATGTAGGCTTCTGCGTCTCCGAAGAAGTACGCCTCGGCACGCCATTCCCCTTCGTAGCTGGGGTATTCGGAGAAGCTGAACTTCTCAATGCCGGTGATGTTATGAAGGTCTTCGTCGATCTGGATGAACATGGGGGCCTTGCCTGTCAGGAATAGAGCTGTCGGTTATTCCTATGCGCCCCGGGGTCTGACGGCTGCTGCCGGCCCCGGGGCGACTGTGGGTCAGAACCTTCGGGAGCCTGCCAGGAATGATCCCTTGAGGGCCATCGGGTAGAGGAGGATCCCGGCGAACCGCCCCTCGTAGGCGCTGGCATACTGCAGGTCACCACTTCGTTTGATCGTGATCAGGCCGGTGTTGCTGCGGTGATGGGACACGACGGAGGCGAGGGCGGTCGTATCGCTCCACCCGGCCGAGGCTACTGTCCGCTCGGCGCCCTTGAAGCTGCCCTTGCCGTTGGACTCCTGATAAATCAGCTTTGCGCCCGAACGTCCGACGAGACCCTGGCGGCCGGTGCCGGCCATGTCGATCATGGCGATCTCCCGTCCCTTCCAGCCTGTGCCGAGGACGAAACCGGCACCGATGCCGCCGTTGGCTCCGACGGGATGGCGGCGTACCTCCCCTGCCGTGTCAACACCGATGACCGTCGGGTAGATGCTGTCTGTCCAGGGCCCGACAGTCAGGCGTTTGGATGCCCACCCCGACGCTGTCTTGACCGGGGCCTCGAAGCCTCCGCCCACCTTGCCGTAGCTGACCTCCAGGACTCCGTTTGTGCGCTGGACGAGGATGTCAGGGATTCCGTCGCCGTTCCAGTCCGCAACGTGGAAGCTGAGGATCGTTTTGGCATTCCAGCCGGTACCGCGCTTGACGGCAGGACCGTATCCTCCGGCACCGTTGGAGGGTGCGACCATGAGGTCCCCGGCCGCGTTGATGGTCACCAGGTCCGAAAGCGATGAGATGGACGGGCTGTGTCCGGTGTGCAGCTCCGCGATGTGGTTGGACTCGTAGGAGGCGAAGACCCGGCCATCGGGCATGACGGCGATCGGGGTCCCGACACTTCCCTTGGCCAGGATGGATTGGGTCCGCTTGGCGACGTCGATCAGCAGGACGATGCTGCCGGAACTGTGGACGATGCGGCTCGTTCCCGGGATGCGCAGGGCGCGGGCGCTCTGGTAGCCGGGCCGGGCGGTGCGGCTGCGGACCTGGAGGGTTTCCTTCAGTTTTCCGTTGGCCGGGTCCAGGGCGAGCAGGCCGTTGATCGTGGCGACGTACAGGACGCCGTCGATGAGGATCGGGGAGTAGAGATCCCGGTGTCCCTTCAGGTACGAAACCCACAGGGTCTTGTCCGTCTTCGGGTTGTAGGCGAAGACTGCTGCGTCGCCGGTGTAATCGTCGATGCCGTAGCCGCCGCGGCCAGAGGTGGTTCCGTAGGCGATGTCGCCGTAGCCGGCCAGGCCGACGATCGACTGTTCGGGGATGAACCTGTTCATGACCTTCCCCAGTTTGTTCGTCACCGGGTCGACGACGGCCAGTGAGCCGCCCCGGTACCCGTACTCCGGGACTGTGCCGGCCAGGACCTTTCCCCCGGCGGCCGCCCACCCGAAGGGGCGGGACTGCATGTGGGGGTTGCGCAGGGTGGTGATGAGCTTGAATGCCGCCTCGCCCTCACCGATGCGGTTCCTGTCGAAGGAGTAGAGCTTGGCCGAGCCGTAGGAGCCGATGTAGAGGCGGTTGCTGTCGTACTGCATCAGGTGCTCGATCTGGGAGATGCCTAGGGTGTCCGGGGATTTCCACCGTGCGTCGGTGGCCGGATTCAGTGAGGCGACCCCGTCTCCCTGGTAGGCGCCGAAGTAGAGCAGCCCGTGGTCTGAGCCGATGAGGGACTGAACGCTCAGGGAGCCAAGGAGGACATCAGGGCGCACCCGCCGGGATTCCCTTTTGCCTTTGATGGAGTACTCGGCGACAACGGGTTCGCCGTCCTTGTTTCCCGCAGCGAAGACCCTGTCCCCCGAAACCAGAACGGAGCGGGTCAGTTCCATACCCGAGGGGCACAGGATGTCTTCCTTCATGGTGGCGGTGTCCGTCTTGATGATCAGCGACCGTGCCGCGTGCCATGTGGTGGAGCCGCTCTTTCCGGAGAAGGCCTTCGATGCGGACTTCAATCCGTCGGGGTTCTCCCATGTGGATTTGACCGGGTTGTAGACGTAGCAGCGCGTGGCATGTGAGCTGTCCTCGGCGAAGACAAAAAGCTTGTCGCCGCGCACGATGATCCTGTGGACGAATCCGGTGGCCCCGGGATCCGGAAGTTTGATAACGGTTCGCTTTAAGGGATTCCCGGCCGGGAAGGAAACCAGATGCGGATTCCGGGATCCGGTGCCTGCAAAGACGGTGTCCTTCCAGATGCCGATGGCCTTCACGTAATCGGTCTGGGCATCAACGGCCGGGTAGGAGGCGAACTTGCCCGTGCGGGGAGTGTAGTTCCAGATGATGCCGTCCGGGTAGGAGCCGCCCCAGAGGCGTCCGGAGGAGTCAATATCGAAGCCGTACACGCCCGAAGCCGACGGGGCGACCTGCCCGAGCGGGACGAGCTTGCGCGTGCTGAAGGACCAGGCGATGAGCTGGCCTCCGCCGCTTCCGGCGTAGACGGTGCCGGTGGCCGCGTCCCAGGCCAGGTCCGAGGCGATCTTGGATCCGTCCGGCGTCGTCGAGGCATACTCCCTCTTGCCGGTGGCAGCGTCGAAGACCTGGAACTGGTTGGTGTTGCCTGTCGTGGCGGTAACCAGCTTGGGGACGCCCTTGAGGTCGGGAACCAGAAGCATGTCCAGGAATGCCGATGCCTTGAAGACGTCCTTGTAGACCTTCTTGATGCCTGCGCCGGGCGCGACCGACCTGAGACCGGATCCGCCGGCGGCGGCTGCAGCAGAGGGCACCTGGACTGCAGTTGCTGCCAGGGCCGGCAGGGAGGGTCCGGCTGCGGCGAAGAAGCCGGTGACGGCTGCCAGGGAGAGGGCAGTTCGGCGGGTGAGGCGGGGGGAGGTTTTCACGGGGTCCTTTGCGGCTGTTGTATGCCACGGGACATGCGTAGACCGGGCCCGTTCCTTCCGCCGGAGATTGTGACGGGAAACGGACGGTGCCGCACACATAGGGTGTATGAACGCACGATTCCAAACCCGGACGGCCGGCCTCCCGAACCGGATTCCGCTGCCCTCCACGCCCGGTGAGATCCACGACGCTGCCGTGCTCGTGCAGAGGCTCCGTGCCGGAGGAATGAGCTGGCGGGAAGTGTCTGAACGGACCGGATACGCCAGGGTGGATGCGATACAGCTGGCACACAATCTGTTCGGGCTTACCGATGCTGCCTACGAGGCTTCCAAGGAGCAGGTCCGCACCGGGGTCTGGTACGAGGGTCGCTCAGCCTAGGCTGCGGGGCTTTCCCGGCTGCCGACCTGCCGGCCAACCGGATCCAACCGGCAGCCGACTTAAGAGTCGGTGAAAAAATCCCCGGAATCCAGGGGCAAAAGAGGGGGCCCCTATATATAACCAACTTAACCAACCTGTTAAGAGAGAGATATATATAAGGGGCCCTATATATGTTCCTCCAATGTCGCTCCCATATATAGCCCTTTCTCCCTTATGGAGGCCTCCCCCTCCTGTCGGCAAGGTTGGTTTAGTCGGCAGGATTTCGAAAAACCACGGAATCATGCGGCAAAACGGGGTACCGGCGCCTGGTCAGGGGTCGGTTTACCAGCTGTTTCCGGTCGCCGGACGGTTGGCGGAACGGTAGGGCATAATGTCGTTTTGGAGGCTCGTGATAACCTGAGGAACGATTTTATCGGGCACGAGAGACGATGGTTATCACGCCCCGGAAGGATTCCCCGGCGGCCCGGCGGACTTCACTGCTTAGGCGCCTCTAGCCTTCGTCGACGAAGACGTGGTTTATCCCGTGAACGCCACTGAAACTGCCCGCCTCACGCATCCCCCTCGCCGCATAGAAGCGCCTTGCCGCATAGGACGTGTCGATAACCGCCAGCGCCGGCTGATACCCGGAGCTGCGCCCGGCAGCCAGGGCTTCCTCGAACAATTCGGCGCCCACACCGTGCCCCTGATGGAGCGGATCCGTGAAGAACTTCGAGATCTCGCAGTAGCCGTTCGCCGATGTAGAAGCGAAACCCAGGATTGCCAGTGCATCCGTCAGATACCGGTGCGCGCGGGTGAGACTGATGTGGCCGGCGGTGAGTCCATCGACCTCTGCTACCCAGCGTCCGAGGGTCTGCTCTGCCATGAGCCAGTCCTCGAATGCCGGGACGGTGGCAGGTGTGTCCCTGGGCGGCGGGTACGTGGGGTCTGCAATCCTCACCCGAAGCAGCGCCTCGGCAGCGGGCCGGATGTGCTCGTCCCTGAAAGGAGCAACGTTGATGCTGAGCGTTTCGGCTCTCATGATGCTTCTTCCTGCTCAATGAGGTTCTTCAGCTCGGCGGCGACCCGTGAGGCTTCGGCGCGGTAGTGCATAGCCTCGCTTTCACGGCCGTTTTTCTCAGCCTTGGCAGCCTTCGCCTCGAACCTGCTCGCATCCACCCGCGCCTGCTGGATTGCTCCCTTCCGCTGTCTTGCCGCCTCCCACCTGGGGCGCTCCACGGCGATGACGGCTTCACGGTTTTCGATGGCCCACGCAACAGCGCCGTCAGTGTCTGAGAAGACTCCTTCATCCTGTGCCGCCAGGGATGCCCTGACGATCCATCCCCACTCCTGCCCCTTCGGGAAGCCGGCTGCTGCCAGATCCTGTCCTCGAAGGATCGGAGGGTCAACCTTCACGGTTTTCGCCACAGCAAGCCACGGTCCGGAGACGGGCGGCTTGGCTCCGGGCCCGCGGCCGGCAAGATCTGCGTCCACGACCCGTGCCCAGTCCTGGATGGTGGGTCCGCTTCCGTTCTCCCCTGCAAGGTCCCTCATCAGCCGGCGGACCGCTGACGGTGTGGGTGCCTCGCCGAAGGACGTGTGGCGCATGTGCTCCCGGATGAGGGGCAGCACTTTCTCACGCACCTCGTTCGGGGCGCCGATGGATTTGAGGAATTCGTCAGCAGGGGCGACGCCGCCGGCGGCATGGCCGTAGTTGGTGATGCCTCCGTCGGGATTCTCCTGATGGTGCTCGGCTTTGCCGACGTCGTGAAGCAGGGTGGCCAGGACTGCGATGCGCCGGTCCTGCTCCCCTGCCCCGTCGCGCTCGGCTGCAGCCGCTGCGGCATCCGCTGCCAGGCCGAGGTGGACGTCAACGTCCCCTTCCGGGTGCCAGACGGGGTCCTGACGGCTTCCGCGGACGTCAGCCAGTGCCGGGAAGCTGTCCGCAATGCCGGTCTGGTAGAGAGCCTCCAGGCCCTTGGAGGGTTCGCGTCCGAGGGTGACGAGCTTGTTGAACTCTTTCCAGAGACGGTCCTTGGGCAGCTGGGCGACAGTGTCCTTCATGGACCGGCACAGCTCCAGTGTCTCCGGATCCATCTCCAGGCCGAACCGGGCGCTGAACTGTACGGCGCGCAGGGGCCTGAGCGGGTCGTCGGGGAATGTGTCTGCGCGGGTGTGCCGAAGGATGCGGTCAGCCAGGTCGGCCCGGCCGCCGAAGGGGTCGATCAGCTCTCCGGTGTACGGGTCCCAGCCCATGGAGTTCATGGTGTAGTCGCGCCGCGCGAAAGCGTCCTCGAGGCTGATGTCCGGATCCAGGTCGACGGTGAACCCGCGGTGCCCGTCGCCCGTCTTGGAGTCGCGCCTGGGCAGGGAGACGTCAAAGTCCTGCCCGTTGATGTTCGTGGTCAGCACGCCGAAGGAGGAGCCGACGTCGTTGACGTCTCCGGGCAGCGCCGCACGCAGCTCATCGGCGGTGGTCCCGTGCACTTCGATGTCGACGTCCTTGAACGTGACCTGTTCCCCGGTCTCCCTGGAGAGCAGCGCATCGCGTACCGATCCGCCGACGATGAGCGGGCGGCCTCCGGTCGTCAGGCACGCGTCAAGGACTGCCCTGGCTTCGGGTGTCAGGTCGATGAGGTCAGGGATGACAGCCCCGGTGCCCGCACCGATTTCCACCGACGGCTCTGAATGGAGGGCGGCGGCGTACTGGCCGCCTACCGGAAGGCCGGCAGGCTGGCGTCTGGGGTTGTTTCTCACGCACCTACTGTGTGCGGCTGCAGCGTTCGGCGCCAAGGCTGCGCAAAACACGCGCCGGCCGCACACAGAGGAGTCACCTGGCCCGGTGGACGGTTAGATCTCCGCCGGGCCTGGCATCAACTTCCGTTCGGTATCAGCCCACCGCTTCAATGACGAAGCCCAGGGCAAGGAACCAGCTGACGGCCGTTACAGCGGCAAAGCCGAACAGCCAGACCGGGGACGGGATCATCGTCTGCCGGAACAGGATGTAGGCATCGGAGCTTTCCAGCTCTGTCCGGCGCCGGAAATGCACATGGATGACTTTCCCGAGGTCGCGCACGGCGCCGACGAGCATGGCGATACCGATGACCAGGGTGGTGTGCCCGAGGAAGACCGGGCCTGCGAAGAGTACGAGCAGCAGGGATATGGCCAGGACCGATCCCAGGATGAGAAGCCCTTCCGCGTTGCGGATCAGCAGGAGCGTGAACATCAGCACAAGGCAGCTCACGGACAGTGCCGCCGAGGACCACCCCTGAAGCCCGGCCCAGACCAGTGTGGCTCCGACGACGGCCGGCACCGGGTAGCCCCAGAATGCTGACCAGACGGCGCGGATGCCACCGGGCCCGTAGGTGTTGGTCGTGCCGCCGTGGTTCAGGTGCAGCTTGATGCCGGTAACCATCTGAAATGTCGTCAGGGCGGCGACGGCGTGGCCCAGTTCGTGGATCACGGTGGTGAACATGCCGAAGTACTTCCAGGTCAGCTTCGGCACGGCAAGGCCCACTGCTGCCACCAGGATGAGGACCAGCTCGACCGCAGTTACTTCGGGGGCATCCAAGCGTGTGAGACCGGAGGTGATCCGGTCCCACACGATGCCGGGCAGTCCGGTCATGCCTTGACCAGGCGGACGTAACCGCGGCGGTCCTTGGTGATCACATATTCGGTACCGCGGAGGATGACGTGGTCGCCGTCCTCGACGAGGATCTCCTCACGCGGGGTCTGCTTGTGTGCCGTGAGGGTGACGGCGTTTTCGTTCATCCATGCGACCGGGCCGTTCACGCGGGGGCCGTCCTGGACGATGCGGTGGTAATTGCCTTCTTCCCAGCCGCCGACGCTGTACGTGTTGTACAGGTCCGTGCCGCGGTGGTTCTTGTAGAACATTGCCAGCTGGGCGCCTTCGAAGTGGTCCTGGCTGAAGATGTGCTGGGGGATCCCGGCGTTGGGCTGGTCGTCTTCGTAGGTGAACGGCTCTTTGTCCTTGAAGGTCAGGAGTTCATCCAGGTTCAGCGCGGGCTTGGTTTCAGTCATCGTCTTCATCCTCAGCAGATAGTTCCAGGTGCGGGGTTCCGCCTCACAACACATATGTGTGCGGCAGCTGATGAGAATGTCTGCAGGGCGGGCACGGACCTGCCCCGCAGTGTGCGGTGAAAGGTCCGGAGAGCGCCGCACACATAGGAGGCAACGACCCGACTTACCGAAGGACCACCAATGTCTTCCATGCCGATGCTCCCGCTCCCCACCAGGCAGGCCCCTGACACCGACGACGTGCAGGTACTCAAGGCGCGCATCCTGGAACTGGAGGAGCTGGCCTTCCGGCGCGGCCGCGGCCTGCACATTCTGCACCGCCACCTCAGCACCGGCGGAACCGACCACGCCATTCTCCTGGGCGTCGTCGAGAACACCCTGACCGGCTACAGCCCTTCCAGCGTTGCCGAAGCCAAAGCCCTGACCGACGCCGCCGCGGCCGCCTGATGAGCGCCGGCACGGACTACCTGCTGCCTGACGGCTCCCCGCGCTACGGGGTACGGACCACCGGGGCAGGGCAGGATCACGCCGTCGTGAAACCGGTACGTCCGTTCCTGGGATCACCCGCCGCCCTGATCTCCGAGGCCGAAGCCATGGATGCAGGGCACCTGCACGCCGCTGTTAAGCTGCGCTACTCGCAGGAGTGGGCAGATGCCCCGGACCCGGTCCTTGAAGCGTGGCGGAAGGAGCATCCCGCAGAACTCAAAGAGGCCGAGGCGCTCGTCGGGAAGAAGCTGGGCAAAGGGGGCGGGTCGATGGCCCTGACCTCGCCCTGGTATCTGTCCGCGCTCGTGCTGGAAAGCCGCCGGAACCAGCCTGTGCGGATGCGCCGGCGGGAAACGCGCACCGGCCGCGGGACCAGGCTGGCCAACATGCTGTTCCGTGCTGCCATGCTGGGGGCCCTGATCGGGATGATCCGCAGCGGCGGGGACCCGCAGGTGGTGGTGTCGATGGTCCTGTTCTACCTGCTGGTGAGCGAACCGCTGGCGGTCAGCTCCAGGCAGTCCCGCCGCCTGCCGGACACCGCCGCAGTTCCCCTGACCGGGCTGGACGAGCTGCGCGGGGATCTGGTCAATGCCGTCCTGCTGGGGATCGTCCTGGGCAAAGGCATCGACGTCGACCCAGTGATCCGTGCGGCAGCTGAGCGCGGGTGGCGCCATGTCAGGCATGCGGCCGACGGCGTGGACAGGATCCGCCGCGGCCCGAAGTAAGTGCCCGCACAAATAGAGAAGCCCCGGAGTCCGTTCACTCCAGGGCTTCTTCTGCACCACCTCAACGCTTCAACCCCTCGTGCGGGGTTCCGGCATCCCTCGTCCCCCAACGAAAGCGGACGCCGTGAGAGTGGATGATCCCGGCTGGTTCCCCCGGCCGGGATCATCCGTCGGCTTGCCTTTCCCATAGGTACTCGGCGTGCAGTGGTAATTCTCTGTATGGCTTGCCGCGGACCGAAGTCTGCGGCGTGCTGTGAATAAGACATTAGGGTCGGCCGGCCGGAGCAGACAAGGCGGTCGGGAAAAATTCCATTTGTGACGTCCCCGAATACTCAAAAAGCCCCCGGATGGCTATCATCCGGGGGCTTCCTGTGGGAGTGCCCTTCTATCAGGCCGCCTTGACGTCTTCAGCGAGCTCTTCGCGGCCCCAGACGATGGGGCTGACAGCCTCGGCAGCAACGCGCTTGTGGCGGCGGGCCATGAAAGCCTCGAGGCCGGTGACGGTGTTCTTCAGGCGTACAGCCTCGGGAACGCGGCGCTGGCGGGCGGCCGGATCCTCTTCGTAGAACCCGGCGAGGTCTTCGCTGTCGATTCCGTACTCCTGGTCGTTGTCTTCGGACATTGCTGCAGTAACTTCCTTCTCAAGCAGGTGGGGGCGCCGGGCGGCGGTGGTGTTGGGCTGGATGCAGGACTTGCACTGTCCCGAGTGGCCCCAGGCCATGGTTCCGGGAGCATCCTTCTTCAGGACGCCGCGGGGACGCATGCAGCGGGAGCACTTGCTGCACTTCAGGAAATCTTCAGGGTTCTGGAGGCTCATTACCGCGCTCCCTTCGTGTTGATGTTGGCGATGAGTTCATGGATGGGCGTCCGGCCGGCCGGAATGCGCCCGGAGGCCGGGACCCCGCGGCGGCGGCGGCCGGATTCGATCCCGTCCCGCAGACCGCCCAGGTAGGCGATGCGCTGCTGGGTGATGAAGCGGTCTTCCGGATCCCGTCCGGCTGCGGTGTAGTCGCAGGCGCGGCACTGGCCGTTCCCCCAGCTCGGGACCGTGCCCGGGTACTGGGAGGCGTCGGTGCCTTCGGGTCGGATGGCACTGCCGCAGACACAGAACGTGACACCGTAGACGGCTGCCTCGTCGTTCTCGCTGTTGCTGAAGCTGCCGGCGGTGCGGCCTTCAACGAGGGAAAGGATGGTCATGGGGGGTTGTTCCTAGTGCTCTGCGGGCCACGGAGTGCGGGCCAGGATCGTGAGGGTGTTTCGTGCGTGGTCACCGAAGCAGTCCATTGCGTGGTTCCTGCGGTTGGGGCAGGCGCCGGCTGCACGGCATTTCTGGTCATGCAGCCCGGTGGCCAGCGAGAGCACCGTTGCTTCGTCGACTGCCACGTAGATGACGGGGCAGGTACCTGCCGTGCTTGCGGTCTTGGTTTCGACTGGCATTGGTTTTCCTTTACTGCTTCGGAGGGGTCCTGATGCTTTCTATGTGTGCGGCTGCGCAAGGGTCTCTCACCACCCCCGACCCGGACACCAAAACAGCCCGCCCGGTATGAACCGGACGGGCTGTGAACGGAGGCGGCTACTGTGCGCCCAGAAGGACGAAGGCGAGGGTGATGAGCACCCCGAATGCTGATCTCCATGAATCACCGGGCTCGCTTTCGAAGCGCATGGACCCTTCGATTTCTCTCAGATGGTTCCCGAAGTACCGCGAAACCCAGGATGCTGCAAGACAGCCGGCAACGCAGCCGAGAATTGCCCAGGCAGGCCCTGCACCGCCCTCCGACGGCCATTCGAGTATGCCGCCGCCCGCAAGTACGGCTACTGCCGCCCAGTAGAGGGCGAGGCTGGCAGCCAGACGGACGAGGGTGCGGCCGGGCCCGCCGCGGAGGAAGAAGGCCAGCGGGCCAAGGATTCCCGCCGAGGTTCCAGCGATGAGGTGCAGCGTAAGGCCGGGCACGATGGGGTCCAGCACTGCGGCAGTGGAACCCAGTGCCGTCCCCCAGACTGCTGCGAAGGCCAGGACGAGCAACGCCGACGGCTTGTCCCTGAAGATATTGGCTACAGCCAGGATCAGAGCGCCGGCAAAAGCTGCTGCATACAGGACAGGAATGCTCCATCCGACTGCAGTCCCGGCCAGCAGCACGACCATGCCCCCGAGCGCGGCGAGGAAGAAGCTGAGGCGCCGGCGCGATTCGCCCGCATGGCCGTGGTCTGCGATCTCCTCTGTGGATTCTTTCAATGTATCTCTCCGCTCTTTGGCCGCCGGGCGGACGCCTCGACACCCCTTATGTGTGCGGAAGCTGACCGAAAGAGGAACAGCCCGCCCGGTTTCCCGGACAGGCTGTTCGTTATCGCTTGGCTGATGCAGACGGCTGTTAGTCGTCGCTGCGGAGAATGGCCAGCAGGCGCAGGATCTCCATGTAAAGCCACACGAGGGTGACCATGAGGCCGAAGGCAGCCGTCCAGGACTGCCTCTCATCGGCACCGTAGCGGACCGCATCCTGAATATCGGTGAAGTCCACGATCAGGCTGAAAGCTGCAAGGCCGATGGCGAAGACACCGATGATGGCGCCCAGCGGAATGCCCATGACCTCGATGCCGTCCAGCCCCCACGGGGTGGTGACCACACCGGTTGCCACCAGGAGAAGGTTGAGCAGGCTGTAAACAATGAGGCCCAGCATGGCGAAGATCAGGAAGCGCGTAGCCTTCGGCGTCGCCCTCACCTTCCCTGAAAGGAAGAGGAACAGTGCCACTGAGAACACTGCAAGGGTGCCGACGACGGCCTGCAGTGCGATACCCGGATAGAGGGCGTCAAGCTTGCCGGAAATTGCGCCCAGTGCAATGCCTTCGAAGCCGGAATAGGCCAGGATCAGTGTGGGCGAGATCTTCTTCCTGAAAATGTTGACCATGGCCAGCGCGAATCCGATGAGCACGCCCACGATGTAGAGGCCGGGGAAGATCCAGCCGATGACGGCACCGGCGAGCAGCACGGCCAGGCAGGCCAGCGTCTTACGGACGACGTCGTCGTAGGTCATGGCACGACCCGGCACGGCATCTGCTGCCGGGCGGAAATCTGTGCGGCTTAAGACGGGGTTGCCGCCTGATTTGCTCAAGTTGAACTCCAGTTCAAGTAGTCGGCTTCCGGCCGCCGGGCCCGGGCGGTAATGCCCCGGCACCCACTATGTGTGCGGCGGCCGGCCGAAACAGCTGCAGATGCGGTTACTGTCCGGGTTCGAAGACGTCGTCGTAGTAGATCTCGAACTTCAGGTCAGGGTCGGCCAGGCCATCCACGGCACGGCTGCCGACGGGCCCTTTCCTGTTCGTGGTGCGGACCGGGGACCCATGCTGGAGGAGGTGGGGCAGCTGGTCCTCGAATTCAGCAAGCCCGTCCCCCAGGTCATCGCGGCGTGACTTGGTCATGTCGGAGCCGACGATGAAGGAGTAGGGGGTGTCCTGCTCAGGGTCGCTGACGTTCTCGCCCCGGATCGTGGCGGCGTACGTGTAGCCGATGAGGCTGGCGGCCTGTTTCCGCTCTTCTTCGCTGAGGGGCCGGTTGGCCTGGAAACGCATTGAGTACGGGGTTCCGGCAAAGGTGCCCGGGCGCCGGCGGTGGAAGACGGTTCCGTCCTCGGTCATGACCCTGTCGAAGATCTCCCCGTTCTGCACCCTCTGGTCGGAAGTATCCACCGGGGCGTTGATCCCGTCGGGCAGCAAACGGGAGGCCAGTTCTGCGAGTTCCTCGTCACTGGCAAAGGTGTCGTCGCCTTCGTTGAGGTAATCCATCGGGCTGGCCGCTGCGACCCGGGCCAGCGCATTCGCTTCCTCGATCCGGCCCGCTTCGCGCAGCTCCTTTTCGAGGGTCGTAACGGTCCGGGCATCGTCGGCACCGTAGCCGCGGTCGCGGCGCAGGATCCGGTCGGCGGTCTTTTCGATGCTCTGGTCCGTGAAGTCCAGGTCTGCGTTGAGTCCTTCGATGAGTTCGTCGGTCTGTTCAACGCTCATCCGCCCGTTCAGGCCGTAGACGCGGAGCCTCTCCCTGACGTAGGCGGGATTGACGGTGGGAGGGCCCAGGCTCACCTGGGACTCGGAGTGGGCAGCGCCGGCGAACTGGCCGCCCGTGGGGACCCCTGCCGGGGTTCGTTTCTGGATAATCAGTGTCATGCCCTGACTGTGTGCGGCTGGGCATGCGAAAAGGCGCCCCGCCGAAACGGGACGCCTTCCATGGCCGGTGCTACTGCTCGGCGCTGCCGCTGAAAATCATCGACGTAATGCTGCCGAACAGCAGGTCCAGGCCGGTGATGAGCAGGATCATGACCGCCACGAAGGCGAGCACGACGCCGGTCATCTTGAACAGCTCGCCGCGCGTCGGTTTGACGACCTTGCGCAACTCGGCGATGACCTGGCGGACGTAGAGGAAGATTGCGCCGAAGAATCCGCGCTTCTTCCCGTCGGACGGCACTCCGATCCGGTCGGGCTGCTCGTCGACTGTCAGGGTCTGGGTCATTCGGGAACGGTTCCTTGCTGTCAGGTGGTGCCGGCACACCCGGTCAGGGTGCACAGGCCTCTCGGTACCTATGTGTACGGCAGGACGGGGAAAGCTCCCCGCCCTGCCGTGCGGGCATCTACGCTGCCTCTGCCTGGGCCGTTTCTGCTCCGGGAATACCGAAGAGCTGGACATGCCGCAGCCACGGGTCGGTGCCCGGCTTGGGCTGCATGGCATCGAGCAGGTCCATGGTGCAGGGCTCGAAGAACTGGACGTAGCGGAACCATGCGTCGGTGCCGGGTTCGGGGGTGAGTGCTTCAAGCAGCTCGGTGACCGATTCATCGACAGGGTCCTCGCTGTCGCCCTCGAAGGAACGCAGCAGGGTGCCTTCGCTGTTGAAGACTGCAGCGCTGTGGGCGCGGACGCCTTCCTCGAATTCCTCAGGCACCACTTCGAGGCGGACGGCGGAGGGTTCCAGCGTCAGGACCCTGCGGGCAAGGAGCGTCCGGGTGATGGTGCGGATGTTCTCCTGCGCCTTCATCAGGTCGGCGTTGTGCCGGGCGATCAGCTGGACGAGCATGGTGTCGCCGGGGTTGTTTTCGATGCTCATGCGCCCGGCGCCCAGTCTGCAGCCTTGGCCAGGTTCAGGGTGCGGGAGTCCGATTCGAAGCTCGTGACGTTGAACTCTTCTGCACGGAGGGTGTATTCGGACCATGCCGCATTGTCGGCGTCAGGGCTCATTGAGCGCAGCAGGTCGGTGACGGCCGCTTCGTCTTCGGTGAGGTCTTCGCCATAGGTGGTGATGACGTTGCCTTCGGCGTCCTTAATGGTTGCCTCGCCGAGGAACTCTCCGTCGTCGTATCCGACTGTTTCCAGCTCGGCGGATACAGCTTCAGGGTGGCGTTTGAGGATTTCGCGGCTGAACATGGCCATGGTTGCCAGCTCACCGGCGTTGCGGGCCTCGGAGGCAACACTGCCTGCATTGGCGATGAGGCTGTTGAGGTCTTCATCGGAGGCCCGGACCGGCTTTCCGGTGGCTTTGGCGGCGGTGCGTGCGCTAATGAAGTCCGCTGCCATTTTCATGTGCCGCCGAAGTTCCGTCTCCATTTCCAGGTGCCGCTCAGAGGTCCAGGCGACGACCTTCTCCATGGTGTCCTCGTCGACGTCCTCGAATTCACCAACAAACTGCTCATAGTCGCAGCGGCCGGTACTCGGATTGTCTGTGAAGACCGTAATGGAGCCGTGCCCCTCAACCGTGAGCTTCGTGCTGACTTCCATTTCATCGCCCACTTCGATGCTCAGCTTAGGGTCGGGCAACGATGTGGGCCAGCCTTCGAGCTCAGGACGGCGCGGCTCTGCGAGGCTAATGGGAGCTTCTGGATGGAGGGCGAAAGCGAACTGTCCGCCGGCGGGGATGCCTTCAGGCTGGCGGGGCTTCATATCTGTCATGCCCTCTATGTGTGCGGCAGGGGCAGGGAATGTCACATCGTCGGCTGCCGGTTACTCCCTGAATGCCCAAATAGGATTGGGTGATGAGCCAGGATATTGATCAGTCCCCGGAGCCGCTGAACTTCTTTGATCCGTCCGGTGGCGGCAGGCAGCCCCGGACTCTGGCTCAGCTGGTTGCCGCCGGGGAAGCTGCAGTGGCCGCGGTGAAGGCTTACCGCTCGGCCATGTACGACTGCATGACGCCGCTGAATCTGCTCCGCGAGAACACTGAGGCGAAGGCAGCGGCGACCGCCCTGGAAATGCAGGTCAGGGAGATCGCCCAGGCTCAGGAAGCCATTGAATCCGACGCCCCTCTTGCCCGCCGGCTCGAAGACAGCGACCCGTGGGCTGCCCGGGACACCGTTGTGCTGAGCCCGAGGCAGATCAACGCACTGGCGGCCCGCGGCCGGGTTGCCCGTGCCACTGCATCGACATACAGGCAGGTCCTCTCCAAAGCTGCCGGGGAAGCACTGGTCCCGCCGCTGATTGCCATGGACCGGGAATCCAGTGCCTCATCGGACAGCCGCGGAGCCTCTGCCGAGACCGCTGCAGCCAGGAACGCTGAACGGGACCGCATGGTGCTGGAGATCCTCACCGAGATGGAGTCGGTTGAATGCGAGACCTGCTCGGTCCAGCCGGGCCTGCCCTGCCTGACCGCGTCCGGATATGTCGCCGAGCGGCCGCACGCTCCCCGGTTCCGGTCATCACCGCTGGCCCAAGCCAACAGGGAGGAATCCTGGCTGGCCACGCGCCGGAAGGCGGACGGCTGGGCCCCTGCGCCGCTGGCCGAGTACCAGGGCCCGCTTCCGCGGCTGTCCGACGGCGTGCCGCGCTCCGCTGCAGCCCAGTCCGAGGCGTTACGCAGGCAGCGCACGGTTCCCGGCCGGACGGAACGCTGACCTTATGTGCGCCGGGACAGCTCCCTGAGTGAAACCTTCGAGCCGTAGCGGATGCTTCCGTGGCGGAAGAGCTTCACGGCGGCTGCGAGCATCAGGCCACCGGCGAGGAACATTTCGGCCGAAACGATGACCGCCTGCATCGTGGTGAGGGATCCGAGCCCGTTCAGGAGCATGGCGGCCACGGGGGCAGAAAACGGGAAGTAGAGGAAGACCTGGACAAGGGGTGAGCCGGGGTCGCTGACGAACAGGGAGACGGCGTAGAGCGGAACGAACAGCATGATGGTGATCGCGCTGAAGAGCCCGTTGGCCTCCTTCGCAGTGGGCATGACGGCTCCGATCGCCATCAGGGTCGCGGTGAAAAGGACGAATCCCCCGACCAGCAGGACCGCCCCGGTGATCATGGCCTCGGGCTGTGGATCCATCCTGGCCAGCACGGCCGCCGCAGTTCCTCCGCCTCCGTCCGCAAGGAAGTACCCGGCAGCGGGCAGGGCGAATACCGCCATCTGCACCAGGCCGGTGAGAAGCAGGGCCAGGATCTTGCCGGTGATAAGCGTGGTCGGGTTCAGGGTCGTCAGGATCATCTCGGTAACCCGGTTCTCCTTCTCCTCCACGGTGCTGTTCAGTATCTGGTTGCCCAGGAACAGGGTCACCGCGTAGAAGAGCGCCAGGAAAAGAAGCGGCGGCACGACGGCGTACATTCCTCCGGTGGCCTGCCCGTCGGCGTACATCGTCGAGCTGAAGGATGTGCCGCCGCCTGCAAGGGCCGCAAGTTCCGGGGATCCGATCTCCGTTACCGCTGCCTTGCTGACCATCTGTCCGGCGACGGCACTGTAGGCCTCCGAGTCGAAGATGCCCAGGTCCTTCCCGTGGATCTCGATGTCCTGACGGGCGGGATCTTCGGGGATGGCGAAGAATGCCTGGGCGCGTCCGGCACGGACGTCGTCCATGGCAGCCTGCGGGTCATCGGTCCGGGTTCCTCCGTAGCCGGCCGCCAGTTCATCGGCGATGAGCCCGGAGGCGTCCGTGAACGTGAAGGTGATCGAGGCGTTCTTCTGCTCGTCGGCGCTGCGGCTGGCCGTACCCGAGGTGAGGATCATCAGGGCCATGACGATGCCGATGACGACGGGGACGCCGAGGGTGCCGAGCCAGAAGGACTTCTTCTTTACTGCCCGCAGGAACTCGAACGCGGTGACTGTTCCGAGATTATGCCCGGCCATTGCCGCCGCCTTCGCTTGAGGTTCCGTAGATGTGCATGAAGATCTCCTCCAGGGATGTTCTGGAGGCGGTGTACGAGGTGACGGGCAGGCCCTGGTCCATGAGGCTGCGGAGGACTCCTTCTTCGGAGGCAGCCTCCTCCAGCTCCAGACGGGCAGACCCTCCGGTTCCGGCCGGCACATTGGCCAGGACCCTGTAAGCCCCTGTGCGGTCCTCGATCTCCCGGAGCCGGCCCGCGTAGGTGAGAGCGACGGTACGGCCGCCGTAGAGGTCCTGAACGTCCCTGATGGTCCCGTAGGCGTGGGCGGTGCCGTCCCGCAGCAGCAGGATCCGGTCGCACATCCTTTCCACTTCGTCCATGTGGTGGGTGACCATCATGACGGTGGCGCCGGCAGCCTTCTGTTCGTCGATGATGTCCATGAGGAGGCGGCGGTTGACGGGGTCGAAGCCCTTCGTGGGCTCATCCAGGATGAGCAGTGAGGGGTTGCTCATGACGGTGACGCCAAGCTGGACTTTCTGCTGCTGGCCGCCGGAGAGCTTGTCCAGGCGCTCCCCCGCCTTGCCGTCCAGTCCGACGCGCTCCAGATACTGCCGGGACCAGCGGGCAGCCTCCCGGCGGCCCATTCCCTTGAGCCGGCCGAAGTAGACCATGACATCCAGCACCGGCTCCTTGCGGTACAGTCCGCGCTCCTCCGGCAGGTACCCCAGGTCCGCTCCGTCCCGGGGTCCAAAGCGGCGTCCGTTGACCAGCAGTGTTCCGGCGGTGGGCTGGTGGATCCCCAGCAGCGCGCGGATCGTGGTGGTCTTGCCGGAGCCGTTGCCGCCCAGGAATCCGAAGGTCTCCCCGCGGCCGACGTCGAAGGAGAGGTTGCGGATAACCTTCCGGGGCCCGAAGTCCATGCGGAAGTCTTCAACGCTCACGATCGCCTCAGGGTTACTTAACGGCGGTCCTCCCGTGGCCCCTATGATCCTGTTTTTGCTCATACCGTCCTATGTGTGCGGCAGCTCCGGATTCAGTACCCGCCGAAAGTTATCAGGTCGAGGCATTCATACCGACGGGTAATTTACGATCCTCGAATGTGTTCGGTTCCATCATCTTCGGGATCCTTATCCGTCCGTGACGAACGGCTCCGCCGGGAGCGTCTGGTCATGGAGCACCTGCCGCTGGTCGGGTATGCAGTCTCAGAGTTCAGCAGGCGCGTACCGGGGATAGTTACCCGGGATGAGCTTGCGTCTGCAGGCTTTCTTGGCCTTGTGTCGGCCGCTGCCGCCTACGATCCCTCACGTAAAGTCCCGTTCGGCGCCTATGCGCGCACCCGCATCAACGGAACAATTTCCGACGAACTGAGGTCATTGGACTGGGCCAGCCGCGGGACCCGCCGGCGGATAAAAAACGCACGCACCGCAACGGATTCCCTGACGGCCGCCCTGGGCAGGGATCCCTCGCAGAAGGAGGTCTCGGAGCTCCTGGGAGTGGATGCCGAAGCTGTCCGCCTGACGGCCGTAGACGCCGCCCGGACCGTGGGCGACCTCGACGCTGAAGACGTCCAGGAGGTCAGCGACCAGGACCCGACACCCGAAGGTGTTCTCATGGCCGCCGAGGAGGAACTCCAGTTGCGGGCCGGCGTCCGGACGCTGCCGGAGAGGGTTCGATACGTGATCGAGGAGGTGTACTTCAACGACCGGAGTGTCAAGGACATTGCGGAAGAGATGGGCCGGACCAGCTCGGCAGTCTCCCAGGTCAGGGCCGAGGGCATCAGGCTGCTTCGGGACTGCATGTCGGTCTACGAGACCGGTGAGGGTACGGGTGCGGCACCGGACACGGTCTCCAAGAGGCGCAGGTCGGACTATCTGAGGAATGTCTCCGAAGCGACTGCCGGAGGTATTGTCCGCCAACGCCGCACATTCCAATCGTGATGTAGAACGCATTTACTGCATACGCGGGTAATGACCGGTATCGGAATTCAAACCATTGCAAGCCGGCTGATAATGTATTCGCATGGCTCAGAAAATACAGGTAATCCTTGAAGATGATCTCGACGGTTCCCCCGCAGATGAAACTGTCAGGTTTGCTTTCGAGGAAGTCGAATATGAAATTGACCTCTCGACGGCACACTCAAAAGAGTTCAGGGATTCGCTGGCTCCATTTGTGAGCGCAGCACGCAGAATTCACCCCAGGGGGCGCCGGACTGCTGCGGTAAAGACCGGACCTTCCACAGGAGAAATCCGGGCATGGGCAAAAGAGCAGAACATTGATGTCAACCCGTTCGGGCGCCTGGCCCGGTCCGTAATCGACGCCTACACGGCAGCCCA
This sequence comes from Arthrobacter sp. zg-Y1110, assembly GCF_025244865.1. NCBI lineage: Bacteria > Bacillati > Actinomycetota > Actinomycetes > Micrococcales > Micrococcaceae > Arthrobacter > Arthrobacter sp. zg-Y1110. The sequence goes on from NZ_CP104273.1 coordinate 131,409, forward strand.
CTAGCCCTTCACGAATGCGGGCCTGCATTCTCTTCCCGTCAGGCAGGCCCGCAGGAAAGACTGCCGATCAGGCTGCGGCAGCAGGGGCTTCGGCTGAATGGTTCTTGAGCAGCGCAGCGAAGCGGTTGATGAACAATGCCGCAGTATCGGGATGTTCGAGCGGATCGCGCAGCGTGGAGGAAATATTCAGCTGGATTGCGTCCCCGCCGCGGCCCTGGGCGTAAGTGCGGATCGTAGCCGGAGCCGGAGGGTTGAACCGGCCGCCGGCAACAACCTTGAACTCAGGGAAGGCATCGCCGATGGCTTCGGCGGTCAGCATTGCCTCTTCGCTGGGGCGGGGCCCAAAACCGATGAAGATGTCCCCCGGTGCCCGAAGCGGTGCGGCCCGCAGGTCGATGACGAACTGTCCCCGGTCCAGTCCGGCGTCAAGGGCCTTGCGGAAGCGGTCCTGCCGCTCCTCCCAGCTGGACCATTCCGAGATGACGCCGTCGGCTGCCAGCCAGCTCTGCCCCGACCGGGTGGCCAGCAGCTGTGCCATCGACCCGGTGTACCGGTCGGCCATGCGCGGGCGCCCGTCAATCATGCGGTTCGAGGAGTGCGGCGCGACCAGGAGGAACCGTCCGGCGGTGGCATGCTGGCGGATCCTGTCCGGCAGATCACCGTTGTAGAACTGCCTGGCGAACTTGGCCTCCAGGCGGACGTATTCCTCGATCATCTTCATACCCGGGAGCATGCGTAGATATTCCGGGGACACCTGCTGGGGCGCGTCATCTGCCTCGGGGGATCCCCCCGTGCCCCGTTCCATTGCTCCGCACCCGGGGTTCGAACCCGGTCCGACGGCTCCAAAGACCGTAGTGCTGCCGTTACACCAGCGCGGAAGGCGGGCAGCCCCGGATCACCGGAACCGCCCGCGGCTGCCTCTGTTAGAGGGATGCCAGGTAGTGCTCGACGTCCTGGGCGGCCACGCAGCCGGAGGCGGCGGCCGTGATCGCCTGCCTGTACGTGGGGTCGATAACGTCACCTGCAGCGAAGACGCCGGGCAGGGAGGTCACGGAGCTGCGTCCTTCAACGGTGATCGTACCGCTGTCCGGGTTGATGGGCAGCTGGCCTGCAACCAGTGCGGTACGCGGGTTGTTGCCGATGGCTACGAACAGTCCCTGCGCGGCCAGGGGCTTCCGGACGCCGGCGGTCATGATCGTCAGACCGGTCACCTGCTGCTCGCCGTGCACTTCGAAGACCTCTGTGTTGTAGAGGAAGGTGATGCCCGGGTGCAGGCGTGCCCGGTCGGCCATGACCTGGGATGCCTTCAGGTTCCCTCCGCGCACCAGGACGGTCACCAAGGAGGCGAATTTGGTGAGGAACAGGGCCTCCTCCATTGCCGAGTCTCCGCCGCCGACAACGACGACATCCCTGCCGCCGAAGAACGAACCGTCGCAGGTGGCGCAGTAGCTGACGCCGCGGCCGGAGTATTCAGCCTCTCCGGGGACGCCGAGGGGGCGGTAGAAGGACCCGGTGGCGATGATGACCGAGCGGGCACGGTAGGTGGTGCCTTCGGAGACAACCTGCTTGACCTCACTTTCAAGGTCGACCGATTCGACGTCCTCGAAGAGGATCCGGGCGCCGAAGCGTTCAGCCTGGGCCTCCATCTTTTCCATGAGTTCCGGACCGAGGATGCCTTCAGGGAACCCGGGGAAGTTTTCCACTTCGGTGGTCTTCATGAGTTCGCCGCCGGCCTCCAGCATCCCGGCGAAGACCAGGGGCTTGAGGTTGGCGCGTGCGGCGTAGATGGCCGCTGTGTAGCCGGCGGGGCCGGAGCCGATGATGATGACGTCGTGAATCTTATCCATGGTGGTGCTTTCAGGGTGGTTGGCGGTCAGTGGCTAAGGATCAGCTCCACCAGCCGCGGCGGAAGCGTCCGTGCCGGTGCTGGGAGGGAAGGGTGTAGCTCTCTTCGATGTCGCCGGCGGCGTTGTACTCATCGCCCAGCCGCTTCAGGGAGGATCTTTCTGCTGCCCGTTCGGGCTTCCAGTAGAACTGCCTCAGATCATCCCTGGACGGCCGGTGTGATTTACCGGATCTGCTCAACGATGGGTTTTTGCCCAGGACCGGCTGACGAGCATCGGCTCCTCCGCCGGCGCCAGCTCCGGATGCACGGTATCGGCTTCGGTGCCGTCGGGATCCAGGGTGCCCAGAAGTTCCAGTGCCGCTTCAGCTTCCTCAGGCGGCATGTTCCCGCTGATGATCTGGTTGCTGATGAAGGCCTTGATGCCCTCGGTCTGCTGCTCTGCCTGTGACATGGGAACTCCTTGATGGTCTGGGCTGCGGGAAGCTGCCGGAGGGAAGCACCCTCTTCTTGCTTCTATGCGTCCCGGACCCTGACGGCGTATCCCGCAGCCTCAGTCCGTCCAGAATTTCCCGCTCCGGTAGCGCGGTTCCGGCTCTATTCCGCGGCGCAGCAGGCGGCGCGCCATCCGCCTCAGCCGGCGGTTCGTAAACGGCTCGGAACCGTATCGGATGATGCTCCGGCCCCTCATGCCCCTGCCCGGGTGAAGGCCCAGCAGGCGCCGCAGGGATGGCTCTCCTCGTCAAGACGGAGGACCCCGGCATTAAGCAGGTGCAGGACAGCCTCCTCATACTCCGACCTGCCGCGGGGCGGATTCTTCGGCGCAGGAGTGCGGGCCAGGGTGTCGGCGAATGCGCTGACGGCCGCCGCGCGGGACGGGAGGCTGACACGGTGGCATCCTCCGGTCCCGGCGAGGAAACCTGTGACTTCGGCCGCTGCGTCGGGCATTGCTGCTTTGTCGATGATCTTGGGCATCAGATGCCTTCGTGTCGGGCCGTCTGGCCGGTGCGGAGCAGTTCGACGGCGGCACGGACTTCTTCGGCTATGGCCTCCGCGCTCTTCCCGGCGAAAGTGACCACTGCCCGGTTGTGGATGGGGATGATCTCGATCGCGTCATCCACGACGTAGGCCGCCATCTCAGGGAACGGGCCGGTGCCGATTCTGTCGCCCACCGGGTTGGCGGCGATTTCAGCTTCGTCGAAGATTTCAGCCTCGGTGTAGATGACGCCGAGCTTGTTCAGTTCGGGGATGACGTCGTTGAAGTTTGTCATGGCACTCCTCTCGTGCGGTCGTGCAGGTGCCGGTGTCATGCCCGGATGCCTGAGGGTGTGTCCGTGTAATCCCAGTGGATGTCGTACCCATCCCAGTCGTCGCCCGTCCACCAGGACTCGATGATGCCGTCGCGCAGGACCGTCCTGCCGCCCTTGTGGGTGAAGGGGAGCAGGTCGTCTTCCTCGAACTCGGTTTTGTCGCAGTGCTCGGCCGCCTTGTGAAGGCAGGTCAGTCTGGCCTTGGCCACGCCGTCGCAGATGTACCAGCGCACGTCATGGAGCTGGGGCGGACGCGTCCTGTTCGAGCTGCCTAACAGGCCCGGGGAGGCCGGCGTGGTCTCGGCTGCTCCGCGCGGGCCGGATTCAGGAAACGCTGCCCGGACGACAGGGGCCTCCTCGTAAACCCAGCTGTAGGTTGCGCTTACTCCAGGCTGGGCCCACCAGGACCTGATAGTCCCGTCGCGCAGCGGCGTCTCGTCTCCCTCGTGGAATTCGACAAGCTCATCTGCACCCCCGGCCTCGAAGTTCACCGCGTCGCAGACCTCAGGCGCGGGAACCGGCGGATGCAGGCATTCGAACTCTGCGCGGATTCCATTGTCAATGAACCACCTGACACGGTGGCGCTCCTCCCCGCGGTCAGCCGGGCGGACCGCATTGGAGAGCAGCAGCTGGATGTCGTTCGGCGTTCTCATGACCCCTATGTGTGCGGCAGGACGGTTTTCTCTGCCCGGACCTGGTTGACGCGCCGGAGGGTTTCGGCGTGTACGGCTTCCCAGTCGATCTCAGGCTCTTCGTCCATCAGGTCCCAGAGCAGTTCCGACTCCGGCGAATCGTTCAGCGGCCAGGACTCGATGACACCGGTGCGCATATGATCCGGCTCCCTCTCGCCCTGGAACCCGTCGGCAAGGATGGCGTCGTCCGCTTCGACGTAGACCTTGAAGCATCCGAAGGGGTCGGCGACCTCGCCGTGCATGCAGGTGAGCACCGGATAGGAGACACCCCGGTCATCTTCAAACCAGACGAGGGCGTGGCGTTCGCGGAGTTCGGGGGCAGGGCGTTCGGACCGGGGCTGAATGATCGTTTCCATACCCCTTATGTGTGCGGAACCTTGCCGGCCGCTCCCCGCCGGAGGAGACGGGCACTCCCCCGGCGGTCTGTCGGCAGCTTAGGCTTTACGCTCCGCCGCGGCGTCTGCCAGTCCGGCTTCGAACAGGGCCCGCTCGTCATCGTCGAAGCAGTCGACGACTGCGGTCACGTCGCCGGTAATGCGGAAGACGACGTTGCGCGCACCTGTCGTCTTCTCCGTAGCGATCCTCTCGGGGGTGGTCCCGATGTCCATGAGCAGTTCACTGCCCACGAGGGTGTTGCTGACGGTGTCATTGTGCTGTTCTGCATCGTGGTCCACCATCTCGTCCAGGTCCAGGACGGCAAGGGCTGCCACGTAGCCGTCTTCGTCGATGCGCGCGCCGAGCTCGTAGGGGCTCAGTGGCGACTCGATGGGGACGTTGGGGTGGCGGACCGTCATTTCGTGCGGGTAAGGAGTAGCGAAATAGTCCGGGTTTTCCGCCAGTGCCTCATCCAGGGACTCCTGGACATCGACTTCAAAGGGTCCGTCGTGGATGGGGATGAAGCCGCGGGCCATCGCCTCGTTGAAAATGTCGTCCCTGGTGCTGTAATCGAGGGCTGCCAGGTCCTCCCTGCTGAGGCTGGGTGCGATTCCGGCAAGAATCGGGGCGGCATCGAACTGGATGGTGCCGGCTTCCTCCGCTTCGTCGTCGTCATTCCATTCCTGCAGGGTGGCTGTGGCCATGATCGGCCTGGGCCGGACGGGGGTGCCCTGAGCCGAGAGCATGACGCCGACCGCCTCGGACTGCTCTTTGGGTGCCCATTTGCCGTCGCCTGCGCGCGGGTGTTCGTTTTCCTGGAACGTCATGGTCCTGCCTTCACTGGTGCTGGACGGCATATTGCCGCTGTCACCCCTCTGTGTGCGGCACGGCAGGAGAAGGCGCATGTCGCCGGTTGTCAGAGGACCGCGGTATTTTGTCGTGAAGACGGACCCGCCGCAGGATCCGACGTTCAATCAACGGGGGATAGATATGGACTCTGACAGCCGCGCTCCGGAAGCGCACCTCAACGCCGGAACCCACACAGGTGCATTCAGTGGATAAGACCGCCTACGAAGTCAGCTTCCCGTCGAGGGGATGGTTCGATCTGGAACCCGGACTGATCAACGCCATGAACACCCCCGGCTCCGGATCCCGGATGCGCCTGCCTGTGAGCCCCTGGCCGGCTGCCTTCAGCAGCGGGAACGGAGAGTACGGCACCCCGACCTTCACCGGTGAAGAAGCCGGCTGGCTTGGACACATCGTGGGAGAGACCTTCAAGCCAGAACCGGCGTTCAGCCTTCCCCTGCATTCAGGCGGATGGACCGCCGAAAAGGTCGCTGACTACGTCGAGTCGCGTGAAGGTGCCCAGGTCGTAGTCGATGGCCAGATCAGCCCCACACTCGCTTTTCTGGCATGGTATTTCGGTACCTCCGTCGTGGTCAGCCAGCGACATGAGGATGGTTGGATGCTTTACCTCATCAGCGGGCTCGGTGAGGTAACGCCGGCGCGGTACACCGGTGACCAGGAAGGGTTCGCCCGCTTCCGGTACACGTACCTGCAGAGAAGCCCCGAAGAGGGAATTGCACTGCCGGGCGTGGAGGTCCTGGCGTCTTTGCCGGCCGACCCCCTGCCGTGGGAACACCGCGCGGACACCTGCCGCAGCCAGCTGGCAGACTGGAAGCGCCGGCATGCCGACGGGTCGTTGCCTGCACCGGACGGAGCCGTGCTTGCCCCCGGGGATCTGGAGCTAACTCCTGTCGGATCAGGGGAAGTGCTGGCACGTGCCGACGTAGAAGACCACCGGTATGAGCTCCTCTACCCGCAGGACGGGGATCCGGAGAGCCTGGAAGTCCTGTGCACCGTGGACGGGGAACGGCGCCGCTTCCTGAATCTGGTGACCGGTGTCGCCGAAGGCATGGGCGCGCCGGCCGCCGACTGGGCTCAGCGGATCCTGAAAGACTCCGCAGCCAAGGCCAAGGAGTCGACCCCGAAGCTTTGGGAGACGAACGAACCCGACGCCGACCTGTTCCGGATCGTGAACAACATCGTCCGTTACGACGAGCATGAAGCAGCCACATCCCACTTCCGGACATCCGATGAACTCCAGGAATGGCTCAAAGAGGCACTGGGCCATCACAACGCTCCGCTTTTTGTCCGCACCCTGGAGGACGTCCGTATGGTTCTGCGGCACGACAGCAAAGAGTTGCCGATGTTCCAGAACAACACCTTCGAACGCGCCGCCGGGCCCGAACCGACGACGACCTACGCTCCCCGGCCGTTCAACCCCTGGAAGGGGCTGGAGAACTGGCTGAACGGCGCAACCGGGATGTACTCGCGCCACCCCCTGCTTCAGACGGTCATGGACGGGCAGGAGCTGGAGTCATACGCTGCCAGGAACTGCCTGGACTATGAGTACGTGACCAACGAGCTGCTGCCGGGAGATGCGGAGGTCGGACCCAACTCCTGGTTCATCCTCGGCATCCGGCACGGCCCGTACCCGCGGACCTGCATTGCCTTCCCGGCTGCAGAGAGCATGCTCTCGGTCGTCACTGACAATGACGGTGCATCCGCGATGATCACCGCCCGTGACTACGACAGCCGGAACATTGAACTGCACCGCGAAGCCGACTTTGAGGACAGGTGGTCCGCCTGGCTTGATGAGGACCACCAGCTCACGAAGGACGAGATCCAGGCGGGGCTGGCGAAGGTAGAGGAACTGATCGAGGAGCACACGCCATGATCCGCACCAAGGATGACACCACCGACGACACCGGCCTGGCCGCAGGGTTCGGCAGCGGCAGGTGCGCCTGGGACCGTTCGGTCTGTGTGGACAAACCCACCCACTTCGTGACCAGCGACAGTGTCGAGGGCAGGAGTGCCGACGTCTACTGTCTGCGGCACTACGTGCTCTCGCTGGCACTTCTGTGCGAACTTCACCTGCCGGACTGCGCCGGCGACTTCCCCGGACACATCACGCGGCACGGAAAGTTTTAGCCTGCAGGCAAAGCGAAAGGCCCCGGAACCCGCGCAGGGTCCCGGGGCCTTTCTTCCGGCTTAGCTTCCGAAGGTGTCCTGGAAGAAGTGCCGGTTGGCATCAGCCTTGGCCAGCAGCTCCTCGCCGGTGAAGTATTTCCGGTCGAACTGCTCCCACTCCCCGACGTACATCGTCCACTCGCCGTCGACCTGGACGGGCCAGCAGCGGCGCACCCGGTTCAGCTTCTCGCTGGCCTCGCCGGTCCCCGGGTCGGTGCCCGTGTACTGCAGGACGGTGCAGTTGTGCACGGTCTGGGACTTGTCCTGGTCGCGGGCCATGAACTCTTCGTCGCTCCAGCGCTCCAGCACGAGGCGGGTGGCCCACATGAACTCGCCGTGGGTGACCATCAGGACGTTTTCGCGGGCGTTCTCCCGGTGCAGGGTGTTCAGGACGTTCCGGACCCGGTTCTCGGCCACGTTGGCAATGGATTCCCCGGCCGGCGGCGCCCAGTACAGCGGGTCGGTGTCCCGGTACTCCGCATTGCGGGCATACCGCTTCCGGAAGTCCTGCTTGGACATGGAGCCGATCTCGCCCCACGAGCGTTCGCGGATGACGCGGTTCTCTTCCCAGCGCACGTCCAGGCCGAGGTTGGCCGCGGTCTCACGGGTGCGGGTGTACGTGGAGACGATGGAGCGGTCGAAGTCGATGCCCTGCTCGGCAATCCACGCGCCGGCTGCCTTAGCCTGCTGGACGCCCAGTGCCGTGAGGCGCCAGGAACGGTCAGGGACCGTCATCGTCTCTTCGGTGTAGAGGCTTTCGTCGCCGGCCTTGGAAGCCTTCTGCATGATGTTCGCTTCGCTCTGTCCGTGACGGACCAGGAAGAGATTGCGGGGCATGACCATCGGAGACTCCTTAGTGTGGCGTTGGCTCAGCCTTATCGGCTGTTACACCCTATGTGTGCGGCAGTCAGGCAGACGCTCCCCGGGCGGTTCAAAGCCGGAGCCGGGGCACCGTCGGCTAAGCCCAGTTGACGGCCAGGCCCCGCTGCTGAGCGAACAAGGCAATGGCCTCCAGCTCCGGGAGGCGCTCCAGGAGGTATCCCGACTGGGTCCCGAAAGCGCCGCGGGCAGCTGCCTCACTGCCTGCCCGGATGCCGCGAAGGACGGTACCCGCCGGCGCCGAACCGCAGTAATGATCCGGCAGACCAACGGCACGAAGGATGCGGTGGCCGTTGCTGCCTGAGACCTTAAGTGCCGGAGTTTCCTCGCGGGTCACCGGGATGATGGACATGCCGCCAGCTCCGGAGGTGCAGTACTCGTCACCGCAGACAGCCAGGGAACCTGCGTGCCCGTGCTGCGCGACGACGTTGCACAGGGAGGTGTAAGCATCAATCCGGCGCTCGAATGTGTGCGCGGTCTGGCCGTTCGGGTGGCCGCAGGCGAAGGCGTAACGCTCAACATCCGATTCACGGAATTCCGGCTCAAACTGGATACCCATGGTGATCTGCCCTTTCATCCGGCAGCCCACTGCGGCCTGCTCTCTAAGCCATATGTGTGCGGACAACATCCTCCCGCTCACCGCACCGACGCGCTCGATGTGCAGCCTCTCGTCAGAGATACGCCGGATCTCAATGCCTGCAGGCTTGCGCAGGAAAGGGATCGGGACCCTTAGGCGCCTTCGATCACGGGAGTGGGCCGGTCAGCCTACCCACACGGCGCGCGCCGGACGAAGCTGCAGGAGCTGCTGCGGGTCCAGGAAGTTCCCCAGGTGCTGGACCAGGTGAACAACCGCCCGCGGAATGGCAGGAGCGATGCGGGATGCAGCCTCATCGGGGTGCGTGAAAGCCGGGGTGCTGTCCCCCTGGAACCGTACCCGTGCTGCGGCCTGGTTCCCGCGCTCGGTGCCGCGGAGGGTGACGGCGTCCCCTGCGGGCCCCGCCAGCGCACGTCCGGTGAGTGCATCCATCCACAGATGGGAGAGGGGGAACGGGTTCGAGCGCGTGTAGGTGATCCGGTTCTCTATCGGCCCGTCCTCGGCGAAGGCGCAGTCCAGGTCATCGTCCATCCGGTGCCAGTCCTTCAGGTAGGTCGGCGGAATGAGAAGCATGGTGCCGCCGTCGAGCTGCGGGACATGGAGGACGCATTCGTCGAGGGCCCGGTTCCGGTCCTGAACGAGCAGGTCAGCGTCGTAAGTGATCTCGTCGCTGGTTTCCTCATCACCGACCGCCGACGCTTTGTCCCGGAGCCAGCGGGCATGGTCTTCCAAGGACGGGAGCACCAGCACCGATTCGCCGTCCATGGGGTCTGTCTTCCGGAAGAGCCATTCAGGATGGTCGCCTGCGGCGATGCGGGTCAGCATCGCTCCGCGGTCCAGAGGGTCTTCAGGACTGGGCACTGCCCATCCAATGGCTTTATGCAGGTGGTCGCCCACTGGTCTTCCTCCGAGTCCGGGCCGCCGAGTGCAGCCTCTACACCTAATGTGTGCGGAAGACAGGAGGGCTCTGCCCATCGCCGGCTGGCCTGTGAAGCTCCGTAGGCGCTGCCTGGCAGTCCGCTACTACCGGCCCTGCTTCGCGAGCCAGATGATCTGGTCGTCAGTGGGTCCTCTCCGCGGGGGTTTACCCGGTGCATTGAGGACAGTGACCGGTACGGTCCACACTGTCTCTGCCTCCGCCTCCCTCAGCTGCCAGACGACCTGCTCCCTGCCGTACCGCCTCACGGTCCGACTTACCCGTTCCAGGTGGGTGTGCCGGACCTCGGCGCCCAGCCACCTTTCACGCCGGCGGGGCCGAGCACCTGACGCCTGCAGGTGACGGTCAAGGATGCGCCGCATTGTCTCCCCGCCGATGTGCCCCCACACGACCATTTCGTCGGGGTCTTCCATGATGCTGCACAGGTGCCCCTCGGCGTCATAAGCCAACAGGGTGGATGTACGGAAGTCAGTTGGCTGGGGGATCGGGGTCGTGCCCCGTTCGGGGTTGGCCAGGGATGTCTCCATGAGGTGCAGGACCTGCTGCGCCCATTTGAGTGACTGCTCCGGGTGGAAACACCAGGGCGGAACATTCGACCCTTCGGCGTCCGGTTCACGGAGGAAGTCTCTTACGGTCTGTCTTAGCCGGTCACCGGTAGGTGCGTCCGCGTGGCCTGCCGGCCAGACATGAACTCTGTTGCCGATCTTCTCCGTGGCAAGGATCCCGAGTGCAGCGAGCTGGTCGACAAGGTAGCTGACCGTCTTGCGGTCCGTGCCCGGGCAGTGTGCCAGCAGGTCCACCTGGCGGATCCCGGGTTCGCGCTCGGCAGCGTCCCGGATGGACTGCAGGTGCGGGATCGACTCCCGGGCTTTCATCTGCACTGCGATCCTCGCATCGTAGTGCCCGCCGTTGTCCGTGTGGGCATCACTGTTTGCCTGCTCGAGTGCGATGGCCCGGTCGATCAGGTCCGCCCTGCCGGCAATGGCCGCATCCTCCAGAAGGAACGGGTCGATGTATTGCAGGGTACGGAATCCGAAAGGACCGTGCGGTGTTTTGAAGACCTGCTCCCTGGCGTGGAGTGCCGTTTCCAGTAAGTCCATCGCTGCTGCAGTGTCGCCGCGCGTCATGGCCCGCTCCCCCGCGAGCAGGGCGTAGTTCACCACTTCTGAGTACAGCCCGTGCAGGGCCATGTCAGTTTCATGCGTCTCAAGATCAGGGTCGTGCTTCAGCCACTCGTCCAATTCAGCCGATCTTGCCTGGATAGACTCCTGCTCAGAAACGTCCATGGTCCCCCGTCATTGTCGATGCGGATACTCTAGCTCCCGGCACGCAGGACTTCCGGACATGAAGAATCCCGGGAGCGGCATCCGCTCCCGGGATTGTGTGGAGATGGGGGGAGTTGAACCCCCGTCCACCCTCCGGTTCCAAACTCTTCTACGGGCGTAGTCCGCCTTGATGTTTATCGACCCGGTTCCGTCACGGCGGACGACGGCGTGACCCGGTCTAGCTGCTGATACGAACGGCTGCTCGCAGCACAGCGGCCGTTCAGGACTCCTTTGGCTGATGCCTATCCTGCGGCCGAGTTCCGGTTGCCTGATGCAGGATGAGACAGACCACGCTTAGGTCCCGGCGTAACTAAACGGCGAGAGCGTAGTCGGAGCGAGTTGCGTTGGCATCTCTTGGGTGCACGAACTGTTTAGCCAGATGGCCGTGCATTTCTGGGCCCGCTTCTTTTCGGAAGCACCGAAGGATGTCGAAACCCGGCATCCCCTGGGGTGCCGGCCACTGGGACCGGGGTGATCTACTGCGGGAGGCCCCGCGGAAGCTAGTTCTTCCAGCCGGGAGTGCACATGGCTGCTCCTCTCGTTCGTAGTTCGTGGGAGCGACAGGATTCGAACCTGCGTCTCATCCGTTTCCGGTGACGGCATACCCTTTAGCCGCACGCTCCCGTGCGCAGGTTCCGCCCCGAACGGCTTCACCTGCGTTTCACTGCTCCAATCCGGATAACACCGGCCACGGTATGCAGCACCGGCCCCGGTCTCGAACTGCCACGTCTCAAGGCTTGATCATCCGACGGGCGGGGAACCCGGCAGGGATCCGTTCGGGGAGCACCTGCAACTCCTATGTGTGCGGCAGCCGGCCGAAGTGTCACCATCACGCACCCAAGGGCTCCCCCGCCGGCCGGGCTGCACTTCCGACCCTGCAGCCGCACACAGGTGGGCATGACGAACTTCAGCGAAAACGAGCATCCCCGAAGCGGCAACGGCCAGTTTGAGAACAAGATCCACTCCGAGTCGGGAGTAAGCCTCGCACCAACCAACCCGTACCTGGATGCCGACGGCACCGAATGGGAAACCGATGGCGACGAGTACACCGACACGGTTGTCTCAAACGTCGGCGGCATCAAGATCGAGGTGTCCAAAGACATCCGCGGCGAAGAGCTCCACCTGAACGTCTCCGACCACCGCGGCGGCCGTCCTATCTGGCTGGCCCGCGACGTCGTAGACTCCATCGAAGAGGGTAAAGAGCGCGGCAAGGCCCTGAGGGAGCGGGCCCACGAGTACGAGCACAACAAGCTGGAAATCGGAATGCGTTCGCCCTGGGGAACAATCGACTACCACCGGGTGCACGCGCCCGGCATCGACGAAGTCGGCACGGCCGGCCACGGCGGCTATAAGCTCTCCCGGAAGCGCCAGGCAGAGGTCGACCCACGCTGGCGCCAGAGGTCGGGTTGGTACGAAGAGGACTGCGCGTGGAGCATTGCCGAGATCACCCATCACCGTGACCTGACCAAGATGAAGCTCAAGGATGCCCACGAGACAGCACGGCGCTGGTACCCGGAAGAGTACACAGAGATCGTCGGCAAGAATCCGGAACACTACGGGCTCACCGAGTTCACGCCGATCACCGCCAAGGAATCGCACATCGTTGAGGAGCGGGAGTTCCTGGCGCCCCGTGCTGAGACCCACGACCGGATGCTCCGCCTGGATCTGGAACCCGAAGGCCACCCGGGCATGGTTGCCGTAGACCTCTCCGACATCCCGGCCGACGGCAAAGTGAATGACGAGAAGCCGCTGAACCCACGGACGGTACTGATCCCGGCCGAGGAATGGAAGGAAACGGCGCCGGCCTGGAACGAACGCCGGACGCTGCCGAAGGCTGAAGGACGCCAGGTTTTCCAGCAGGCATCCTGACATAAAAGAGGGGCCGGGAGATGATCTCCCGGCCCCTCTTTCGCTTTTCGGCTCAAGCAGCCGCGCAGAATCTATGCCCGCGGGCCGCGCCCGGGGACAAAGCGGACACTGTCCGGCAGCCTGACCGCATCGGCCACGGCCCGGGAGATTTCCTCCCCCATCAGCACGCCGGCCGCGCCGTAGCGTTCACCGGCGTTCCGGATGATGGCGTCCACCGCTTCAAGTGCATCGGCCAGGTCGACCGCGTCCTTGTAGAGTGTCCGGCGGGCCGGATCGTCGGGGTCGCTGCAGGACATCCGGTGGGAGCGTTCGCTAACCCGCCTCATCTCCCGGACCCGGGCCATCCCTTCCGCTTCACCGGCGGCGGGGAGGTTCTGTCCAGTCATGTCCTGCTCCTTATCCGTAGGGTTAGTTGGTTCCGGTGTGCCCGAAGCCGCCTTCGCCGCGGACCGATTCGCTGAACTCAGCGGTCTCCTGGAAGGCCGGCACCAGGTATTCCTGGATGACAAGCTGGGCGATGCGCGTTCCGGCGTCGTAGACGAAATCCGTGTCCGAGGTGTTGGACAGCAGGACCTTGACCTCGCCGCGGTAGCCGGAGTCGATCGTGCCCGGTGCGTTCAGGACGGTGATGCCGTTCCTGGCGGCCAGCCCGGAGCGCGGGTGGACGAGGCCGACGGTGCCGGGCTCCAGCTCAATGGCGATGCCGGTGTCAACTGATGCCCACGAGCGGGCGGGGATGATGCCTCCGGTCAGCGAGGACAGGTCCGCGCCGGCGTCGCCGGGGGTTGCCGTCTTCGGGAGGACGGCTTCGGGGTACAGCTTCTTGATGAGGACCTTGGTCTGGTTCATGTTCTCTTTCTTCGGCCCGGGCGCAGCCGGGCATGGAGGTCCGCACGGTAGGGCGGGAGGAGGTAGCCTCCGGGGATGGATCCCGAAGCCGGGACGGGGTGAAAGGCTAGAGCTTGAAGCTGAATCCCTTGCCAAGGCGGATGCTGGCTTTCCCGCGGCTGTTGATCGTGAGCGGCCCGATCCTCGTCGACGCCGAGATTCCCCTGCGGGAGGCGTTGAGGGTGGTCCGCTTGCCGATCTTCCTGCGGCGGTTGAAAACAAGTCCCATGGCAATGCCCTTCGTTGTCCTGGCGGGGTAATTCCCCCGGCTCACTCTATGTGTGCGGCATTGGCGGAAGCTTTCCACAATGCCGGGCAGGCAGATGCTGGAGAGACTGAAAGGGTGCCTGACGGGGTTCGAACCCGCGACCTCCCGGACCACAACCGGGCGCTCTGCCACTGAGCTACAGGCACCAAGGACACCGGCTAAGCCGCCGGCGCCAAATCTGATCTTCCTGACTGCTGTCCGATAGTCTGCACGGACGACAACAGGGGGGAAATATGAAGAGCGAGGATCTGAACCTCAGCACGGCCCATTACAAGGCGTTGATTCCGGAGCGGGCTCCGCTCGGCGTCGGTGAGCGGGTCGTCTTCGTCAAGGACTACACGATCTATGACGGGAGGGTTTCCGCACTGAACGGGGACTCTGCCACCGTAGTCCGGGTCCTCCCGGGACAGACCGCCATCGAAGTGAAGATGGACGTCCCCCGCCAGCCGGACTACGCCACCCAGTTCACGTCAAGGGACCACCTGGCACCTGAGCGCTAGGCGAGGTAGAGGTAGGCCCTGCCTCCCGCCTGCAGGACGTCTGTAATCGACCAGGCGTCGTCGCTGCGGTGGTTCCGTTCGCGGACGCGCACCGGGAGGTCGGGCGTGATCGCCAGAGGATTGAAAGGCTCGCGGTCCAGGACCTTGTATTCGGCCAGCTGCTCCAGGAACTCGCCCACTGTTGTGCGCTGCGCTGCAACGTTCAGGGAAACTTCCCGTTCCGTGCTGCCATGATGGAAGGGCCGGCCGGGACTCTTCATCTCGCCGTCAACGCGCATGCGCAGGAGCATCTCGGGATCGAACGCCTCCAGCGCGGCCGTCAGCTCACCCATGGTCATCGTCGGGCCGGGGAGGAGCGCATCGACCCCGCCGGGGACATAAGCAAGCTCCACGGACTGGAGCCCCCTGGCGTACAGCAAAGTCCATGCTGCAGGACCAACAAGCAGGGTGGACGCAACGGTCACATCCTGCTCATCATCGTGCTTCAGGACGTTCCACTGCCTGTTCTCGCCCTGCAGTGTTACGAAGGCATAAGTTCCGGCGGGCAGGGAGTTCCACTGGTCGAGGGTAGGTGTCTTCATAACCACTATGTGTGCGGACCCTGTCCGGGCCCTCACCGGCCGGCGGTTGAAGACGAAGAGCGGAGGACGGGATTTGAACCCGCGACACCCTGGGTGGAAGCCAGGTGCTCTGGCCAGCTGAGCTACCTCCGCATGAGCCGTCCGGCAGCTGCCGTCCGACGTCGAGCCTGGTGCGGGGATTGAACCCGCGGCCTCGTCCTTACCAAGGACGCGCTCTGCCACTGAGCTAACCGGGCGGAACCACCCGGGGGTGGCTGCCTGCTGAAGCAGGACTTCGAGTGGCTGACCGGGATCGAACCGGCGACCTCCACCTTGGCAAGGTGGCGCTCTGCCAGCTGAGCTACAGCCACGAAGCGTGCAGGACACGCAGTGCTACCGGCCGGGTTCGAACCGGCGACCTCTCGATTTTCAGTCGAGCGCTCTACCAACTGAGCTACAGCAGCGGGGCGGCCCGGACCAGGTCCAGGCCGTTTGCGGCGGGTGAGGGATTCGAACCCCCGACCGTTTCCGGTTACGACTTTCCAAGCCGCTGCCTTAGGCCGCTAGGCAAACCTGCCATTGGAGGGGCGCCGGGAGTGGCTCCCGATGCCCTTTGTCGGAGTGACAGGATTTGAACCTGCGGCCTCGTCGTCCCGAACGACGCGCGCTACCAAGCTGCGCCACACTCCGAAACCCGGGACGATGCCCGGGGTACTGCAAGCGGAGGATGAGGGATTCGAACCCCCGCCGGTTTCCCGGGACGGTTTTCAAGACCGCTGCCTTCGGCCGCTCAGCCAATCCTCCATATTTCGCTACCCGCGGGATGCCTTGTACCCGTCCAGGATGCGTATTTCCTCCCCGGTCGGGTAACCGCTGTACCGGTCCTCCTCCAACTCCGGGTGGTCGGCAATCCGCTGCCAGCCTCCCGACAGAACCAGGAACGGGGAGTCTGTGAGCCGGTGTACGAGTTCAGGCTCAATCTGGGCCTTGAACTGCGGGTACAGGACGACTTTCTCCGCCATGGTCAGGCCCTCGCTGTGGGTCTCGAAGAGGGTCTCGTACACGTAGTCGTAATGCACCGCGCCGATCCCGTTCAGGATGCTGAAGGCCTCGGAGACCATTGTGTCGACCAGATGCGAAGCCATTTCCAGAGCCTTTCGTTGAAGTTGTTGCCCTGCCGGCCACGGATTCGTACCGTGACCTCCACGCTGCACGCGCAGTGTGACTGTTACACCAGCCGGCAGTTGTCCGTCGGGGCGGCCCGGCTTGATGACGGCCGGCGTTCCCCGCCAGGGGGAATCATCCCCTTACGGACTGCGAGCCCCATGCCGGGTTCGAACCGACGACCTGCCGCTTACGAAACGGCTGCTCTACCAACTGAGCTAACGGGGCAATGACGACGGACCCGCTAAAGTACCGCCGGGCAGTTGTGCGCGTCAGGCCAGGTTCCGCCGCCGCCGGGCGTTAGCGCGCACCGACATTGCCTTTCCCTGGCTTCACCGCTGGGGGAATTCACCAGCCCCCTCGAGCCTCCTGCCGGATTCGAACCGGCGACCCCCGTATTACAAGTACGGTGCTCTGGCCAACTGAGCTAAGGAGGCATTACGACCACTCCGGGACACCCGAAGTGACCGCCGCTTCGACCTCAGCCGGGCATATGCGGACAAGCCCCGTACCTGACCGGGGTGCTGACCCCCGTACCTCCCGCGTGTCGGGCGGGTGCTCTACCGATGAGCTAGACAGGCCTGTCGGCCGTTCCGGTTGGGGCCGGAACGGCCGCCGCTTGACGGGGAATCTCAGCCCCTGGGCGTATGCGGGAAGCCCCGTGCCTGTACGAGGTGCCGACCCTCGGACCTCCCGCGTGTGAAGCGGGCGCTCTACCGCTGAGCTATACAGGCCTTGTCCCGGAGCCGGAGCACCTGGACGTCGCAGCAGTCAGCTGCGCGTTATGCCGTCACCTCGTAAACCATGTGGCGGCAGGTCTTGCCTTCCTCCATGTAGCGGACGTCTGCGACGACAGGGAGCCTGCCGTCCCGGGTGCCCCAGGAGGTGAAGATGAGTGCTTCCCCGAATGTGCCCTCCGTGTCCGTGAGGCTCGACCAGACAGACAGCTCGCGGCCGGGTCGTGCCGCTTCGCTTTCGGCGCAGGTTGCCTCACGCCACTGTCCCGGCCGGACTTTATGGTCCGAGGAGTCGGGGTCGGTGTCGTGCTCTGCCAGCTGGCATCCGCCAAGTGTCGCCATTGGATTGCTCTCGCTTCTTCATGAGGGAGTAGGTGCATTGTGCTTACTCCCTATGTGTGCGGCGAACCTGAAGCTTCTCACCGCGGCGCCTGTAAGGGCTGCCGGCAAGTGGTCTGCCGCTGAGCCATGCAGGCTGAAACCTGCCGAAGCAGGAGTTTCGAGGCAATGAGGGGACTCGAACCCCCAAATTCCGGCTTTGCAGGCCGTCGGCTCTACCAATTCGCCTACATCGCCAGGTGCCGGGCCCGAAAGTCCGGCAGGTGAAGCTAGATTGCATCCCCGCAGCTGCCGCAGGATCCCCCGTCGAGCTGGGTGCGGAAGACTGCCTTCGGGAACTCGTCGGCGTCGAAAGTGGCCTCCTCATCACGGTTGATGCTGAACGCTGCAGCTATCTCGTCAAGGTTCTTCTCGACGGTCATCGTGATGCCGGCGGCCAGGCCCCATCCTTCGAACTCCGGAGTGGATGCCATGACGTCGACGATGCACGCCGGGTCGTAAATGTCAGCCTTGAAGGTGTAGGCGGCGGGAGCAGTGGCAACAGACATGGGTTCCTCCTGGAAGTCCTGGGGCTGTATCGCCCCGTTCATTTCCAATGTGTGCGGAGACCCATGGGGCTCTCACCACTGCATCCTGCAGCTAGTCCTCTTCGATCTCGGCCATGACACCTCCCTGTCCTTCGCAGCGGATTCCGCACCGGCGCCCGTGGAAGGGCTTCCTATGCGAAGAGTTCCGTGACGGGGGCGACCAGCGCATCCTGATCCCATTCGAAGGCAATATGCCAGTGCTTGCCGCCGGCGAGCATGTAGTCCCCGGCATCTACCCGGATGTCGCCTTCAACGCGCAGCACGAAGATGATGATGTCTGTCTCGCCGCCGTCATCGTCGACTTCGACCGTCTCGATGCGAGCGACGGTTCCCACCGGCAGCTGATCCCATTCGGACTGGTCCGATACTTTCCTGGCCATGGCCACCTTTCTGTTTGGTGCCCACTATGTGTGCGGCATGGCTGCCGGCAGTGCCCGCCCCGGGACTCGAACCCGGCGCCTCTAGCCATTGGGCCAGGCGGGCGGAGTCCCTCCAGCTGGACTTGAACCAGCGGCCTTCGAATTATGAGTTCGCTGCTCTACCAGGCTGAGCTATGGAGGATCAATGGTGCGTGCCCCGGGCAGGATTCGAACCTGCGGCCTCCTGATCCGTAGTCAGGTGCTCTATCCGCTGAGCCACCGGGGCGGGTCGTGCTGAGTACCCCCAACGGGATTCGAACCCGTGTCTCCGCCGTGAGAGGGCGGTGTCCTAGGCCACTGGACGATGGGGGCAGGTGCCCGGCCGGAGCCGGGACTGGTTTAGTGGTGGCTGGATTCGAAGCGGGCTTTCACTTCGCTGATCCAGGCCGAGACCTTTTCGGGGTCGGTGCCGTGGGTGAAGGTCGGGTGGCTTTCCCTGAAGTCGCCGCCGGTGGATTCGACGTACCAGGTGGCGTTCGGGTCATCGTTGGCGGCCACCGGGCATCCGGAGGCGAGGATCTCATCCTCCACCGATGTCGGAACGGTCAGGTAGATGCCGTCGCCGTCGTTGTGGGACTCCGAGCCCTCCAGCACATCCTGGACACGCAATGCGGCCCGGTCCGCGTTCAGGCCGGCGTCGTAGCGGTCCTTCGTTTCGTAGATCCACGCAGCAACTGCACCCGGGTCCGCGTCGTGGCCGAAGTCCGGGTGGTCCCGGCGGAAGGCCCCGTCAGGGGATTCCACGTACCATTTCGCGTCCGGATCCCCGGTAGCCGAGACGGGGCATACCGCCCGCAGGCTGTCCTCTCCGAAGTGATCGTAGTCAACCCGAAGATGCAGGCCGAGATCGTCCCCGTTGTCGACGGCGGCGGTGTCGGGCATGCGTTCCTGCACTCTGGTGGCTGCAATCCAGGTCATCAGTGTGTGGTCCCGGGAAGCCGGGCTATTCAGTTCAACCTTTGGCTCCTGGTGCTTGACGCCGGCAAACTGCCCGCCGGACGGGATGCCCTGGGGCTGCCGGTTCATGTTTTCTGTCATGCCCCACAGTGTGCGGCAATTTCGGGATTGCGCAGAATCCCTCGTACCCCCAACGGGATTCGAACCCGTGTCGCTGCCTTGAAAGGGCAGTGTCCTAGGCCGCTAGACGATGGGGGCCTGGTATTGGTGCTGCGTGCCCGCGGCAGGATTCGAACCTGCAACCTTCCGCGCCGGAGGCGGATGCTCTGTCCATTGAGCTACGGGGGCATCCCTCACAGTGCCGGTCGGAAACCGCCCTGCATCGGGGAGTCATACATGTTGAGGCTCTCCCTGACTTCGTAAAGCCAGCCAGCTACCTCACCGGGGTCGGCCGTGTGATCGAATGCCTGGTGCTCGATCGCGTATCCGCCGTCCATAGTGTGGCACTGCCACTTGGCGGTGATTTCCCCGCTGGCCAGGGTCGGGCATGAGGCAACCAGCTCGCTGCCCTCGTACTCCCCCAGGTTCAGGTACATCCCTGCGCCGTCGTCTCCCACGGTGACGTAGTCATCCTCCATGGCTGCGTAAACAGCGGTAGCTGCGTCATTTCCGGCCTGCTCCAGCCGGGCCTGGAGCGCGTCAGGAGATGCCAGGGACACTCCTTCTGCTTCGTGGTGGCCGGTGGGTGCGAACTGTCCGCCTGCGGGTGTGCCTTCTGGGTGGCGCCTGATGTTATCCATGCCCTCCTGTGTGCGGCTAACCGCCGGAACTGCGCGCCCCGGACGTCAGCCGTACTCATACAGGTATGAGGCCCTGCAGTCGCGGGGCAGGGATTCAACGGGTCGAATGTGCCCCGCTAACCAGTACGCCGGCAGATGAAGACCACCGGCAGAGAGCAGGATCATGACCGTGGCCCAAATCCAGACAGAAGCCATCCGGCGTGTGGACGGCGGAGTGGTGTACTCCAGCCCCTACCTCGAAGTTGTCGAGGACAGGATCATCCGGCCCGACGGGTCATCCGGACAGTACATGTACACGCGCGGCGGCCTTGGAGTCTCGTGCATTGCCATTGCCGATATTGACGGCATCGACCATATCGCCCTGGTCCGCCAGCACCGGTACCCGGTGGGTGAGTTCGTTCTCGAGCTTCCCGGCGGCGGTGCGGACACCCTCACATCTGATCATGCCGTCCGCGAGCTGAAGGAAGAGACCGGGCTTCACGCTGAAACCGCCAAGCTGCTGGGCACCTTCTACGAAGCACCGGGCACCACCACGACCATGGGGTCGGTATGGCTGACCCGGGTCAGTATGGAAGACGCCGACCGGGACTTCATCGAAGGCGAGTCCGGCGCCGTCACCGAGTGGTACAGCGTCGACGAGGTCCGCGACCTCATGGGCAACGGCGGAATCAGCAGCGGGGTCACCCTCGCAGCACTTGCCATTGCGTTCGCCGGCGGACACCTGTCCTAGCAGGTCGTGCCGGCCGCACCCGCAGGGGGTTGATTCCTCACGGGTACGGCCACCGCTGCGCCGCCTGGACTCGAACCAGGAATCCCCTGCTCCAGAGGCAGGTGGGTTGCCAATTACCCTACGGCGCATCATCCGGACTTGAACCGGCCACCCCAAAAAGGGATGGGTGAGCGGAAATGACGGGATTCGAACCCGCGGTCTCCCGCGTGACAGGCGGGTGCTCTAGGCCAACTGAGCCACATCTCCAGATCCGGACTTTTACCGGGCACATCCGCGACGGTGGGAAGCCGCCCGTCAATGCGCATCTACGGCCGTGTGCCGCATAGCTCCCCCACCTGGATTCGAACCAGGAACCTGCCGATTAACAGTCGGCCGCTCTGCCAGTTGAGCTATAGGGGATCAAAGGACCTGACGGTCCCGGTAGCTGCTCGGGGAGTTGAACCCCGGACCTCCGCCTTATCAGGGCGGCGCTCTAACCTTCTGAGCTAAACAGCCTCACGCGCGTTCCACCGGTTTCGGCTTTCCCTTGCGGGGCCCGGCGTCGGCGGCCGGGTTTGTAGCCCGGACTTCAGCACTGGTGGAACTGCGGCCGGATTTCGGATTTCTCCGAGGGGAGCCGGCGCCCGGTTCGGCACAGTGATGTTTTCCCGGCATTCATGTAGGTGCGTCCTGCCGCGGATGCTTTCACTGCTGCGTGCCCTCGCTGGGATTCGAACCCAGGACCCTCCGATTAAGAGTCGGATGCTCTAACCAACTGAGCTACAAAGGCGCTGCCGTCTTTCCGGCTGTCATAGTGCGTGCCTCCACAGGGGCTCGAACCCTGGACCCACGGATTAAAAGTCCGTTGCTCTACCAGCTGAGCTATAGAGGCGCATCCGTCTTTCCGGACCGTCATTTTTCCGTTCCCTAGCCGGCCGGGGCGTTCATGATGAGCCAGGCTCCGAATCCAATGAACACGGCGAAGCCGAGAGCGCATCCGCCCAGGAAGGCCGCAATCTGCTGGCCCTCCGTCGGAGCCGGCCTGGCTGCACGTTTGGCCTTGCGTACTTCTCTTTTGGAAACCGTCAGGTCTTCCGTGGAGACGGCCTGCGTTGTCATGATGCACCTTCCGGAGTGTGGATCAGGACTGGATGTCCTCACTCCCCATGTGTGCGGACACCCATGGAAACCTCACCGATGAACGCCTCGATTTCCGCAATGTGGTCCCGGGTCACGCCGACGGCGGTCTTCGGGGAGATCACCAGATGCGGGATGGCCACGGTCTGCAGCCAGACGATCGTGTTCGGGTCGAAGGGGACGTCGTCCTCGATCCAGATGAACGCGTCCGGCCTTGTTGCTGCCAGATCGTTCTTCAGGGCGGCGAGCTTCCACCACTGCCATTTGGCCGGATTGTCATACTCGACCCCGACGATCACAGGCCAGTCGGCACCGCCGGCGATGGAAAGTGCCGGGGCAAGCTGCTCCGGCGCCCCTTCCTCCCATGTCGTCAGCCACTTGGGCACCACCAGCGGATGCCCGGTGAGGCGATTAGTCTCTGCGACCATTTCCTCGGACCACCAGCCGGGGAACGCTCCCCCGATTTCCATCGGCTTCCAGTTCCCGTCCCAGCCTGACGCAGCTTGCGGAGCCGGATCGAAACGGTGGTCGGTGTACGCGTTGTAGACGCCGTCGACGTCCGAGTACCAGTTGATCACCGTGATTCCTTCCTTCGGGCCCTGGCAGCCGGAGGATCCGGCCGCTCGTGGAAACTGCGGGGTTCGAACCCGCGACCTCCTGTTTGCAAAACAGGCGCTCTACCAACTGAGCTAAGCCCCCGTGGAGATACCGGGACTCGAACCCGGGACCTTCTGCATGCCATGCAGACGCGCTACCAACTGCGCCATACCCCCTAGTGGAGGAAGCTTTGCCCGCCCGCATCGCAGACGTAACCCGGCCGTACCGGGAGGGGCTTCCAAACCCTGTCCTGCACATGGATCCACCGTGCAGCCGTCGGGGTGACAGGATTTGAACCTGCGACTTCCTGGTCCCAAACCAGGCGCTCTGCCAAGCTGAGCTACACCCCGTCATGCGCTGTTTCATCCCCGTCGAGGGGAACCCGGGCCGTCACCGGGAGGGGCGCGAGCCCTGGGGCAGTTCGGGTTGCCCAGCCACGTCGGGATGACAGGATTTGAACCTGCGGCCCCCTGGCCCCCAGCCAGGTGCGCTACCAAACTGCGCCACATCCCGAAACCGGACCGAAGCCCGGGGTACTGCCAGCGGAGAGCCCGGGATTTGAACCCGGACGACGGGTCGCCCCGTCTTGACCGATTAGCAGTCGGCCCGCTGGCCACTCGCTTACTCTCCAGGTGTTACTGCGCGGAGACCGGGAGGTTCGAACTCCCACGCGTTTTACCGCAACCGAATTTCGAATCCGGCGCCGCCGCCATCATTCGGCTGGGGCCTCCAGTGTCGTGCTGTACTGCGTGCCCATCCCGGGACTTGAACCCGGACGCCCTTACGGGCACCGACTCCTCAAGCCGGCGCGTCTGCCGTTCCGCCAGACGGGCGAAGATCACCGGGGCGCTTCCCTGGGCTACCGGCGCTGACTGGGCGCTTTCACCGTCCGGAACCCTTCTGGACCGAAGTCCACCCCGGGGCAGCCGATTATTTGTCACGGTCGGGGCAGACTGTCGCCGGTCAAGGCGCTTGTGTCCGCGGATCCTTCCCGCTTAGGCCGTACTGCAACAGCCCTCGTGCCCACCCCGGGACTTGAACCCGGACGCCCTTACGGGCACCGACATCTGAAGCCGGCGCGTCTGCCGTTCCGCCAGACGGGCATTGCAGGCATTTGTATTCCAATCGGTTCGCCACCCTGGTCGGCCGGTCATTGCCGGCTCCCCTGTGTCCCCCCGCGGGGCCGCCCTGCAGCGGCTGCGTGCCTATCCCGGGGCTCGAACCCGGACGTCCATTACGGACACCGGCTCCTAAGACCGGCGCGTCTGCCATTTCGCCAGACAGGCGTTGCGGCTGCCGGACACGGATGCCCGGCGGCCTACGTTGCACAGACGGGATTTGAACCCGTGACCTCCTGGTTATGAGCCAGGCGAGCTGCCGAACTGCTCTACTGTGCGGAGTGGCAGGGGTGGGAATCGAACCCACGAAGGCGTATGCCGGACGATTTACAGTCGCCATCCTTTGGCCGCTTGGATAACCTGCCGAGATTCCTCCGGCGTCCGGTCCCGGCACCTCTGTGGGTACCCGGCCGGCTCACCGGAGGAGTCGGTATTGCTCACGGATTCGTACTGTCTGCTCCGGGTTTGGCGACCCGGGGCCCGATCCGTGTATTTCTCGTTCACTATGGAGTTCTCAATATGCTGTTGCATCACCTTCCGGTGTGCGTTGCGGGGCTGGCAGGGCTCGAACCTGCGGCCTTCGGTTTTGGAGACCGACGCTCTATCCAACTGAGCTACATCCCCTTTTCCGGTTTCCCGGCGGAGGCGGTCATTCATTGGCCCGTTTTTGGGCAAAAAGAAAGCCGCCTCGGTGTGGACTTACCCGAAGCGGCTTCGACTGCATTGCAGCGTAAAAGTCTAGCTTCGGTGCCTCTTGTGGGCCGTCCATGCCTGATCCTGTCCATAAGCTTTCGGGGCACGGAGGCTCAACGGCTTTTCGACGGACAGGGAATTCACGGGCAGGGCAAAGCCACGGCCGCAGGCGGTCGAAATGCTGGGCATGATTGCTGCTGACATGGCTTTCCTTTCGTGAAACGTTCGGCACCCGAAGGTGGTTTGTAGGGATTACTGTACGTGAGAGAAATCGGTTCTGTAAACATTTACGGTTGACCCGTAAATACACCTGCCGGTTAGCCGGTATTACTCATGTGTGCGGCAGGTGCAAGGAATCTACCCATCGCGTTCCGCTTAGCCGGCTGCCGCCCTCATGCGGGTGTCGATGGTGTCGGTGGTGGCCCGGTCGCAGTCCATGATGTCCGCCCAGATGTTCATCTCCGCCAGCCAGTCGTCGGTGCCGGGGGTGACGTATTGGGCGGCGTCCTGGAACAGCTCGATGTCCTCGGCGCTGACGCCGGTCTCACGGGATAGGAGGGCCGCTTCGTCCTTCAGCCTGACAGTGCGGAGTTCCTCCGGGGACCGTACGGCCACGGTCGAGGCGGCGTCGAAGATCTCGCCCATGGCGTCGTAGTACCCGTCGGTGCTGTCGGCACGGTAGGTACCGGTGAGGTTCCTGGCCCATTCGACCTTTTCCGCACTGAGTTCCCGGTTCCCGGCGGTTCCCTGTTCGGCTACTGTCCGGGCGGCGTCGAAGATCTCGCCCATGGCGTCGTAGTACCCGTCGGTGGAGTCCGCGTCGTAGGTGCCGGTGAGGTTCCTGGCCCATTCAACGGTCGATGCTGCGAGGACGGGGTTGGCCGGCAGGATGACGGCGGACTCAGCGTGCTCTTCGGAGGCGAAGCGGCCGGCAATACCGGTGCCGGTTTCACGGCGGCGGCTGGAGACATCAGGCATGGGTCTGTTCCTTCGTCAGGCCGCAGTGCGGCGGTTGGAGGCTTCAAGGGCCTTGTTGATGTCGAGGGTGAAGGTGCAGCCGCCGGCATAGACGCCGAAGTTGCCTTCGCGGGGCTTGGAGGTGAGCGTGGCGGCTTCGCCAAGGTGGTCGAGCCTGCCCTGGAGGTCCGCAGTCAGTGCAGCCGTGGATTCTTCCCCGCGGCCCATGGACGCCCATCGGGAGTAGACCTCGGAGGGGGTTCTGGATGATCCGCCGCGGCGGGCAAGGAGCCTGTCTTCCGGACCGCGGATCCCGGTGACCCTGGCTCCGTTGCCGTGGACATCGTCGGCAGTGATCTCCAGGTATTCGGCGTCGGGGAAAACGTCCCGCGTGTGGGAGGCGAGAGCTGCTGCGGACTCGATGGCGATCTCTGCCTGCAGCTCGGCGGCACGGCGGGCAAGTTCCTCCCGTCGGCTCAGGCTCTGCCTGGTCGTTTCGGAGGGCTGGGCGGCCAGCGGTCCGATACCTGGTTCGGCGTGGGTGTCGAAGTCGAATCTGCCGCCGCGGTCACGTTTCTGGAAAGGGTTGGAAGTCATGCCCCTCTGTGTGCGGCGGCTCCGGCAGCCGAGCGGAACCGGGGGCGGCCGCTGTTAGTCTGGCACTCCACCTGGACCGGGTGGCCGGCGGCCGGGGTGGCTTCCGGGTGACGACCGCTGGGGGCGGATCCATGATCGGCAGCGGGCGCAGTCCTGCCCATAGGGCCCACAGGCCACGGGACAGATTCCTGTCGGGCGCGGTGCCGGGGATGGCCGTGGCAGGTGCGTTCTGGCTGGCGACGATGGTTCCGATGACCTCTGCCGGGGTGGGAGCAGGGCTCGAGGCACTCCGCGGTGACTGGCCCCGCGCCGGCGGCGGCACAACCCGGGCAGGAAACGTCACAGCTGATCCTTCTCCGGATGCTCCCTACGCTTTCACGGGCACAGCCGGCCAGGCAGTTGTTGCCTTCGATCCGTGCGATCCGGTCCGGTACGTGATCGCCGAACAGGGCCGCCCGGACGGCAGCGACGAGCTGGTGTTCGAGGCGGTCGACGACGTCGCCGCAGCAACCGGACTGGATTTCGTCTACGAGGGGTTGTCCTCGGAGCGGCCTTCCACGGACCGGGAGAAATATCAGCAGGCCCTGTACGGAGACAGGTGGGCACCGGTGCTTATCGCATGGTCCGGCCCTGCGGAGGTTCAGGCCCTGGAGGGTCCCGCTGCCGGGCTGGGCGGCAGCACGCCGGTGAAGGCCGGGTCCCAGCCGTGGATTTACGCCACCGGTCAGGTGATCCTGGACGCCCCGCAGCTCGGGCCGCTGCTCGGTGACCGGGACGGTGCCGGTGTGGTGCGTTCGGTCATCGGACATGAACTGGGGCATGTGGCCGGACTGGCCCATGTCGGGGACCCGGATCAGCTCATGAATCCGGAGGCCGGTGAGGTGGCTGTATTTGCTGCCGGGGATCTTGAGGGCCTGTCGGTGCTTGGCCGTGGATCCTGCGTGGCCGAATACTAGGCTGCCTCGGCGTGGGGCAGGCCCAGGCCGGCTTCCTCGTTGGCGGCAATCCGGTCCACCGCCTCCTTCAGGCTGCGGCTCACTGCCAGCCGCTGGCGCTCACATTCAAGGGCCAGGTCCGGGAATACCCGGGCAATCTCTGCCAGGCATTTGATCTTGAGCTCGATGTTGTACGAGCGGCGCAGGTCATTGGAGTTCAGGCTGTTGACGATCAGGGTGTGGTCGTACTTGGTCCTGTTGTGCCGGATGTAATTCACGGTGACGCGGTCAAGGTTCTCCGGGCGCATCTTCTCTATGTCCGGGACCCGGCGTCCGTCATCCCAGGCCAGTTCCGCATAGGTGTTGTACGCGAGAACCCGAAGGTCGGCGAGGGTTTCGTCGCAGGTCATGGTGATCTTCAGGCTGCGTGCCGAGCGGCGGACTTTGTTCAGTTCGCTGCGCGTGGTCAGCCGGACCGCTTTGCGTACGTCCGGGTTGGAGGAGCGGTAGGCGGCCAGCCGTCCGCGCCCCTTCCGGAGCCGTTCCATGGGTTCCTGATCGCTGTCGACAAATGCCTGGTACCGCGGCGGGATGTGCATGCGATGGGTCCCCTTTCAGGAAATAGTGTGAAGTGCTCCTATCTCTCTCTATGCGCTCCGGGCGCTGACGGGGGTTTCCGGTCGCCCTCAGGCGGCCAGGGCCTCTTCGCCGGCCTGCGGCACTGCCAGTCCCTGGAGCTCGCAGAGGGCACAGACGGTATGGGCGCCGTTGATGTCACGGCCGCCTCCGCTGCAGATGATGCACAGGAGCTCGGGACGCTTGTTCTTCTTCGGCATGGTTTCTATGTGTGCGGCAGGACGTTGTTCACTCGACCGGGCTGGTCCCGGCGGAGGCCACACGGACCATGGCCCGTGCGGCGCGGGCCAGATCCCCGGCAGGGTCCGCGTTCCGGTTGGCAAGGCTCAGCTGCAGCAGCTGTACCCGAAGGAAGTCTGCGTCCGGGTCCCGGGTGCGGGAGGTTGTGAGGCCCATGGAGTATTCCGTCACGTCCCACAGCGCCTCGTGCAGCTGCCATGCCCGGATGAGGCGTCCGGAGAGCAGTGCGGCCCGGTAGCGGCGGGCGATGAGGCGGCGAAGGGCCCCGGACATGTAGATGAGCACCATGGTTCGGGCACTCGTTTCCGTGTCCGGGGGCGAAGCGGCGATGGCGCTGTTCATGGTGCGGACCAGGTCCAGTTCCGTGGTGTCGCCGCTCCGCAGCTGCCCGTCCAGGATTTCCACCAGGACGGGCCTTCCTTCCCCTGTCACCTCAGGAGGCTGCCGTAGTTGCGCTGGTCGACCTGCGAGCTGATCTGCTTGATGGTTTCCAGTCCCACCCCGACGATGATCAGGATGGCTGCGCCGCCGAACGGGAAGTTCTGGTTGGCGTTGATCAGCACGAGGGCAATCAGCGGGATGAGCGACAGGATGCCGATGTAGAGGGCACCGAAAGCCGTGATGCGGTTCGAGGTGTACGCCAGCAGGTCGCGGGTCTGTTTGCCGGCACGGTAGCCGGGAATGAAGCCGCCGTACTTGCGCATGTTCTCGGCGATCTCGTCCGGCTCGAAGGTGATGGAGACGTAGAAGAACGCGAATCCGACGATGAGCAGGAAGTAGACCGCCATGTACAGCGGGTGGTCACCGACGGTCAGGTAGCGGGTGATCCAGACGGCCCAGTCGGGGCTGGTCCCGTCCGGCTTCGTGGCGAACTGGGCGGCCATGGACGGCAGGGAGAGCAGCGCTGACGCGAAGATGACGGGAACGATGCCGGCCATGTTGACCTTGATGGGCAGGAACGTGGCGTTGCCGCCGTAGGTCTTGCCTGCCACGACGCGCTTGGAGTAGACGACCTTCAGGCGGCGCTGGGACTGTTCGACCAGAACGACCAGCGTCATGGTGAGCAGGCCGACGGCGATGACGGCAGCGAAGACGCCCCAGCCCTGGGTCTGTCCGATGGCTCCGAGGGAGGACGGGAAGCCGGCGGCAATGGAGGTGAAGATGAGCAGGGAAAGACCGTTGCCGACGCCGTGCTCGGTGATCTTTTCACCCATCCACATGACCAGCATGGCGCCTGCGGTCAGGGCAATGATCATGATGAGTGCGGTCATGACGGAATCGTTGGCCACGATCGGCAGCTGGCAGCCGCCCATGAGAGTGCCGTTGCGGGCCATGGTGACGACGGTGGTGGCGTTGACCGCGGCGAGGCCGACGGCGACGTAGCGGGTGTACTGGGTGGTCTTGGCTGTGCCGGAGGCGCCTTCCTTGTGCAGTTCCTGCAGACGGGGGACGATCACGCGCAGCAGCTGCATGAGGATGGACGCAGTGATGTACGGCATGACGCCCAGGGCGAGGATCGACACGGAGAGCAGTGCCCCGCCGGAGAACATGTTCACCAGGTCATAGACGCCGCCGGTGGTGGTGCCGCCGTCCAGGCACTGCTTGACGTTGGTGGCGTTGATGCCCGGGGCGGGAATGAATGATCCCAGGCGGTAGAGGGCGAGAACGCCCAGGGTGAAGAAGATCTTCGTGCGCAGATCAGGGCTCTGAAATACGCGTTTGATAGGTTCCAGCACGGGCTGGTCCTCCTTTGAGGAGTCGGGGCGGGGTGGAAGGAGGATCAGGCGTTGAAGCGCACGAGCACACCGGTCGCGGCAATGGACAGGGTCCAGAGCACGGCGATGGTGACGGTCACGCGCAGCATGTTCTTCTCGGCGACACCGGTGGAGGCCAGACTGCTGGTCATTCCTCCGCCGAAGATGTCGGTTGCTCCCCCGCCCTTGGATTTGTGCAGCAGGACCATGCCGATCAGCGCGAGGCTAAGGGCCGCGGTCAGGACCTGCAGGGCGATAGTCAGAAAATTCATGGGGGTGGGAATCCTTCGTGGTGGTGCCGGCAGGGGATTTTTCCGGCATATGTTCTCTATGCGTTCCGCGGGTTGACGGCGCGCCGCGCCTTCAGGCGATGCTCAGTGCCGGTGCGTGCGCGGGGGTTTCGGCCGCACGTTCCACCGGGGGTTTCGCCGGTGCCGGGGAGCGGGGGACCTCGACGGATTCCGCTGGCTTGCGTGCGGTTGAACGGCGTGCCGCGGCAGGCTTCTTGACGGGCTTCGCAGCGGACTTCTGCACGAGGATCACTGTCAGGTGGGTGATGGCCAGGAGTACGACCGGCGGCATGGCGGCAACGATGGCTGAAACAACTGCGGGCACCGCCCCGTCTCCGCCGACGGCCAGGATTGCGTGGACGGCGTTAGCGGCCGTGCTGACGACGGCGCCGAAGAAGAGCAGCGCCCACGGGTAGGCGAGGACCCGCTTTTCATGGCCGGCCAGCGCCACGATGGCCACGGTGGCGGCCACGATGAGGCCGTCGACGATGATCGGCCAGATCCAGGCGAGGTCAGGGTTCAGGCCCGACATGACGGCAAGGTCTGTCAGGGCCGAGAAGGAAAGGATGAACGCTCCGGCGGCAATGATGACCGTGGTGGCGAAGCCGGTCATGACGATGGGGCGGGACAGGGGTGTGGCGTTCTTGCTCATGGGGTTTCTGGTGCTCCGGTGTGGTTCGTCGTCGGCGGATGGCCGTTAGCGGGTCTCGAGGCCGTCTTTTTCACGGGCGATGTCCACTGCGGTGCTGAGGATCAGGCGGACGGTTCCGGCCAGCTTGTCGGGATCGACGCCGGCGCCGGAGTCGAGGATGCGCTGTGCGATGGCCCGGGTGTCGCATGACATGCGCTGGATGCGGCGGGAGTCGTCGAACAGGTCTGCCAGGATCAGCGCGTCGGCTGCCGTTACGGGGCCGATGGACCCTCCGCTGCCGTCGCCGGCAAGTCCGGCCTTGGCGTACCGCGGTTCGGACTTGGCCTCGGCGGGGTTGCCTGCCGTCTCGATCTCACCGGCGATCTTCTCCACCGCGCGGTCCACGCAGCCGACATGGGTCTCGGCGCGGAAGGCTTCACGGTAGAGCCGGAAGCGCATCGGAATCTCGAAGAGGTAATCGTAGAGCGGGCGCTTGTCTTCCAGCCCGAACTTGTCCGTCAGCACGTCGCAGGCATCCAGGATGGCCGTGGTGGTCTGGTGTTCCAGCCTCCGTACGAGCTGGCTTACGGTGCCTGCGGATTCCATGGCCCGATAGGCCGGGGATCCGGTGCGTTCATCGGCGGCAGCCTTGGACATGGCGGTCAGCAGGGAACCGAGGGCGTCAGTGTCGAGGGCATCGGATTCTTCGGGGGCGGGGGTTTCGCTCATGCTTTCTATGTGTGCGGCATCCCGGGACCCTCTCCCCGGACATGAAGAAGGCCGCCGCGGATCTCTCCGTAGCGGCGGCCTTCTCTTCTCGTCGGCGTTATCCGGCGATGGCTTCATTCAGGACGGTGTCGAAGTCGCCCTGCAGGTCCCACATTTCCCCGTTGATGAAGATGGTGGGGGTGCCGGTGATGCCGTGCTCGGTGGCGGCCTCGGTCGTGAACTTCACGAAGGGACGGAACTTGCCGTCCTTCACGCAGTCGCTGATTCCGGTGACGCCGTGCTCTTCGGCAAGATCCACCAGGCCCTGGTTGGCCAGTTCGCCGTTGGGGTAGTTGGCAAAGACGGCGCCGGTGAACTCCAGGTACTTCTCCGGCTTGGCGTCGGCCACGCAGGCCATGGCGTTTGCTGCCCGGGATGAGTAGTTCGTCGGGGAGTTGCGGTCCAGGATGGCGATGGTCCGGGTTTCCAGGCTGATGGCCCCTTCCTCTGCCTTCTGCTTGAGGGAATCGCCGTACATGGTCTCGAATTCGGCGCAGTGCACGCAGTTCGGGTCGACGTAAAGGACTACGGAGGCCGGGTCTGCTTCGGCGGGTGCGGTGATGCCTGCAGGCTTGCCGTCCACTGAGCCTGGAATTTTCTCCGCATCCACGGATGCATCTGCCCCGCTCTCGGGTGCTGCGGCGTTGACGCCTCCGTAGATGTTCGCTGCCGACGGCACGGGCCCGCTGGAGGCGACTTCCTGGGGGCGGTTGTTGATCATGAGGGCGGCGACGGCGGCCAGGACGGCTATCACGGCCAGGACGATTCCGGTCCGGAACATCATTGCGCGCCGGCGGCTGCGGGCCTTCTCTGCGTTGAGCCTGGCTGCTGCCCGGGCCCTGCGCTGCTCGGTCTTGTCCTTTTTGCTCAGCTCTTCTTCGGTCATCTTGTGCCTTTCACGGAGGGTGCCGGTGCGGAGGGTTTTCCGCCGCGGCGTATCTCTTGTGTCTATGCGCCCCGGGCTCCGGCGGCTGTCCTTGCGGCGCCCAGGGGACGTCCGGAACGGCGCGCAGAGAGTTTGGCGGTGATGACGTAGTCATTGCTTGGGGCCAGCGTCCGGGTCGCCTCGTCGAAGACCGCTGTGGCAGCGAAACGGTAGGCGGCTGCGACGTCTGCCGGGGACTGCA
This sequence comes from Arthrobacter sp. zg-Y1110, assembly GCF_025244865.1. NCBI lineage: Bacteria > Bacillati > Actinomycetota > Actinomycetes > Micrococcales > Micrococcaceae > Arthrobacter > Arthrobacter sp. zg-Y1110. Next base: position 163,615 of record NZ_CP104273.1, read on the forward strand.
GTGCGATGGGGTCCGGTTCCAGCAGTGCTTTGAGCCGGGACGGTGCCGGGCGGCGTGCCTTGGCGATGCCGTCTGCTTCCACGCTGTCCCAGGGTTCACCGGCGGGCACTGCCCCCTCACGGCCGAAGGTGGCATAGGTGAGGTCCGCCTTGCCTGCAGGCGAACGCGTGACCAGGGTGTGCACCGCCCGGCCGGGACCCGGCTTGGCCAGGGATCCTCCGATGAGCAGCTTCCGGGACGGTGTGTAGGGCGCCTCGCGCAGCGGTACGGGCATCGGTCCGGCGATGGTGGCGATGATCTTGGCCATTGATCCGGCGTCCATGAATGCCGCCCCCTTCACTTCCAGCCAGAGCTCGTGCTGCGGCAGGTAGAAGTCGGGGAGGTACCAGAGGTGGGGGCCGACCTGGTAGTGGGATGGCTCGTAGTCCCAGTTGATGTCCAGCAGGTCCATGAGGATGGCCCAGCGTGCCTCCAGGCGGGAGCGGAAGATCTTGCCTGAGTAGAGCGCCTCCATGGCCTTCGGTTTCGGGGCCCGGGAGGTGTGCTTGCGCACCGGAGCCTTCGAGGCAGGCTTCCTGGTGCCCGCCGCAGGCTTCCTCTTGGCTGCTGCCGGCTTGGCAGGAGCTTTCCTACGTCCTGCCGGTGTTGCCTTTGCCGTGGCCGCAGGAGCCTTCCTGGCGGTTTTCCGCGCCGGCGTGGCCGCGGGTTTCTTCTTTGCGGGTGCGGCAGCTTTGGGAGCCGCTTTCACGGCTGGTTTCGTAGTCATGGCAGGGGCGGCCTTGGGGCGGCCCGCTTTCTTCTCCGGCATGTGGTTCCTCCTGGCAGAGGACATGCGCAGACCATCGGCACCGGGCCGGATCGGCTGCCGACTGGTCCGCCAACCGGAACCAACCGGGTGCCGACCTGAGAGTCGGTGAAAAAATCCGCGGAATCAAAGGGGAAAAGAGGGGCCCCCATATAGAACCAACTTAACCAACCTGTTAAGAGAGAGATATATATAAGGGGCTCCTATATGTGCTCTTTCCTCGGGCTCATATATAGCCCTTTCTCTCTTATGGAGGCCTCCCCCTCCTGTCGGCAAGGTTGGTTTAGTCGGCAGAATTTCCGGAAACTGCGGAAGCACGCGGCAAAACGGGGGAACGGCACCTGGCTGCGGGTCGGTTCACCTGCTGTTTTAGGTCGCCGGACGGTTGGCAGGGCCCCTCCGAAGACCTGTTCCCGGCCTCTTTCGCCTGGTGGGTCGCCGCCAAAAGCACCCCGGGCAGCACAAAGCCCCGCAGATGGGGGACAGCTGCGGGGCTTTGCTGCCTCTACTTTACCTTGTCCGAAACCCTTCCCGGGATCGCGTTTAGGACAGTTTCGTGTCTAACGGGAGGTCCAGCGTTCGTAGCGGTAGCGGACGCCGTTGGCGGCGGTCGCGACACCTGAGGCAGGCTCTTCCTCCTCGAGCTCCCATTCAGGTCCGAGCCCGGGGGCGAAGGTGTCCCCCTCCACGTCCAGGTCAACCCTGGTGATCACGACCGTGTCGGCCAGGCTCAGTGCTTCCCGGTACAGGCTCGCTCCGCCGATGATCCAGATCTGTTCCGAGCCGGAGCCGCTCATGCTGGCTTCGATGAGCGCTGCATAAAGGTTGCCTGCACGCACCGCACCGGGGGCGGTGAAGTCCGGGTTGGATGTCACCACGATATTCGTACGTCCGGGCAGCGGGCGGGCGGCTTCGGGGAGGGATTCCCACGTCCGGCGGCCCATGATGACCGGGTGTCCGGAAGTGATCTTACTGAAGTGTGAAAGGTCCTCGGGCAGGCGCCAGGGGATGGAACCGCCGGAGCCGATCACCCCGGAGGTTCCCTGGGCCCAGATGAGCCCTATCACCGCGTTGTCGGCACGCATTACGGGTGCCTCCCGGGTTGTCTGCTTATTGGTGGCTGTTGCTGTCATGACCCCTATGTGTGCGGCAGATCGGGTCCATGTCCCCGATCTTAGAGGGTGAACTTGTTGTGCGATGCCCTGACGGAGCGGCCGTTGCGCATATGGGCCTTCCTGCCGCCCAGGATGTTGTTGGCGTTGTTGAAGCTGCCGTCGGCGTGGAAGAGTTCTCCGCCGCGGCCCTTGACCGGTGCGCCGCCCTGCAGCTCCATGCCTCCGACGCTGTTGTTCATGCCGCGGACCACTGCACCGATGCCGAGGGAGATCAGCACGGCGCCGATGGCGTTGTTCCGCCACTGCCGGGCGATCAGTTCCCTGGAGCGCATGGTCACTGTCCCGTCCGGCAGGGTCACCGGATAATCACGGAAGGTGGGAACGAACCCGTAGAAGAACAGTGCGGGCGGGAAGAACAGGAACCACAGGTAGGCAGCCGGATTGGCAAGCTGGTCACGAAGGCGGCGGATGGTCAGCGCGAAGACCGGGAACCGCATCACCACGATGAGGGCGAGGAGGAAGAAGGGCAGGTACTGTCCCGGGATCCGGGGCCACAGGGACGGCTGGCCCTCATCGTTGAGCATCTCGGGCGGCAGGATGACGTACCAGTTCAGGACAAGGCTGTTGGCGATCATGATCGTCAGCACCACGAAGGACGTAAAGAAGCCCGAGACGACAGTGTGGGTGAAGTACTCCGCCCTGTTCGAAGTTCCGGTGAAGTCGAACATGCGCCGAATAGGCAGGAAAAGGTAGCGAAGTGCTTTCAAGGGTCCCCCAGTGAGTGTGTGAATCAGGTCAGATCGTAGTGCGTAACGGGGGTGCCGGATGGTTCCGGCACGGTGTCCCGAATCCCATGTGTGCGGCAAACGTGGTAAAGCTTCCGTCTGAGGTTCACCGGAAGGCGGCCGGCCCGGACAGTTTCCGGGGCCGAAACCGACCGATGCAGGCATCTGCTGCACAGGAACCCGATACAGACCACGCGCCTGATGGCGCATCCAAGACGCCGGAACGATAGCCGGCCAGCAACAGGGGGAACACCAATGGCACGAATCGGCTCAGCATCGACCAGCATGAAGTGCTCGTTCTGCGGCAAAGGCCGTGAAGCGGTGCGCAAGCTCGTCTCAGGCCCCGGAGTCTCTGTCTGCGACGAGTGCATCGAGCTGTGCAACGAAATCCTCGAAGAGGAGACTGCAGCCGAAGCCCCCGCCCCTGCAGCACCCGAATTCGAGCTGCCCCGCCCGCGGGAAATCTTCGACCACCTCCAGGAGTACGTCGTTGGCCAGGAGCCGGCCAAGCGCGCCCTGTCGGTGGCCGTCTACAACCACTACAAGCGGATCGGGCTGGGCACCCCCGCGGCCGATGACGAAGGCGCCTTCGAGGGTGTGGAGGTCGGCAAGTCCAACGTCCTGCTCGTGGGCCCGACCGGCTGCGGCAAGACGTACCTGGCACAGACCCTGGCCAAGCGCCTCGACGTCCCGTTCGTCGTGGCGGATGCCACCTCGCTGACCGAGGCCGGCTACGTTGGCGAAGACGTGGAGACGATCCTGCTCAAACTCATCCAGGCTGCCGACGGCGACATCGAGCGCGCCCAGCGCGGGATCATCTACATCGACGAGATCGACAAGATCGCCCGCAAGTCCGAAAACCCCTCGATCACCCGGGACGTCTCCGGTGAAGGCGTGCAGCAGGCCCTGCTGAAGATCATCGAAGGCACCGTCGCCAACGTGCCCCCGCAGGGCGGCCGGAAGCACCCGAACCAGGAACTCATCCAGATCGACACGAAGAACGTCCTGTTCATCGTCGCCGGCGCCTTTGCAGGACTCGAGGGCGTCATCGCGGAACGCTCCGGACGCAAGGGCATCGGGTTCGGCGCAAGCCTTTCCAGCTCCGTCCCGGATGTCTCGCACTCCGACGTCCGGCCCGAGGACCTGGTCAAGTTCGGGCTCATCCCCGAATTCATCGGCCGTCTGCCCATCATCACCGCTGTCAGCCCGCTTGATGACGCCGCCCTCGTGGACATCATGAGCGGGCCCCGCAATGCCCTCGTGAAGCAGTACGGCAAGCTCTTCCACCAGGACGGAGTGGACCTGCGTTTCGAGGACGCCGCGCTGACGGCCATCGCCGGCATGGCACTGGAGCGCGGCACCGGCGCCCGCGGCCTGCGCGCCATCATGGAGGAAGTCCTGATGCCGCTGATGTTCGATCTGCCCGGGCGTGACGACATCGTCTCGGTGACCGTGACCGAAGCCCTCGTGAGCGGAACCGGCGAGGCGGAGCTGGGCCTGCGGCACAAAACGGCGGCCTAACCTGAATGCAGCCTGGGGATTGATCTAACGTTGCTTTCCTGTTGCTTTCGTGACGCCCAGGGTGAAAGATGCGTGCATGGAGACTACCTCCCGCAACGACATTTTCAACGAGGCCATGAGAATGGACTTCCACGACCTGGTCAAGGTACTCAACGAGAACGTTGGCGCTACCGTGGTTCAAACCATGGCCGGAGTCAGGGACCGGACCTCGCCGTACAAATGGGCAAAACCTGACGGTCCACTCCCGGATCGGCCGGAAGTTGTCGCCAGAGTCCGACTGGGATACCGCGTCTGGCGGACCCTTACCCAGTTCGAGGCCCCCAGCGTTGCGCTGGCGTGGCTGATGGGGGCCAACCCGCGGTTAGACGAGGAGATGCCGGTGCTGTACGTCCAGCGCCAGCTCGGCCAGGAGGTTCTCGGCGCCGCTGAAGCCTTCGTGTACGACACCTACGCCCCGTGACAGGGAAAACCTGCAGCCGAACCGGCCTCCACCTCATCAAGGCGGACGGGCAGACAGGATTCCGCGTCACTCAGGACCGTTACCACCCCTTGTCCGCCATGGAGAACAAATACGTTGGCCCACTTCCGACGCCGGAGCCGGGGGCAGCGCTGGTCGACAGGCGCGGTCGATACGACACTGTCGGTTGCACCGTCTACGCGGGGGATTCCGAAATGTGCGCCTATGCCGAAGTGCTCGGCGTCTTCCGGAAGAAACTCGCTGCAGTCGCCGCGGCCGCGGAGTCTATCGGCTGGAAGGTCGATGAGTACGTCAACAAGGTTCTGGAGGATGCGAAGCTCAATGGCGTTGAGCCGCCCTGGGCGATCCCCGCCGCCTGGCAGATGGACCGATCCATCCACGAGCTGTCTCTTCCTTCCAAAGGCTGGTGGGTGCGGATCGACCACCGCGACACGCTCACCGCCTTGGAGCGTCTGACATCGGCCGCTGCTGTCCAGGGCATGGCAGAGGAACTGCAGTTGCTCACAATCGGCTCGATCACGGGTGAAAACCGGGCACTCACCACGCTGCTGGCACAGACCCTGCGGATGCAGACGCTGGAGGACGGCTCTGAACCACTGGGTATTTCATTCGAATCAAAGACCCTGTTCGGTCGCTGCTGGGCCTTCTGGGACCGCAGGGAAGATCTGGGGCTGCCCCCTGGAAGCAACGACCCGCAGGTGGTCACTTCCGGAGGCATCGGCACTGACCCTCACTTCGCCTTCGTTGCCGACTACTACCGGCTCCCCCGCCCGAGCCGATAACCTTTTTGCCCGCCGACTCATCGGCACTCAGCCGGGTGCTACCCTGAATTAGTTCGAAAGTATGTTCTATGCGAGGTGTGCCATGGCAGCTGTATCGGAGGTCAAGCCACTCCCCGGGAACCATCCTGGCCTTGAAATACCGGTCAGCCCCTCTTCGGTTCCGGCCGGGTTTCCGTCGCCGTCCCAGGACTACTACGACGGCGGACTGGACCTGAACAAACACCTGATTTCCGACGCGACTTCCACCTTCATCGTGAGGGTCAGCGGCGACTCCATGACCGGTGCCGGCATCAGCGACGGCGACGAGCTGATCGTGGACAGATCCCTGGAACCGCGGGACGGCAACGTCGTTGTGGCCATCCTCGACGGCGAGCTGACCGTGAAGCGTCTTGTACTGAACAGCCGCGGGGTGGTTCTGCACCCTGAGAACCGGGACTATCCGGACATCGAGATCCCGGAGATCTGCGATCTAGTCGTGTGGGGTGTCGCCACCCGGTGCCTCCATAAGCTCTAGGAGCAGGTGTTGTATCCGCCCGGGCCCCGCATCGCCCTTGTAGATGTCAACAGTGCTTACGTGTCCATGGAGCGTGTTTTCGACCCGAAACTGGCCGGCCGGCCGGTCGTGGTGCTTTCCAATAACGACGGAATGGTGGTCGCCCGCTCAGATGAAGCCAAGGCCCTGGGCATCGAAAACGGTACCCCGTGGTTCAAGCTGGCCGAGGCGGCACCCCGCATGGGCCTGATCCAGCGCAGCAGCAACTATGAGCTTTACGGGGAGATGTCGGCACGCGTCATGAAGCTGCTGGACCGCTACTCATCCTTCACTGAGGTCTATTCGATTGACGAGGCATTCCTGCACATGGCGGGCGAGCCGGTGGACCTGCATTCCCGCGGCCGGGAGATCAAGGCAGCCGTCCTGCGCAACATCGGACTGCCGGTCTGTGTGGGGATCGCGCCCACGAAAACACTGTCCAAGCTGGCGAACCGCATCGCCAAGCAGAACCCGCATCTGGGCGGCGTCTGCAACCTGGACACTATGCCGGCCGGCGCCGTCGACACCATCATGTCGCGGGTGCCCGTCACCGGGCTCTGGGGTGTGGCCTCCAGGATCGGCAAGAAGCTGAACACCCTGGGCATCTACACGATTGCCGACCTGCGCGCCGCTGACCCTGTCATGATCCGCAGCCGGTTCTCCGTCGTCCTGCAGCGCACCGTCCTGGAGCTGAACGGCATCCCGTGCGTGCCCATGGAATCGGAGCGCGCCGACAAGAAACAGATGATCTTCTCCCGGTCCTTCTCCACCCCGGTCACCACCCGCGATGAGATGCGCCAGGTGATGAGCGTTTACGCCCAGAAAGCGGCCGTCCGCCTGGCCAAGGAGAACCAGCTGACACGGATCCTGACCGTCTTCGCCGGCACCTCCCACTTCAACGACAAGGAATCGTCCTTCCCGTCCGCGGCAGCGCACCTGGAAGTACCCACGGCGGATCCGGTTGTCCTCACCAAGGCCGCAGTGGAAACCATGGACGCCCAGATGACCGAAGGGATCCGCTACGCCAGGGCAGGGGTTATGCTCACCGACCTCTCCCCCGCCGGCGCCCAGCCGGTCTTCGAGGAATTCGTCACGACCCACGAGAAGCGCCGCATCGGAGAGCTGCTGGGTAAGGTGACCGACAAGTACGGGTCAGCGTCCATCGGCCTCGGCCTGGCGGGTATGAATTCCGCGCAGCCGGACTGGACGATGACCAGGAAATTCTCCTCCCCGCGCTACACCACGGAGTGGAGCGAACTGCCTGTCGTCAAGGCCGGCTAGGGACGTGAATCCCGCAGAGTCAAATAACCGTGGACCGATTTATCAGGCATAGGTTATTTGACACCAGAGCGATCCTCTGACTGCAGCTGCCTGTGGCATCTACCACTTCTGTCGTCATTTTGCGCAGCCTGGCACTTCTTATAGCGGAACCTTCTGCCTTGCATTCATGCAGGGCCTTCCTCGGATCCATCCCGTCACCATCGGCCTTACGGCTGGACGCCACGGGAACGCCCCCATTTCATGGACATCCCGCACAGGAGTATTGCTTTGCGACCACCAGCATTACCGGACCTCAGGAAGAGTTCCGGTGCCTTTGACCTTCCATCCATCATCACGGGGGTGGTCGTGGTCGGGATCCTGGCCGCCGGCGTCCTCGCCGCCATCTTCGGCGTCATCCCCTTCGCCCAGGACCGCGGAGCCAAACAGGACCTCTCCTCCATCCGAACGGCCGAAGGCGTAGCCAAATCCAAGGACAACCGGTTCATGGACCACGCCGGACTGCTCGACACCGGATACCTGCAGCCCTCCAGCACCGAGAAGACCACGGTCAAAGCAGACGCCAAGGGCACCTGCTACGTCGGGCTGGCCAAATCCGGCACCGGAAAGATCTTCTACTCAACCGACGCCAAAACCGACCCCGAAGTCTTCGAAGCCGATACCGACACCGGCTGCCTCACCCCGGAGGAACTGGCTGAACTGATCGAAGAAGTCGGCGGCATCGAAGCCCCCAAGGGTGCCCCAGAGAATCTGAAGCTCGTGGCCGTTTCCCCGCTGCAGGCCAAGGCCTCCTGGGATCCGGTGAAGAAGGCGTCCGGTTATAAGGTCGAATACCGTGTTGGAGAGGGCGCCTGGATTCTCAAAGAGGCGAAGACTACTGCGACCGCTGTGACTATCTCGGCCCTGCCGGAGGAAACCGTCCATGTCCAGGTCTACGCGGTCACAGGCGAATCCACGTCAGAGCCGTCAACCGCCACGGTCAAGCTTCCCGATTCCGTCCTGAAGAACCCGAGCTTCGAGCAGGGTGCCGAGGGCTGGTACACATCCAACGCCCCCATCAGCAGCGCCAAAGCCCACTTCGGGACAAAGTCCGCCCAGTTCTCGAATTACGGTGAGGTTTCCCAGACGGCCACTGTTCCGGCCGGCAGCCCGGTCCTGACCTACTGGACCACCGGCGCGCCTGAAGTCCACATCAACAACGTCAAGTACACCCCCGCCTCTGCAACTACAGAGTCGGGCTGGGCCCAGTACCGTCTGGATCTTTCCGGTTCAGTCGGCAAGTACGTGACCATCAAGTTCAAAGGCTCCTCCGGCTACCTCGACGATGTGACCCTTGAAGCACCGATGGCTGCCTTCGCCCCGGTATCTACTGCCGCCAGCTCCAACAACAGCACTGCAACCGTGACCTGGGGAACCCCGCTCTTCGCCGGCGGAACCCCCATCACCTCCTACACCGCGACAGCCTGGCTCGGCGGCGAGGAGCAGGCCAGCACCAACGTTGGCCCGGACAATCGCGCAGCCGTCGTCCGCGGACTGAAGGTCGGTACCGAATACACCTTCACAGTGCGTGCGAACAACGCTGTCGGGGAATCAGAGCCCGGGAAAACAGGACCGGTGGAAATCATTGCCGGCGCCGTCTCCAACCCGAGCTTCGAACTCGGAACCCAGGGCTGGCGCAATTACAACGCCACAATTATCAGCACCAGGGCCCACTCCGGGACGAAGTCAGCCGAGTTCTCCACATACGGCGAGGTCTCCCAGACGGTCACTGTCCCTGCCGACAAGCCGGTGCTCACCTACTGGACCACCACCACCCCTGAGATCCACATCAACAACGCCAAGCACATACCGGCCCGGGAAACCACGGACTCTGGCTGGTCCAAGTACCGCCTTGACCTCTCCGCCTCAGCCGGTAAATCCGTAACCCTCCTGTTTAAGAGCAGCGCCGGGCACCTCGACGACGTCACCCTCGAAGCACCGATGGCTGCCTTCGCTCCGGTGTCTGCTGCCGCCAGCTCCCGCAACGGCACTGCGACCGTGACCTGGGGAGCCCCGCTCTTCTCCGGCGGAACGCCCATCACCTCCTACACCGCAACTGCCTGGCTGGACGGTGAGGAGCAGGCCAGCACCAACGTTGGCCCGGACAATCGCGCAGCCGTCGTCCGCGGACTGAAGGTTGGTACCGAATACACCTTCACAGTGCGTGCGAACAACGCTGTCGGGGAATCAGAGCCCGGGAAAACAGGACCGGTGGAAATCATTGCCGGCGCCGTCTCCAACCCGAGCTTCGAACTCGGAACCCAGGGCTGGAGCACTTACAACGCCACAATTATCAGCACCAGGGCCCACTCCGGGACGAAGTCAGCCGAGTTCTCCACATACGGCGACGTCTCCCAGACGGTCACTGTTACTGCCGACAAGCCGGTGTTCACCTACTGGACCACCACCACACCTGAAGTTCGCATCAACGGCGTCAAGTACACACCGGCCCGGGAAACCACGGACTCTGGCTGGTCCCAGTACCGCCTTGACCTCTCCGCTTTGGCTGGTAAATCCGTCGCCCTCCTCTTTGAGAGCAGCGCCGGGCACCTCGACGACGTGACCCTCGAAGCACCGGTAGCTCCGTCTGTGCCTCAGTCTGTATCAGCTGTCTCCGCCAGCGGCACGGCGAAAGTAACTTGGAATGCCCCTGCCTTCTCAGGCGGTGTCCCCGTAACCTCATACACCGTTGCTGCATTGCTGGACGGAAAAGAAGTCACCAACGTCCAGGTCGCAGGCAGCCAGCGTGCCGCCACCCTGGCCAACGTAACTACCGGTGCTTCCTACTCCTTCCGCGTGACCGCCAACAACTCCGTCGGAGCGTCCGTTCCCTCGGCAGTGTTTGGACCTCTCACGATCAATGCCGGGGCTTTCGTCAACCCCGGCTTCGAAGAAGGCACCACCGGGTGGACTGGTTCGGCGATAATCACGACACCACACTCCGGCAAGGGATCAGCATTCCTTCAGTATGCCTCGCTCTCCCAGGTTGTCACGGTCAAGGATGAAGCACCGGTTCTGACGTACTGGTTCTACCGGGCTAACCCTGTGGTCAGCGTCAACGGCAAAATCATATCCACCAAATCGACGGGGGTCGTTTCGGGATCGTGGATCCAGGTGTCGGCAGATCTGTCTGCCTACGCTGGAAGCAACGTGACCCTGATGTTCAAAAACGGCACTGGGTCCGATGTCACCTTCGATGATGTCTCCCTCGAGGCAAAATAGTCCTTAAACCGCGGAACGGCGGCCTCCATTGTGGGGGCCGCCGTTCTTGTCTTCGGACCTAAGCGGCCCGGGTGAGTCCGACTGCGGCCAGCTGCGCGGCGCGCAGGGCTTCGGTCATGGCGGCTTTCAGCTCGGAGTACGGGACGTCCAGCTCTCCGCCAAGTGCGTGCTGGAAAGCGACGATGGCTTCGGCGACGGGTGTGCCGGCGTCTTCCTCGGTGGGACCAGCGGATCTGAGGTGGCCTTCGATTTCTGCGGCTGCCTCATCCACGGGCACTCCCATGCGCTGCAGGGTCAGGCAGGCGACTCCGCCGTTCGCACGCAGCAGGCTCAACAGGATGTGGTCCTCGGTGATGCTGCCGGATTCCAGGGCCAGCGACTCCTTCAGCGCCTGTTCCAGTGCTGCGCGGGCACGGGGCGTGAAAGGGATGTGCCCGCTCGGCGGGATGAGTCCGCGGCCGATCATTTCCACTATGGCTGCGCGGACGCCTTCAATGGTCACGCCGTGGTTGCCGAGCGTGCGGGCACCGGTGCCGGCTCCTTCATGCAGGACGCCGAGCAGCAGGTGTTCGGTGCCGATGTAGTTGTGGTCGAGCATCCGCGCTTCTTCCTGGGCGAAGACGACAACGCGCTTGGCGGAGTGGGTGAACCGATCGAACATATCTCTCCTTGAGAAAAGCCAAGGCACCCCGACGTATCGGAGTGCCTTGGCGGGGTGGTATCTAGGCCAGTGCCGTGCGGACGATGTCGCTGACGGCTTTACCGTCGAAGCGGCCGGCCACCTTGGCGGTAACTACCTTCATGACGGCACCCATGGAGCGCATGTTCACCTTCGTGCCGTCGCCTTCCAGTGCGCTGATCACGCTGGCAACGATTTTCTCGACGTCGGCGCGCTCCAGCGGTTTGGGCAGGTATGCCTCGATGATGACAGCCTCGGCAATCTCAGCAGCGGCGCGGGTGTCCTCTCCGGCTTCGGTGTAGATACGGGCGGTGTCGCGGCGCTTGGCCGCTTCCTTCTGCATCAGGGCAGTCACCTGGGCGTCGTCCAGCTCGACAGGCGTCTTGCCTGACTTCTCGCGGGTGCCGATCTCGCCCAGAACGTTGCGTACGGTGACCAGCTCAAGCTTCCGGCCGGCCTTCATGTGGGCGGTAACGTCAGCCTGCAGTTTCTCTTTCAGGGTCATGGTCTTCACTTTCGTGTTCAGGCCGCCGGCGGGGCGGCTCATGGGTTCGGTCGTCCGGGCCTGCGGGCCAGCGGACCGGGCTTCAGCGGCGAGGGCCGCCATGCCTTCGGATTTGAGCTGGAAAGTCATGGATCTCCTGGATCGGGGATGGCCGGAGGTGCCCGGCTCATCTCCTATGTGTACGGACGGCAGCACCGCGCTCCCCGCAGGGTCGATGCCGCTGTTTGGGTCTCTCAGCTACCCTGGCCGGGATCCTTCCCGGCATATCTGCCGGTTCTTCCCGGGTCTCCCCGCATCGAAAGAAAGCCGATCCATGCCCTCACCTGTCCAGCCGGCCAACACGACCACCGGCCCAGGAAGCTACTGGAGCGGGCCCCTGGGCCGCGCCGGCCAACGCTCTGCGCAGCTGCTGCTGGTGCTCATCCTTGTCGGAGCCGTGGTGTACGGCCTGACCCGGATCACCCTGGTCGTCATCCCCTTACTGCTGGCGCTGATCCTGGCTGCAGCCATTGCACCGTTCGTGAGGTGGCTCCGTGACAAGGGGTGGCCGCGCGCCCTGGCAACCGGGATTTCCTTCCTGCTCCTACTGGGCGTGTTCGGCGGACTGGTCACCGGCATCATCTTTGCCATCCGCGGCGAGTGGGAAAACCTTGCAGGACAGGCCTCCCAGGGGTTCGACGAGTTGTACGCCTTCGTGGAGCACGGTCCGATTCCCGTTGACTCGGCAACCATCGCGGCCGCACGCGAGAGCGCGGTGGACTTCGCCACGAGCAGCACGGCAGGCAGCGGTGCAATGGCCGGCATCAGCGCTGCCACCTCCTTCGTTACCGGATTCGTCCTCATGGCCGTGGTGCTGTTCTATTTCCTGAAGGACGGCGACCGGATCTGGGCCTTCCTTCTGCGCTGGTTCACCGGGGACAAGCTGGAGAAGGCACGCCTTTCAGGCAGCCGCGCCATGGAAGTCCTGGGCGCCTACGTCCGCGGGACCGCCATCGTGGCTGCGGTAGATGCCATCTGTATCGGCGCCGCGCTGTTCATCATGGATGTGCCGCTGGCCCTGCCGCTTTCGGTGATCGTGTTCGTCGGATCCTTCGTCCCGCTGGTGGGCGCCACGGCGGCCGGTGTTCTGGCTGCGCTGATTGCACTGGTTGCCAACGGTCCGGTCGTCGCCCTGATCGTTGTCATCGTCATCGTGGCCGTAAACCAGCTGGAAGGAAACCTGCTTCAGCCGGTGGTCATGGGACGGTCACTGAGCATCCATGCCCTGGTCATTCTCCTGGCACTGACGGTGGGCACCATCCTGGCCGGCATCGTCGGAGCCATCCTGTCAGTGCCGATCGCCGCCGTCGGGTGGGCCGTCATCAAGGTATGGACCGGCGAGGATACGGGCGACGAGACTGATACGGAATCCACTACCGGCGGGACCGAGGGAGAGCCGGACGTGCAGCCGGCCGAGGTTACCGCGGGCGTTACGCCGGTCTGACCGCTTTCCGAAGCGGCAGGCTGAACCTCACGAGGGATGCTCCGGCGTGTGCCAGGATCAGGCAGATGATCAGGTACGCGCCGGCTGCGGTGTGGCTGTTATTGCAAAGGCCTGCTGCCACCGCGACGGCAACTACATCGGCTGTGATTCCCGTGATCTTCAGATTCATGCCGAAATACCCGCAGGCGGAGAAGGCGACAAATGTGCTGACTACGGCCATCCCGGTGAGAGCGATACTCTCCACGACGGTGTTTTCCGGGCTCGGAGCTGCTGCTGCAACGAAGGCCAGCAGGAACATCAGACCTATGAGAAACAGGATGGGCCGCGGCCGGCGGCCGGCTGTTCCGGCGGTGAAGCTGGGCATTGCCATGAGGTACTTTCCGGTGCTGTGACCGGAGGGCTCCGGCTATAGAGCCCGCGACGGGATTCGAACCCGTGACCTTCCCCTTAGGAGGGGGACGCTCTTTCCACTGAGCTACGCAGGCAGGTGCCCGGCAGGTTTCCCTGCCGGGCTTTTGTGGCTAACACCCTCTATGTGTGCGGCTGGCTCAGGAAATCTCACCACCGTCACTCCAGGTCCCGTTCCGGACCCTTACCAGCAGCTTCCCCAGCCCCGTACGGGCCCTTTCACCGGCCAGAGCGTCAGCTGCCTCCCGGTAGCCGTTCCAGCCCGCCAGCGACCCGTGACGGTGCGCATAGCCGACCTTGAGCAGGGAGGGCACCGTGCGGGTATAGGCCGTGATGAACATGGCCGCGGCCGCGGCAAGGATCCCCGCCAGTGCGTATGCACCTGCTTCCGCCGACCCTGCTGCACCGGTCCCGTGGAACTCGGAGGCGACGCAGAGGGACATGAAGAGGCTGCCGGCCGCCAGCGCGGTCAGGCCGCGACGGTAAAGGACACCTTCAGGCGCAGCGTTCCGCCGCAGCGGGACGGATACAGGAAGAATATTCATACCGGATATGTGTGCGGCAGGCACCGCCGGGATACCCGGGGCATGTTCACCAGGTGCCGTTCCTCAGGCCGACCACCCAGCGGCCGAACCTTGTATTGGCCCTTGAGGCTGCTGTTTCGTCAACGGTTTCCCGGTAGGCGCGGTATTCCCCCTCGGTGCCTCCCCGGTGGCGCAGGGCCCACCTGATCTTCGCCACGGCGGGGAACCACGCAAGGTAGGCGTACACGATCAGTACCGGCGGGGACGCCATGACCATCACGGTGAGGATGGATGTCACGGTCTCCGCGCCGGGGAGCAGGAATTTCCCCCACAGCCCGAGGACTACGGCCAGAAGCAGGTAGCCCACCAGGGCGGCCCTGATTTTCTGTCCGGGCGTGGCGCCGCCGAGCCCGAGAACGCGGAGGTCAGGCATCAGACCGACACCTCGGCCTTGATAGCCGGATGCGGGTCGTACCCTTCGATGGTGAAGTCCTTGAGCTCGTAGTCGAAGATGCTCTCCGGCGTCCGGTTCAGCACCAGGTGCGGGTAGGGGCGGGGCTCACGGGAGAGCTGTTCCTTCACCTGGTCAACGTGGTTGAGGTAGATATGGGCGTCGCCGAAGGTGTGGATGAATTCTCCCGGCACCAGGTCTGTCTGGGCGGCCAGCATGTGGGTAAGGATTGCGTAGGAGGCGATGTTGAAAGGCACACCAAGGAACAGGTCCCCGGAGCGCTGGTAGAGCTGGCAGTTCAGCTTCCACGGGTTGCCCTCGGCGTCAGGGGTGACATGCAGCTGGAACATGGTGTGGCACGGCGGCAAGGCCATGTCTGCCAGCTTTCCGACATTCCAGGCGCTGACGATGTGCCGGCGGCTGAACGGATCGTTCATCAGGCCGTCCACGAGGGCTTCGATCTGGTCGATATATCCGCCGCCCTCGGACTCGGGGATGTCCCAGTGGCGCCACTGGTGCGAGTATCCGGGGCCGATGGTGCCATCCTCCAGCTCCCACTCATCCCAGATGTGCACGTTCCGGTCCCGGAGGCTGGACACCCGGGTGTCCCCCGAGAGGAACCAGAGCAGCTCCTCGATGATGCCGCGCGTGAAGACCTTCTTGGTGGTGAGCAGCGGGAAGCCGTCGGCGAGGTCGAAGCGGATCTGGCGGCCGAAGACGCCGATGGTTCCGGTCCCCGTCCGGTCCGCACGCCGCGAGCCGTTCTCCAGGACGTCGCGCAGGAGATCTTCGTAGGGTGTTGCTACGGGTGTGGTTGGTGCGGGCATTGCGGACCTTTCGGGTTTGGAAGGCCGCCGCGGGATAGACGGCCTGTTGTTTCTATGCGTTCGCGGTCCTGACGGCTATTTCTGGAGCATGACCGTGCGCAGGTCCAGACGCCGCAGCACCCGGTCGGCGGTCTCGGGGTCCACACCCACTTCGTTGCGGGCCAGCAGGATTTCCTGGCGTGCAGCGTCAAGGGCGATGGTCCGGATGGCCACAGCCGAGTCGTGGCGTACTTTGACGGCCCCCTTCTTGTCGTGCGGAACCGGTACGTCGATCACGAGGTCTTCGCTGAGCCGTTTGATGCCGCGCGTGATCGCTTCCTGACGCTGGGCGGGAAGGTCATGCAGGAACGGCACCTCGTGCAGGGCTGCCAGTGCGGCATCTTCCGCCCTCTGCGCCAGGATCTTCTCCTCCTCGTGCTCGGCGGCCGGGGACTCCTGCGCTTTCAGGCGGCGCATCAGCCACGGGAGGGTGAAGCCGGGAAGGACAAGGGTGGCGAAGAGGACGCACACGGCAGTGACGATGATCTGGTCGCGGGCCGGGAACGGGGATCCGTCGGCCGTCACTTCGGGAAGTGCCAGGGCGAGGGCAAGTGTTGCCAGGCCGCGCATTCCGCACCAGGTCAGGATGACGACGTCCTTGACCCCTCCGGGAGGCAGCCCGTCGCCGCGGCGGCGGTTGCCGGGGATGAGCAGGCTCAGCCAGGCGGCACGGACGAGGATGACGACGGCGCAGATGATTCCGGCCTGCCCGAGCATCGGGAAGATGTCGTTGCCGGTCTCCTGGATGACTGCACGGGCTTCGAGTCCGATCAGGCCGAAGGCAATGCCGGTCGCCAGCAGCTCCACGACGTCCCAGAACGAGCTTGAGGTAATCCGCTCGGCAGCGTCGTGCGGCCGGGCCCGGCGCTTCATTTCCAGTGCGGCGACCACCACGGCGATGACACCCGAGGCGTGGAACTCCTCGGCAGCAATGTAGACGGCGAAGGGCAGGATGAGCGTCACTGCGGAGCGGGCCGTCGAAGACTCGATGAAGTGCATCAGCTTCTTTGCGGCCCAGGCCATGGCAAAGCCCAGGATGACGGCAATCGCAGCACCGGCAATGAATTTCACTGCCAGCCATGCGTTGATTTCGCTTCCGTGGACGGCGGCAGCAACGGCGGTCTGGAAGATCACGATGGCTGCAGCGTCGTTGAAGAGGCCCTCGGACTGCATCACGGTCATCAGGCGGCGGGGCATGTGGACACGGCCGGCCACGGATTCGACGGCTACAGGATCCGGAGGGGCGACCATGGCACCGAGGGCGATGGCGGCGGGGATGCCGATTCCGGGGATGAGCACCCAGGCGGCGCCGGCGACAAGAGCCGTGGTGACGACAACCAGCGCGATGGAGAGCAGGACAACGGAACGCCAGCGGATGCGGAAGACCGACCAGGATGTCTTCTTTGCGGTCGCGTACAGCAGCGGCGGCAGGAACAGCGGCAGGATAAGTTCGGCCGGCAGCTCCAGGTGCGGGATGCCGGGCACGAAGGCAACCCCGAGGGCGATGAGGACCATGATGACGGGGTACGGCAGTTTCAGGCGGTCCCCGAGGCCGACGGCGATGACGGTGGCCAGGAGGAGCCCGATGACGAGGGCAAGCTGATGCAAGGGTTTTCCTATGTTCGGGGGCGGCGGACGGCCGCAGCCGGGGGCTGGAGGTTAGCGGCCTGTGGAAGGCGGGACGTCAGCAGCCGGACGGACCTGAGCGCGTTCCTGCAACGCATCGGGGTCCCGGGCGTCGGGAATGGTGAATGCTGTGGCCATGCTGTCCTCCATAGAGCGGCAGTGATGCTCTCTATGTGTGCGGACAGGGCGGGGAATATCCCCGCGTGAGAGCCCCCAGCGGGATTCGAACCCGCGGCACCCGGATTAGAAGTCCGGTGCTCTGTCCATCTGAGCTATGGAGGCGTTGGCGGCACTGGGCCGTCCCGGACCGGCTTCTACGCAGCCTTCGCCGCGGCAGCCGCTTCGGCATCGGCGCGTTCATCATTGATGGTCCACACCCAGCAGGGGGTTTCCGCGCAGAGGTGTCCTTCGCCGGAGAAGTCGTAGGTCTTCGGGTGGATCTTGCCCAGGATGAGGACGAGCTTCCCCGAGCCGATGGTGCGGATCTGGCCCTGGGGTGTGAATTTCAGGAACGGGAACGTAACCCGCAGGAATGAACGGCTCTTGGGCCTGAGGTCGTCATGGCGCTCGGCCAGTTCACCGAGGGTCATGGCCATTGCACCGGTGGGGGCGTAATCCGGACGCGGCATTGATTCAGGCATGGAGTGCTCCTTACAGGACGGGGATGTGTGTTCAGAACCTATGTGTGCGGCAAAGGTCCTTCTTCTCATCGCCCGCGGGCACCTGCGTTCTCACCAGACGTGCAGTGAGGGATGCTTTTCGTCCGTGTCGGTGAAGTTACGGGTGAGCATGAGCCCTCCCCCTACGTGCCCGAAGCCGTATCTCTCCCAATGCGCACGCAGTGCTGCCCTGCCCCTGGCGTAGGCCGCGTCAGCATCCGGTCCTGTTCCCCTGACGACGGGAGCTGCGTTGATGGCTACCAGGGATCCGGCACGGCCCATGACCGAACGGATGGAGTCCATGACCGTGTAACTGAGGTTCCGCCCCCGGAAGCTCGGTTCGATATTCAGGCTCGAGACAATAATGAGGTTGTTGTCCCATGCCCCTTCCTGATATTCGACGAGCGTCTCGACGGGGGTTCGGAGGTACAGGTCGGCAAAGTCCTGCAGCTCCGGGACGTCGAAGACCTCCATAGGTGCCCGGCTGGCTTCAGGGAGCAGGTGGATGACAGCGTGGGCGACGCGCCGCCCCTTGGGCAGCAGGTACCCGTGCGCGACGTCGGCAGTGACGTCCAAAGTGGTCCTGCTTGCAGCAGGGGTGCCGCCGGGGCCGATGAACGGGGACTTCTGGAAATGCAGGTGGTAGTCGTAAATGAGCTGGTCGACTGTAAGGGGGATTATGGCGGGTCACCTGTCCAAGGAGGGGAAACAGTGGATAGTGGTGTCGTCAGATTGCTGTTATGCGAGCTAAGTGGATGTCAACTTTACCGGCAAAATAAGCCAACTGAGTAATCCCCTGCGGCCCTTCCGCTCACCTTTACCTGTGGAGGAATTTGGGGTCCACGCGGCGTACGCCGGCGGCAGCTTCGGGGTGGCCGGCAGCCAGTGGAGAAGTGTGCCTCCGGGCAGCATGAGGCCCTGTCAGGTTGCCCGATGCAGCCGTGCAGGGATCGCCCGGCGCCGCGCCGCAGGATGCACAGCTGCGCGACTCCATATCGGCGAGCAGTTCGTCGTGCAATTCCTGCCCTTCGGCCCTGCTCTGTTCGCGCGCTTCCATTTTCTGCTTGTCGGCAATGAGAGCAGGGAGGGGCTTCAGCTCCTGTATGGCAGCGCTGTACGTTGTGGTCTCTTCCGGGGCAAGCCCTCCTGCTGTCTTTGCCAGGCTGAGGATCTGCAGCGGCGAAAGGACCGGGCCTCCGCGGGCTTCGGTCCAGGGCTCCTCGCCGTCACCGAACTTCAAGGCCAGCGGGACCCCCGAATTGATGCTCTGTGCCGCCTCGGAGAGGGCGCGGGCGGTTCTTTCCAGCATCTGGGTGGCGTACTCGACGTCCCTGTATACAGGCCGCAGGTTCATCGGTGTCATGCACCCGGTGAGGGCCTGGAGGAAGTCGGCTGCAGCTTCTGCTGCCCGGTGCCCGGCAGCGGCCACCTCCGCTGCGGTCTTCGGCTCGATCCCGTCACCGGAAGTGTCATAGATGTCGGCAGGTCCGTGCTCGGCAGCCATAACCGGCCCCTTCCAGTTCAGTGCCCGGGTCCGGGCTGTCAGTGCGGGCGAGGGGAATCGAACCCTTCCGCCGGGCAGGGTGCGGCAGCGCCCCGCCGGTCGATAATTTCTTATCGGGAGTCTCCAGACTCCATGCCCGCGTCCATTCCTTTAACGTGAGGCTTGGAAGCCTCCCCTGCCGGGGGTAGCCACCGCACGCGGCACTGTCGCAGCTCAGGCGCCGATGTCATTTGATCTGCCGGCTCCCATCAGGTAATTACCCCCGATGCCGGCGGGCAGCAGTCATCAGAGTTGCTGCCGGCGTGGACTGTCCGGAGTTGAACCGGTCCGCGGGATGCGGATCCTTGAGTCCTGACCGGATTATTCCGGCCTCGAACCCTATGTGTGCGGACGGTCCTGGTTCTCTCCACAGGCCGGCGTGGGAAGGCTGCAGCCTCACAGCCTTCCCGCAACCCGGTCACTCGCCGATCAGGCTCGTCACCCGGATATGGCTGACTTTCCATTCCCCGTCGGATGCCAGCTTCATCTCAATCCGGTATTCGGCCTCGTCGGATTCAATGCTGTCGCTCCCGTTATGGGTCGCACGGAGCGAGTAGGACACCTGCCCCCTGAAGGTAAGCAGACCCATATCCGCCTGCCCCGGCTCATAACCGGAAAGGAAGATCTCGCCGGGGATGATGCTGCGGTTCACCATCCTCATCTTGTCCTCGCCGTACTGGTATTCGAAGGGGCTTTCCTGCTTCCAGTCGGAAGTGCCGCTCGGGTCTCCGTTAGGCCAGCCGTTCAGGGCCAGCCGCTCCGGCGTCATCGTCGCCATGTACGTGATGGAGTTGTCCATTGAGAACTCCACATCGTCGGCAAAATGGTCCTTGTTTGCGGCAACCCATTCGTCCCAGGCCTTCTGGCTTTCGCCGTTCCTCGGGGCGCGCAGCGTGCTGTCTATTCCTTCGGTGGCCAGGAAGCGCATGGCAACCGCCTGTGCCTGTGTCACCTGCTCCTCAGTGAGTCCCGCGTCCCAGACTTCAGGGTCCACGAGGTTCCGGGAAAACGTAAGTGCAGGATCGTCATCGGCGATAGTGGACTGAAGGTAGGAACCGTATCCATCGTTTTTCACCCCGTTGTCCGGGAACAGATTCACCGACTCCCCGTCTGCGCCTACGCCGGCAAACCCTTCAGGTGCCGTCTGCTCGGCCTGCGCCGGCTCATCAACCTTTTCGGGAGAGGCAGCACAGCCGCCCACCAGCAGCGGAATGGCCAGTGCAATGCCAAGCGCAGACCTCCAGCGGGCCCTCTTTGAGACAAATTCCATTAAGATTTTCCTTCCATCGGGCGGAATGCCCGCCCCCCATCTGCAGATCGCAGGATCGACAGTCTAGCGGGGCCGTCCCGGTCACCACGCCTCAAATATCCTGCGGTCCGCTGCGCGCCTATCAACAGCACACGCGCCGGCTTCACCCTCCTGCTGGATAGCCCCATGCGCGGCCGAACAGGAGGGTGAGCGTTACGGCGGCCTAGGCCGCTACCCGTCGTCACCGCGGCGGCCGAGGTCATAGGGGTCGATCCAGGATGATTCCGAGCGGCTGATCGGCTTGGCATTCCGCGACGGGATCCAGAACGAATGCACCTCACCGGCGTCGTCGAAGTAGATCAGCAGCCATTTGCCGTCACCCGTCCGGGCCTGGACCATGACGTCGCGGACATGGTCTTCTCCCCCGCCGACCAGGGCGAGCCGCGCGCGGGCATACGGTTCCCGCCGGTAGGGGAACCTGACGACACCGGATTCGAAGTCCGGGTGCCAGCCCTCGCCGATGTAGGAGTTCCTGGGTTGCACCCGCCCATTGTGGCCGTCCACAGGGTGGTTGCAGGCACGGCACGCCAGCATTAAGTTTCCTTGCAGCGCCATCCCGGTGGCGGACTTCCGAGCAGTCGACGGCCCTGTGCGCCATGACCGCGAAGAGGACAAGGTTCTTCGAATCCCGGACTGCACGACCATCCCTCTGTACTCCACAGGTGATGGGCACAGGACGTCTCCGCGTGTCGAAGGACAGATACCCCCATGGTCAAAAACCGTGCCGCAAAAGAAGCGGCCCGCAAACTCAAAGCAGAATCCGGCATCACCTACCCCCGTGCACTGGACCTGGTCCGCACGGCAGGCAAGGCATCCGGCTATCCCGCACTGACGGTCGGCCTCATCGGCGGCGCCCCGGTCAACTGGCGGCCCCGCCCGGGCTCCCGCCTGGAAATCACCGGCGCCACAGGCACGGGCAAGTCGGAACTGATGGCTTTCATGGCCACCCAGGCGGCAGCGGCCGGCACCGAGGTCTTCATCCTGGACCTGGACAAGCGGGGTCCGGACTACACAGACATCACCGGCGCCGTTATCGCAGCAGACGTGGATGCAGCCAGGATGCTTTTCAATGACCTTGAGACCGCCGTCCGTCCGGCAATCATCTTCTTCGAGGGCATCCCCCGGCTGGCCCCCGATATGGATGCCGCGAGGGAAGAGCTGGCCGCCGCCGCCGGGCGGCTCGCCGACGCCGGCTACCCCGTCGTCGCCTCCTGGCAGTTCCCCGAACCCCTGTGGGAGGGCTCCGAGCGGATCCTCCTCGGGCGTTCCGTTGCACGGCAGCGGACCGGATTCTTCGGCGCCGAAGTCAAGCAGGGCGCCGGCCCCCTGGAAGGGCATTTCCTTCAGGCCGGCAGCAGGGAGCCACTCCTGTTCGAACTGTGCCGCGATGGGGGCATCCCCGCCCTGCTCTCCGGCTACTGCCCGCACTTCGATGACCTCGGGCTGCCGCAGGCGGTGCGCGGGTTCGCTACTGTCGCACCGGGGCTCTTCGTTTTTGCAGGCCCCACCGGATCCGGCCGGACGACGTCCATGGCAGCGGTAGCCAACCTGATCACCGAGCGCTTCGCCCGGCGGGTAGCAGTGCTCGAATCAGTACGGGAACTGGCCATCCGTCCCGGGCGCTCCGAGATCACCCGCTGGGACGTCGGTGACAGCGGGTCGCTGGCCAAGGTCATCGACGCAGCGGTGAGCCAGGTTCCCGACATCATCGTGATTGGAGAGGTCAACAACGGCGCCGCCGTGATTGCAGCCGTGAAGGCGGCACAGGCCGGGCATACGGTTTTCATGACAATGCACGCCGATTCTGCCGCTCACGCTCCGTCCCGGCTCATCGACATGGTTTCGGCGGAGGGCTGGCCCGAGGTCAGGGCCGGCCTGTCTCAGGTCCTGAAGGGGGTGCTCTTCCAGAAGCTCCTCGCCGCTTCAGCAACTGACCGTGCCACCGTCCCCGCCGTCGAGTTCCTTCCCATGAACGGGATTGCCAACCGCATGGTCCGCGACTTCGATGATGAAGGCCTTACGGGGAGGATCGCCAATATGGAGGAGGGGTGCATCTCCCTGGCCGTGTCCCTGAGCCAGCTCGTCCTGGACGGCCATATCAGTGAACGCACAGCGGAGAAAGCAATAAAGACCCCCATGGCATTCCGGCGGGCGTTCCATGCCGGCCTCCGCCACAGCACCCCGTTCATCACCCTGGGTGTCCAGGACTCAGGCGATCACGTCAGGCACGACCTGAGCCGCTACCCGCATCTCCTGGTTATCTCCGGCGACGCAGGCCGGCGTACGTCCGCACTGGAGGACATCGCAGCCGGATTCCCCGGCCGGCTCATGCGGGTGGACACTGCCGGCGCCCTGGCAGACGTGAGGCAGAGGGCTACGGAGATCATCGCTCTCGTTCGCGGCAAGGGGGCGGCGAGCTTCCAGTACCTGCCGCAGGAGATCCGGCCGGAACGCTGCGGCGTGCTGGTGGACATCCCTCACGATGTGCTGATGTCGGGCGCCGATGCTGCTGAGTGGCGCATTCAGCTGGCTTGGCTCAGCCGCGAAGCAGCCTCGGCAGGAGTGACACTCTTTGTGGGTGTTGAGTCCGAATCGCAGCTGGAGCTCCTGGGCCCGGAGTTCCATGCCTTCTTCGGGCAGCTGGCACTGGACGGCACCGCCCGCTACCGTCCCTTCAGCATTGCTGACCCTATTCGGTTCAGCCCTGGCTGGGAGGACAAACCGGAAGCGGCGTAGCGGCCGGTAGGGGCCGCCGGTGTTACGCGCGGCCCCTACCTCACGGCAGGCGTTTCAAGGTGTCGCTTCGACGGGCACCGCGCCTGCTCACTGCCTGAGCGCTCTTGTGCAAGAATCGCCGGTAAATCATACGACCAGATCGGGACGTGGGGGCATGGCCAGCATCAAGTTTCATTTGACGGCATCCGGGCCGGAGAGGTGCAAGCGGTCTCTGGATCTGTGCCCGCATGCAAGCCACTACCGTTCCACGGAGGAAGCGCTTGAGGCGCAAAGCCTGCTGGGAATGGCGGCCAAGCACGATAGGGACGTGGAGGATCTCAAGCGCGCTGCCAGGGTAAGCGGCCCGGTCCGGGCGATCAGCCTGGCGAGCTACTCGACCTCTTTGAGGAAGTTCGGCAACGAATTTGCTGCCCGGGAGAAGGACGGGAAGCCCCGGTTGGAGAACCTGACCGGGTCAATCTCAGCCATCGTCGATGCCGGGGCAGGCAGAAGAATTGAAGTCATATTGCGCCGGGAGAACGCTGTTGATGAGGAGGAGATGCGCCTTTACGGGAGATACCGGGCGTCCGCAAAGCTGATGGGTCCGGTGGACCGGAAGGTGTTGGAGGACGAGCCCTCTGTCTTCGGTTTCGCCGATCACGCGGAGGCAGCCGGAAGCTTCCAGCAGATCAGGGACTACTTCGTCGCTGCAGCCGTTGAGGCCGGCGCCGTCAATGATCCGGTGGGTGACCAGGCGGATCCGGATGTGATCGCTGATGACCTGATGTCCCGGTTCCGTCCGGCCTTCGACGCGCTGGAGGGGCGCATCATCGGAGAAGAGGCGCTGTTCGAGATAGGGCTCGGGCCCTTCCAGGACTACGTCGGGAACTTCTTCACGCTGGAAGTCGACTTTGACTACAGCAAGTCAGCGCTCACCTTTCAGCCCATCACGGAGTTCATTCTGGGGAAACGGCGTTGGTTCCATACCGGGACAAAGGTGGAGGTGCGGATGCACGAGGCTCACCGTAATGGGGCGATGTGGGCTGCCGAGTTCACGGAAGGTTCCTGGAGGGTCCGGGAGACAGAGCCGGACGGATCGAGCTACACCACGAACTGCAGCACGGGCGACCGGATGTACGACGCCGTGTACGACGCCAGCTGCAACTTTGTGAAACCAGGCGACAAGGACGCCGCGCACGAGCGTGGAGTGGTTGCCCGGGATCTGTTCAACCGCATCGGCCCGGCCATCGAGCAGTTCGAGGAGCGGGATGCTGAACAGCTGGTCCGGGCCAGGCAGGAGAACGCTGAATGGCAGCAGCGGCAGGTCAGGAGACAGGCAAAGGGCCTGGACCGGCTCGGGTACGCCCTGCGACTGAAGAAGTAGGCGGCCCCCGCTCCACCTTCAGTGCGGGTGCGGTGGCTTCGGCGGGATTCGAACCCGCGACCTCTGTCGTGTTGCCGGCGGCCGCCTGCAGCGCTCTAACCATCTGAGCTACGAAGCCTGATGTCCGGGCCGTGGAGTGCGGCCCGGACGGGGTGTTACTTGATGAGGCCCTTGGAGCGGACTTCTGCAACCCATTCAGGGAACTCGTCGAGCATCGCTTCGAAAAGCCCTGCGTCGGTGAGCCTGTCGACCTCGCCGACGGGCTTGTAGTCGGCGTTGTCCACGAAGCGGCCGGGCATGTCGTCGAGCTTCTGCAGATAGTCCTTGTGCTCCTCGCCGACGGAGAGGAACTTCCAGAAGATCGGAGCCTTGCTGACTTCGATCAGCGCATTTGTTGCCTCTGTCCGGTTGTCCGGGTTGCCGTCGGTGAGGAAGAGGGCGTAGACGGGCTCGCTTGCCGGGCCTGCTTCGGGGGCGGCTTCGACCTTCTTCCGTCCGAAGAATCCGCGACGTTCAGGTGCCGGCTTTGCGGGGTTGAAGCCAAAGTGGTCCCTGACGGCCAGGAACGCTTCAGCGTAGTTGGTCCTGCCCATGTGCCGGCCGCTGGTGAGGCGATTGACGCCGCCCTTGAAGTCCTCCAGGCTGATTTCGCCCAGGTAGGCGGCATGGGTGTCGAAGACGAAGAAGTCGATGGCGCCGTCGTCATCGAACTGGGTGGCCATGGCCAGGACCTGCTCGGCCAGGTTCTGCATGGCCCCGGAGGCGTAGCGTTCACGCATGGAACCGGAGAAGTCGAGCACGAGGGCGACCTTGGCGGTCTGCCCGTTCAGACCGGACAGATCAATCGCGGCAGCGGCAGTCTCGGCTTTCTTGAGCAGGAGGGGCGCCTTCGCGGCAACCTTATCGAGGGTAAGAGGCATCGGATTCCTTAGGAGTGCGGGGATGGATACGGGGAAGGCCCGGAACACCGAAGCGTCCCGGGCCTTGGCGCATGCTGGCAGAGCGGGCGACCCGTGCGGGCCTGCCCTCATCCGGCCGTGGCCTTTGGCGGATGCTGCCAGCGTGCTTCGGACTTTCACCGATACGGCGCGTGTATCCGGTTTGCGGCCGGTGCGCTCCTGAGGGTCAAGCGTCCACCCTCCATGCCGGACAGCGCGGCGCCGAGGCGCCGTTCCGGTTTCCAGTTCGGCCTGCGTAGCCGCCCATCACTGGCAGGGACCCGATTTTTTCTCCGGCATCGGGCTACCGCCGGGACCCATTTCCGCGGTGCAACCCGCTTCCGTCCCGGTGACGCAGTGCCAGCGGCGGGTCTTGCCCCCGCATTGCCCTAAGGCGAACCCCTGATCTACAGGGCACTGACTGGTGGAGCGGCCGGAGTCTTACCGGCAAACGGCGCTGTTCCCAACCCGTATTTCCTGCTTCCGTTGCCAACGGCGTGCAGTCCTTGTCCCGGGGAATTCACCGCGCCGGCTAAACGCGTCACTTCCCCTGAGCACCCCCGAGGTATGTGCCGGGCGGTCTGTCCGGCACACAGTAGGACAGGTGGGTTCTGCCCCCACTTCCGGCGCTGCAGTTCGCCTGCGGTCTACCCGCATCTGCCCTGGAAGTCCGGCAGGTGTACCAACCCGCCGGACCGTTTTCCAGAAAGCGCCCCAGCAGGTGTCCAATCCACCGGGGCTGTTCAACATTCTCTATGTGTGCGGACACCGGCAGAGGTCTCACCACCACCGTTCCGCGGGCTAGACGGGGCTTGCTTCCCCCTCCAGCGGCAGCTTGAAGTATTCCTCCATGGCCTGCAGGGTGGTCAGCTCAGTGCCGTCCGCCAGAGCACGCAGGTAGGCCAGGACGCGCTGCTTCGGGGTGGCCTGCGGGTAGGCCGGGTTCTTACCGTCGTTGACCGGGTAGATGGCGTAGGTGGTGGCCCACATTTCCTCGAACCAGTTCCACAGCGCCGATCCGCGCTCATCGGTGCCGCCCATGTTGAACAGGTGCCCGAAAAAGCAGTTGGTGGTGCCGTCGGCCGAGCGGACAGTGTCCACCCGCCAGGCATCCTCATCCGTTGCTTCCATATAGGTGATCACGCTGTCCAGGTTCGCCAGCTGTATAAGCGCCCAGTCTCTCGGACTGAACGCCTGTGCCTCCTCGGTGCTCATTCCACGCCTTTGCGGCCGAGGCGGCCATTGGCGTCAAGCCACCAGGTGAGACGGAACTTGCCGGTGAAGGGAAGCTTCAGGACGGCCAGCTTGTAGCCCTCCGGCACGATCTTCACGATGTCTTCTGCCGGTACGACCATGTATCTGCGGCTCTGCTTGCGGGGCATGGGTTTTCTCTTCCGTTGGGAATGGTCTGCTGTGTCCCATATGTGTGCGGCAGCCCGGTGAGATCTGCCCGGGGCGGGCGTTCGGGCTAAGGTTGGCCGGAGTTACTGACGCTGCGATCCAGGGGGAAGAATGCCTTACAACCGCGACGACCTTGAATGGGGCGAGCTCATCCGGGCGGGCTATCGGGTCCTGAAGCGGCGGGCCGTTGGCGGTGAGATGCTCACCTACAGCAAGTTCACCGAGGAGCTGGCTGCGGAGAGTGAGCTGCCGCAGCTGATGCTCTCGACCGACAGGGCCGCCATCGGGCCGCTCCTGGCCGCGATCTCCGATTTGGGCAGGCAGGAACACCCCGACTTGCTGATCTCGGTCCTGGTCTACAGCAAGGGAACCAGCTCTCCCGGCAAAGGGTTCTTCGAGCTGGCAAAGAACCACCGGCTGCTTTCTGCCGGCGCCGGCGAAGCCGAGGAGTGGAAGTTCGTGAAGGCCCAGATCGCCGGGCTGGACGACCACTACTCGAAGAACACGTCATCGAGCCGCTAAAAACCCTGACTTAGCCCCCGCTTATTCAGATTTATGGCCTACTATCTGAATAAGAATCTGCCATTTCAGGGTTAGGAGAAGCTCATGGGGCCCTGGCCCGCTCACGAATTCACCACCGTTCCATACAAACCCAGTGGAAGGGTGCCGCGGGAAGACCGGATGCTGGCGGAAATCAGCCCCTCTGTGCCGCCCAGGATTGCCGGGGTTCATTACTACCCGGAACGCGAAACCATGGTCCTGCTGGAGGAGGCGGCCGTGGCCATGGCTGCTCTGGATGCTGTCTCCGGTCCCCGGATGAGGGCCATCAGCGGTTTCCTGCTCCGGAGCGAAGCCGTCTCCTCTTCCAAGATCGAGCATGTCGAGGCCGCCAGGGACGACGTCGCCCGCGCTATCGTCGGCGTCAAAGCATCTGAGAACGCAAGGTCCGTTGTTGCTGCCACCGATGCTATTGCCTCCATGATTGCCGATGCCGGCGCCACCGGATCCGTTCGCAGCGAAGCCCTGCTCAAGGCCCATCACACGCTCATGAAGGACGACCCGGTCGATTTCAAATACGCCGGCCGATACCGCGATGTGCAGAACTGGATCGGCGGCAGCGACTACACGCCGCTGAACGCCATCCACATCCCTCCGGTGCCGGATGAGGTCCAGGGGCTCATGGATGACCTGCTGTCCTTCTGCAACCGCTCCGACATCCCCGTCCTGGCCCAGGCTGCCATCGCGCACGCCCAGTTTGAGTCGATCCATCCCTTCACGGACGGTAATGGCCGGATCGGCCGCGCCATCATCGGGTCAATAGCCCGCCGGAGGAACCTCACCAGACAGACCGTTACGCCCATCGCCTCGGCCATGGTCGCCGACGTCGACTGCTACTTCTCCCTGGTCAATGCTTACCGCACAGGGGATCTCGAACCGTTCGTGGTCTATCTGGCCTCCTCGGCTGTGCTGGCTGTCGAGGCGTCCCGCGAGTCGATTCACAGGCTTGAGGATCTCCCGGCCGAATGGATGGATGCCGCCCGTCCGCGGCGTGGCAGTGCCGACGAGAAGCTCATCGCCAGCCTGCTGGAGGTGCCGGTCTTCGACGCCGAGACGGCAGCGGGCATAGCCGGTGTCGCCACCCCATCCATATACGGCGCACTGGACCGCCTGACGGAAGCCGGGGTCCTGCACCCGCTGACAAAGAGCAAACGCTACCGGGCATGGGCTGCAACCGAAGTGCTCGATGAGGTTGAACGCCTGACCAAGCGCCTGAGCGTCCCGGCAGCCTGATCACCAGGACGGCCGCCGCCGCCTCGGTGCATGCCTTGGTGTTTGTGCCTTGGTGTTTGTGACAGGAGATGGAAAAGCCCCGCCGCGGTTTCCCTGCGGCGGGGCTTGGTGGCACTGGCGAGGATTTGAACTTCGCCGCCTCCGGTGTGCCAGCCCGGCGCTCTTCCAGGTGTGAGCTTCAGTGCGCGCCCGGCGTCCCGGGCCCATGCCTGCATCTTCGACACTCCGGACGTCCGCGGGCCCGGCAGGACTCTCACCTGCATACGGTTGGCTTCCTGCTCTCGTTATTGAGCTACGGGCTGCCGCGGCCGTGCCCCGGGGTATCGCGGGCACAGACAAAGTTGGTGACTGGCCGGCCGTTAGGCAGGAATCCCCTATCCCTATTACACGCGGTTCCTAGGACACGTGCTTTTACTCGTCGGGTTCAACGGCAATGGTCTCCGCCCGGTTCCGAGGGGCCCGCCTAGCGCTGTATTCGGGCCTTGCTCGTCCGTTGCGGCATACGCCGTTCCAGTCCGTGGGCTTGCCGGTAACGATCCGGCACCGCCATGGCGGTTCCATTAGCCCTGGCCGGGGTCTCATGTCCGGCCCACCATGCCGGCGGTCTCAAAGCCGGCTGGCCCTACACCCATCGCCGGGGGCGGAGACGTGCTCCGGCCTTCACCCAGGATGGGAAACTACGATCCCAAGCTGTCCCCAGCTTAAGCAGATTCCACCAGGATGATTTCGGAAGCTGCCTGATAATCATCCGTCGTGGTCGAGCTACCGGACTCGTAGCTCAGATCGGCTACAGCACATTCACGAGCGCTGCCGTACGTGTTGGAGGTTACTGTCCTGAGATTGATGATCCATGCAGAGTGCAGGTCAGTAGTACCTTGGACGTTCGCAGTAGCGTAAGCCACCTTGTCACCAACCTTGAGGGGTCGCCCGACAAAGTCCACTGCTGAGACGGAGTTCGAGCTCTCGCCTGCTGTGTTCTGATTCGAAGTCATGTTGTACCTTGCATTGAAGTGGAGTAGATCGGTGTCAGTGGGCTTCCCGGTAACGATCCGGGGCCGCTGCAGCGGTTCCGTGAGCCCTGCCGGTTCCTATCCGGCGTTCGATGTCTTCTATGTGTGCGGCAGGTTGGGGAAGTCTCCCCACCTGGTCCGCGGTCTACAGCTCGACCTTCGCCCTGCACTCGCTATGTATCCCGACTCCTGCCTGAAGGTAGGCAACCGAAAGCTTGCGGCGGCAGAACGGACAGTGGCGGGTGATCCTCCCGAACTCGGTGGCGGAAGCGGAAGGTTCTGCCTGGATCTCTTCGAGGATGAGCCTGGCCTCTTCACCTCTGACGGGTTCAGGTTCCTGCTCGGGAATGATGGGCACAGTGGTCAGGAAGTTGTAGCCGGCCCACTTGCCCTCCGTGGGCTTTGAGAGCTTTACCAGGACTATGGAGCCGTCTTTGTAGACGCCATAGCACCCTTCCGGAGCGTCCGTCCTCCTGCGCCCGGCTGGCTTGGGGCGGCTTGCCTCGAGGCCCTGGAGCTTCTTGATCTCAGCCGATGCCTGCGCGGTTGTCGGAGAGCCTCCGCAGGATTGCCGAAATTCCGCAAGCCGCTGGGGTGCTTCCCGGCTGCCCCAAACCCGACGCTCCAGGAGCAGAAGGAAGTCTTCCTGCTTCTGCGACATCGGGGACGGCGTAGGTGCTGCGTTTTCGCTCATGGGTCCTTCCAGGTGGAGAGCTCTTGCCGGGGATTCTTCCACGAAAGCCGCCGCACTGCGTCACGGCCGATGCGCGCGCTTTCCTGTGCGGCCGCACACAGGGTTGCGTGAATGAATCTCTTGCATCCAACGTCAGCGACATCATCATGGTCGGTACGACCGCCCGTTTCACCGGCACGGTGGCATCCGGCTTTGATCCGCAGTCCTGGGGTGTGCTCAAGGAAGAGCGTCTGGGCGAAATGGCGGCGGCCGCCGCCTCCCGAAAGGTCATGTTCACCGACGATGAGGCCCTTTCCGTGGCCTCAGCGCAGCTGGCCGAAGACGGCGTTTGGGAACTGGCGCCGGCCGTGACCACCTACCACCGGTGGGCTGCATCGAGCGGCAGCCTGGACCGCGAACTTACGGCAGGTGAATCGTCAACCATCCCGGGCACCGGGTCCACGCTTCGTGAACGCTGGAATTCCGCGCTGGAAAGCCCTGCGGACATCGCCGGCCTTCCGGCTCCGGCCAAAGCCGGTTGCGGTGTCGTGCCGGTGACCTCTGACGGTTTCATCGTCCTGGGCGTCCGGCGTCGGACCTTCGTTGCCGCAGGCAGCCGGGCGGAATACCGTGACAACGTCCATGTCATCGCCGAAGGGATGCTCCCGGCTGATGTCGGATCCGACGGGACCGTCAGCGCCGCAGCGGCCGCCGCCCGCGGGCTTATCGAGGAGCTCGATGTCCACACTGCGGACATCATTCCGACCGGCTTCTTCCTGGATACCCTGCGGTGGCAGCCGGTCTTCTCGTTCCTGGCGTACCTGCCCATGACGTTCAATCAGGTCTGGGATTCGGCCGCCGGCGCAGGCGATAGGTGGGAAGCGGACCGGCTGCTCGCCCTCCCCTTCCGGGACGGGCCCGAGCTGCGTTCACTGGTTGAGGGAACCCACCCGGAGCTGCATCTGGCGTCCAACCATGCCCAGGCGTATCTCGCCTGCGCCATGGCCCATGCGTTCGGTACCGGCCGGTAGCTTCAGAACGAGGTGGACAGGGCTGCTTTCATGGCAGCTTCGGACCGCCGGAGTGCTTCGGCAGCTTTATCGTCGAGGTCGTCGAGCAGTTCGGTGAGGTCCTGCATGCTGGTGCGCTGGAAGTCGGGGCGTTCGGCAGGGCCCGTCCTGAACGCCGGCTGCGGGTCATGGGGCCACCGGGCTTCGTCCTGGCGGTAGGCCAGCACTGCCGAGATGCTGCGTGCGGACATGGGTTCCCAGTCGGCCAGCCATCCGTGCCGGTCGATCCCGGGCAGCAGCGTATGGGCCATGATGCCTTCGTGGCCGACCGGATCCAGGCATTCGTGGTCATCGACCGGCCGGTATCCGGCAACGTGTTCGCGCACGGAATAGCGGCCCCAGGAATCCCATATTTCCAGCACCTTCATCCACCGGGCGACGGCGCAGGAGGGGCAGGGGCCGGCTTCAGGGGTGCACGGTATCCGGCGGTCGCGGATGTACCAGGCACCGGTGCGGTCCTGGCGGACATCGCCGAGTTTCACCGTCCGCGCATCCTCCCGGGAGTATCCGCATTCGCCGATCAGCACCACCAGGAACATGTCCCGGCGTGCGGCCAGTCCGTTCGGCCATCCCTTAAGGGGTGCACGGCGCAGGGTGTCGTCCAGCTCCAGCCAGCCCTTCCCGCTTCTCCACGGGATTGCCTGCTCGTGTGCGGGCAGAGCCAGCGGCAGCCCGGCTTCCCGGTGGGCACGGCGGATTGCCTGCAGGCGCCGGATGCGGGTGGTTCCGGCTGCGGGCACTTCCCGGAAGAACTCTGCAACGGTTTCCGCCGCCGCCGGCAGGGGCTGCAGGTCTGCGGCCATGCACCAGTCGTCGAACAGCGACCATTCAGCGGAAGCGTGTCGGGGCCGCGCGGCTGTTGCCGTCACAGCCCGATGTTCCTGACGGCGTTGCCTTCCAGCGGTGCGTTCTCCCGGTCGTAGACGGCCAGGATGGCATCCCCGGTGTGTCCGGTCTGCCGGCGGACCGAGCGCGAGTCGGCACCCGATTTGAAGGCCTGGGTGACAAAGCCTGCCCGCAGTGAGTGGCCTCCGTACTGGGCGGGATCCAGCCCGGCGGCAGCAACACGGCGCTTGATGGCTTCATTGACGGCATGGCCGGACATGCGCGAGGTCTTGATGACTCCTCCCCCGGCCAGGGACCGGAACAGGGGCGTTTCATCGTCGGTCCGCCGCCGGTGCCGGCCGTCACGGCAGATATGCGAGGTGGGCTGGCCGGACCTGCGCAGGGCACGCATGAGCCCGGGGCGCCCGTCAGGTCCGTCTGCAGCTTCCAGCAGGTCGAGCCACCGGTAGATCGCGCATGGGGCGCAGGTGAGCGGGTGGACCCCGTAGGGAAGGCCCTTGATCTGGCCCTGGCCTTCCTGGTCGGTCTTGGACCGGCGGACGCGCAGGTAGACGCCGTCGGAGAGGTCCGGGATGACGTCGGAGATGTTCAGGGCCGCCAGTTCGGAGCGGCGGAAGGCGCCGGCGAACCCGGACAGCAGGAGCGCAGCATCCCTGACCGCG
Source organism: Arthrobacter sp. zg-Y1110 (assembly GCF_025244865.1). NCBI lineage: Bacteria > Bacillati > Actinomycetota > Actinomycetes > Micrococcales > Micrococcaceae > Arthrobacter > Arthrobacter sp. zg-Y1110. The sequence continues at coordinate 196,715 of NZ_CP104273.1, forward strand.
GCCACGCCGTCGGGCCAGGTCCGGTCCTTGGTGCCTTCGAGCAGCAGGCGGATGTCGCTGGTCAGCAGCGGTGCGACCCGGCGCTGGGGTTCGGTGCGGGCGCGCTTGATGGCTTTCAGGGCCCTGGTCACGCGGCCGTCGGCGCCGGGAGGGGCCACACCGGCGGCAACATGCTGGGCGTTGATGGAGGAGGCCCTGCGCACGATGGTTGACGGCGCATAGGCTGCCTTCCCGTCCTGGCGTATTGAGGACGCCATGAAGGTCAGGTACGCGATCACGGTTTCGGCCGTGGCCGGCATGGGGTTGTACCCGCTGGTGAGGCACCATTCGGTGAAGGCCCGCCAGTCCGAGGCGTAGGCGGTCTTCGTGGCGTCGGAGATGGAGTTATCCAGTGCCTCCTGGACGCGCGCCGCATCGGCCGGGCTGAGTTCCCTGCCTGCGGGTACTGCGATGACGGTCATTAGTGCTCCCGGTAGTTCCTAGGGAAACAGTCCTATCGGAGACCACTGACATTCCCCAATTCCCGGGGCCTGCCAGGCTGGGTTCCGGATGCGGGTTAAGCCCTTTTGGAGCGGGTGCTGAGGGCATGGACCACGGGCCGGTCCTGGTAATAGCGTTCGTTGCGCGGAACGGAGGCGGAGCGTTTGAGCGGATTGGTCGGCATCCGGACCAGGACCTCGGTGCCGGCGGCCGCGGCTGCCGCGTAGGCCTCGGCGAAGTCGAAGGTTGCCACGGAATGCGGTCCCTTCAGGCGGAAGAACTCACGGGCCTGCAGAACCATGGTCCCGCGTCCCAGTTCCTCTCCGGGCTGCCGTGCGGCTTCGGCGGCGGTGTTGTCGGGGTGGACACCGGTGACGGTGCCGTTGGCTTCGGTCGTGGTGACTGCAAGGATTCTCATACTCCCTATGTGTGCGGAAAGGGGTGGGGCTCTCGCCGTTGACCGGTTCCATGGTGGTCTGATCTGCCATTCAGCCCGGGATGGGAGAGCGCGACCGGTAGGGTCTAGCCCATGATTGATGTCGATGCCCCTTTGCCCACTGAGGTCTTCGCCTCGTTGCCGGGTCAGGAGGTCGTGCTGGCCCAGTCAGTGCCCGTCTTTGCCGGCCGCTGGCGGGAAGCCGTCACGAGCCGCGGGCTGCCGCCGCTGCAGGGAAAGCTCGCCGAGCCGGGGGTTACGGCCGTCTCGCGCGCTGAGGTCTTCTCCCTGGCCGACCATGAGGTCACCGTCGAGAACGCTTTCCAGCTGCTCTATTACTCCCTGGCCTGGGGGCTGGGTTCGCGGGCCCCGCGGCTTCATGCTCGCCTCGATGCTCTGGCAGCGGACCAGGAGCGTGCCGGCGAGCTCCTCGTCTCAGCTTGGGAGAAGGCCCGGATCGGCGCGCCGGTAGTGGAGGTCTATTCCGTACTGACCACCAGCCGCGGCGCCGGACGGATCCGCTGGTTCGGCCCGGCCTTCTCCACCAAGTTCCTGTATTTCGCCCAGGGAGCTGCCTCCGTACCCCGCTACGTCATTCTGGACGCCGTCGTCGCGGGCAACCTTAAAGAGGCCTGGCCGGGCGCCGCATCAGGGGCATGGCTCCCGGAGACATACGGGCGCTACTGCGAGCTGGTGGCCAACTGGGCGGAGCAGGCCACGGGCCGGCTGGACGGATCCCGGAAGGTGCGGGCAGACGAGATCGAGTACGCCCTGTTCAAGCGTTAGCCGGCCGCGGACAAAGCTCCCGGCTAATCCTGTTCGACCAGGTCTGCCCTGGGGCGCTGCATAGTGGTCCCACGGTAGCGTTCGGCCTCCGAAAGCAGCCGGTCAAGGGGGCTGTATACGTTGGCCAGCCCTCCGGGCGGGCGGTAATCGGGCCACCCAAGATCCGGTGCCGGTGACGAACCGGGTTCGTGCACGGCGAACCGGTAAGAGGGCTCACCGCGCAGGGACCCGTCCTCAACAGCCCTCCGGATCATCCAGATGAGCAACCCGACTCCGATAGCGCCCGGGAGGATCGCTATCCAGGCAGTGCCGGCCCTGAGGTCGTCCTGGATGAAAAGCAGGAAGCCCGGCGCCCCGAAAACCAACACGGCCAGTCCCGAAGACCACACAGTTGTCTTGACCAGCTGGTACCCGCGCTCAGTCTCGGCACCGTAGGCCGTTTCGAACCACCCTATTTCTGCCACACGTTCGCGCGGGGTGGGCTTGCCTGCATGCTCGATGAGGTGCGGCAGCCAGCCCAACAGGATGCCGGTGAGAATCATGCCAATCGTCGTCGGGTTACCCGGTGACCCAACGAATACGTCCGCGGCGTCCAGGAACAAGCCCCTAACACCGGTCTCAAGCTGCTCGGACTCCTGTGCAGCTGCGAGATTCGCCGGCATAAACGTGATCAGCTTCGCGACAGGTGCCAGGAACGACATCTCGGGCGTGACGGTGTAGAAGAAGTGCAGGACAATCACCGGCAGGGCCGCCAGGATGGAGCGCGTCCAGACATAGGTGAGCAGGAGTCCGTAGACGATCATGGCCAGGACACAGAGTATGAAGAGGACAACCATCACCACGGGCAGAGTCCTTTTCCCCAGCTCGCCAAGTATGTCGACAAACAAGTTGAGGACCTGTTCCGGCGCCACTACACCTGCAGTAAACAGGAGGACCACGGGCGTCGTCAGAGCCGCTAAGTAAATAATCCTGCGGGGCCGCACCAGCAACCAGCGGACCGGGTGGGACAGGAACCGGTCGATGGGCCTGAAGATTGAGTCCCAGGCCTTGGTGGATTCCCGGGCAGGTGCACCCATCGCGCGCAGGACCTGCAGGGCTGCTGGTGTCCCGGGACGTCGCCGCAGGATGGCCTGGATGCCGGCTGGAACCATCCACAGCGCGGGTGAGCCGAGGATAGCCGGCATCCCATTCTCACTTAGTGCTCGTGCAAACGAGCTGGATTCGCCCGCCTGCTCGATCACGGTGAGAGCGACGATGTAAGCAATCATGATGATTAGTCCGGCGGTCGCCGCCATAAACAGCACCGCGGCAAGGTACTGAACGGCAGCCAGACGCAATGAGTCGCGGGCGGCCAGGACAGCCCGCAGCGCCCATGTCCAGACAAACACCTCAGTCCATGCCGGCTCGCCGGGTTCCCGGTCCGGCCCGGTGTCTGTTCGTGCAGTGCTCATTCCAGTCCAGTCCTTCGCATTGTGCCAATGTCTGCGAGGAAGGCTGGGGGACGCTCCTCAGGTCGAAGTATGCCGCAATCGCCGCGGAATCATGTTCATCGGTCAGCAAAACCCTAGAAAAGGGCTACCGCCGATAATCTTCATTATCGGCGGTGAAATTCCACCCCCTTGAAGCGAGACCTCTGAGACGGAAAACGGAGAAACGGTCGTAGCCGCCAGGCCAAGGACCGGCGTCATTACTGGCCGCGGGGAGGGTTGACGGCCCGTCCGCACACATTGGGTGTGCAGCCCGATGCCATCACGGCGGCTTCGGCAACGACACAAGAAAGAGGTGCCGGCTTATGGCCGCGACCTTTTATGGAAGCAATGAGCCTCTGCCTGGATTGTGGGTTCTCGACAACGGCTTGGAGCTGAGGCACTTCATGTCCTCCGACTCCCTGGCAAACGCCCTGGCCAACGGTTACGGCAGGGAGGTTCCGCTCAAATACCGTGAGGGAACCCGGCCCGCTTCCCTTCAGTGGTTCGGCTCGGATGGATACTGCAGCGCCTCAGTGTTCATCGGCACCCAGCTCCCCGAAGATCTGGCAGATGACCCCGACAGGCCGGAAGTAATTGACGCCTGGAGCCGCGGGGACAAGGCCGCACTGGCCGCCTTCCGAAAGCAGGCCGACAAGCAGCGCAAAACCCACCGTCGGGAGCTGGCAGCAAAGATCGAGGCATACCGTGCTGAGAATCTTCAGCCGGTCGTAGCCAGTCCCTGACCCGTAAATGAGGAAGGGCCCGGACATTATCGACGCCGGGGCCCTTCATGGCATTGCCGTGTATGCTCACAATATTTAAGCTTCCGGCGCCCAGGTGCACTGCAGCACCATTATTCTGGGCCAAAAACCAACGCGAGGGAATGACCTGTCTAACCGCTAACCAAAAGCGTCAGACAAGTTTGATTGGCAGGATCCAGTTACCCGCAATAAAGACAACAAGCAGCTGTGGCGGCACAACCCCGTCAGCGACAGCAAGGAGGAAGAAAATTGGGCGAAAAGTTCTTTCATTTCATCAAGATGAGCTGGATGCTCTACTGGCGGGCAACACTCTTCACGCTCATCTTTGCCTTCGCCCAGGGGTGGCGCACCCCTCTGATGTGGCTGTCCCTCATCGCAGCAGGCATCACCGTTTTCTACTTCGACAAGGCGCTCGTCACCTTCCCGGTTATCCGTGCAGTGTTCAAAAAGGAGGATGTCCTCCTTGATCTCAGCAACGAACCTGTTAGGGCTCCGGTCAAGGAGCCGGAACAGGTTAAGCCGGAAGTACCTCCGGTACCGAATCCCATAAAATTCCCTATATCTTTTTACGAGCCCAACCGTATTCCCTATTTCGCTGGCGGGGTCTTGGAGAAGGCCACCCAGGATGGGCGGATGACGGGGTTCGAACCCAAGGCGCTCGAGGGAGTGAGGATCCCCAGAACCAGCAGGCACTGGACAGGCGTCCCCGCTGGTGGACTTATGGTTGCCGAGGGGATGAATAAGGCCCGCAATGAGCTCGGAGTACGGGGTGAGGAAAACTTCGCCCGCGCACTCATGAAGCTGGGCTTGACCGGGAAGGGGTTTAGCATCGCCTGGTCAGTCCCCGTCCCTTCGATGGACCGCTTTGAACCGGGGAAGTATGAGACGGACATTGATTGCATCATTGGAACAGAAGACGCCGTGTTCCTCATTGATTTGAAGAACTACAAATCAGGTGATGTAGAGTACTTCGACTTCGATGACCATATTTCCTGCCGGGATCGCGCAACTAAGCGGCATGTTGGGGACGCAATCAATCCTTCCAGGAATATGGAGATGGCAACCAACGCGGTAAGGGCTCACTTCCCGAAGGCAAATATTGTTCCGGTAGTTGTCTTCATGCCCACCGACAAGGGCGAAGGGGAGATCTTCAACGTTAGCTGGCCGGGGGGAATTCCGGCCATAAACCTCAGCGTGTTCCTTGAGGTGCTTGCTACGCAGAATAGGCCAGTCCATGCGAGTCCCAACGGCATGGCGTCGGCTAAGCTCGCGGACTTGGTGCGCCGGTACGTCATGCCAAAGATCGACAAAGCAATGCCGTCGGAATTCGCATATCTCGAAGAGGAAGATCGGAATTACGCCAGGGGCTGGCACCCAGACGGGACGCATTGAGCGCAGAGAGCACGGGTGCCGTAACCGGTCCCTGACCCAGAGAGGAAAGCAGCCCCGCCATCAACGGCAGGGCTGCTTTCGTGTGGCTACGGCTTCCAGGTGTCCTGGACGTTGCGGACGTTGATCTCTTCGCCGACGTAGAGGCTGTAGTCGTCCTCGTCCCGGTAGCGCCATACGTCCCGCATCGCGTCTTCTTCCTCATCCGGTACGGGCTCCCCGTCGGCATCAAAGATCTCCGTAGCTTCGAGGTCGTCCTCGTTGATCAGGGTGAAGGATGCAGTACTGGGGCATTTGGTCTTCATGTCCTCAATAGCCATCAGCATGTAGCCGTGCTGGGCCTTTCGGCGGGTAATGAAGAATTCGTTCTCTGCTGCGGCGACGGCCTTCATGAACTCCGGGCCCGATGTAGGGGCGCCCGGCCCCTCGCGCTCTTCGCCCTGCCAGTCGTCGCGAATTTTCTGGATGTCGACATCATCACCGATGTAGCCGGAGTAGTCGTCCTCGTCCCGGTACCGCCAGATGTCCCGCATCGCGTCTTTCTCCTCATCCGGTACGGGCTCTCCGTCGGCATCAAGGATCTCCGTGGCTTCGAGGTCGTCCTCGTTGATCAGGGTGAAGGATGCAGCACTGGGGCACTGCTGCTCCATCTCGTTGATTGCCATCAGTATGTAGCCGTGCTGGACATGGCGCCGTGCCGCGTGGAAGTCGCCCTCAACCCGGAGCATCGTCTCCACGAATTCCGGGCCCGAGGTAGGGGCAGGGACCGGGATGCCGATTTCCGGTTCGGAGTGGGCGGTGGTCGCAAACTGGCCGCCGGCGGGAATCCCCTGGGGCTGGCGGTTCATTGGTGTCGTCATGCCTTATCTGTGTGCGGCTGCCGGTCCGGAGGCGCATTCGGCTGCGGCGGGCAGGGACAGCTCATTGTCCGCACACATAAGGGGTGCAACCAGCCACCAGTCGTCGAAGGCAGAACCATGAGCGAGTCAGATCCCATCCAACCCAGGAAGAGCCCCTGCGGGTCGTGCCCTTACCGGTGCAACGTACCCTCGGGCGTCTGGGCTGAATCGGAGTACCGCAAGCTTCCCGCTTACGACGGCGAGATGCACGAGCAGACCTCCGTGTCCGTTTTCATGTGCCATCAGGCTGACGGCAAGGCGTGTTCAGGGTGGCTTGGCCACCGCGATCCCACCGACATGCTCGCAGTCCGGCTGGGACTGATGGCCGGGGACCTGGATCCGTCCTGCGCCGACTACACCACGACCGTGCCTCTGTTCGAGAGCGGAGAGGCAGCCGCAGAGCACGGCATGGCCCGGGTCAGTGAGCCAGGAGATGACGCAGCTGCGGTTATTAACAAGCTCGTCCGCCAGAAGGAAGCGCGGGCAGAACATGGCCGGTAAGAAGATCCGAAAGAAGCATGCCTGGGCCAACCCCGAGCTGGCCGCGGCGATGCGTGAACTCCGCCGTTCAAGCGCCGCACAGCGGCACACGCCGAAACCCCGAAAGGGATCGCGTCAGGACAGGCTCAAGAGAGCCATCCGCGACCAGGGAACAGCCAAAGACTGAAGCCCGCTCTCCGTGAACCGGAGGGGATGACCACCAACCGCTACCCCTAGGAGTAGAAGAATGAGCAAGCACATCGGCTACATCGCAGCAAAGCCCGCGGACGTTGCCGCCCTGGTCCACGCACCCGCCCAGGCGGGGTCAGTGGAGGTCTACCCGAGCATCGTCTCGGCATGGGCGGCATTGACCAACGACCCCGGCAGCTCGGTATACGAGGTAACCGTCACGCTGCAGGCCGGCGAGAGCTTTTCGGCCGGCACCACGTACAGCTCCGACCGCTTCGACACGTTCCTGGACGCCTACAACCACGGCGCCGCAATGAACGGCGGTGTCACCATCGAGACGCGCTCTGAAGGCGAAATCAGCCTCCGTGAGCGGATCACTGTGGGCCCGCAGGTATCCATCGTCGGCTGGTAGCCCCTGGACAGCAGAAAGCCCCCGCATCGACTCCGGTGCGGGGGCTTTCTGCGTCAGGCCTGCTTCCAGGACCATCCGGCTGCCGGCCGGCCGCGGCCCGAGGGCGCCGCCGCTTCCGCCGTCTTCACCAAGGCAGTGTTCTTGGCCAGGTCCCGCCCCAGGTTGCTGGTGACCGGTTCGGGGCGCCCGGCAGCTGCAGCCAGTTCGCGTGCCAGGCGTGCCGCGGACGCCGTCGTGAACCGCTCCCCCACCAGGGCGCGGGTCAGCGCCGCATCCACCCAGAGTGCATCCAGGACGGCCCCCGCGGTGCGGGCAATGATGGAGTCATGATCGAAGGGCAGCCCCTTGGCGGCCGCCGCGCGCACCTTGTGCGCCCCTTCGCGGTCCAGGTTCGCCTGCGGATCCAGGATGACTGCGTGGACTATGGTCAGCGTCGGCCCGCGCGGGTCACGGTCGGGATTGTCGAACACTCCGGCACCGGTGATGTTCCGGATGGATTCCGCTCCGATGCCCGCTTTGGTGTCCAGTGCGCGCATCGCTGCTTCGGCCAGCCGCTCGTTCGGGGTCAGCAGAACGCCCGGCAGAGCCGCCTGCCCCAGGAACGGCTCAAAGACCCGTTCGGCAAGGACGATCTCCAGGACACCGTCCCGGAACAGGAAGGGGACGGTGTCGATGGAAACCAGCGGCTGCTGCGGGAGGGTCATGATGCGATGTTACCGAGCACTGCGCGGACGTCGGCGAAGGACTGGCGGCGGATGAACTGTCCGTTGGCCCAGACGGGCTGCAGCAGGGAGTTCTCCTCCTCTTCCGGGGTGGCCTTCTCGATGAGCATCAGCTCAAAGTTGTCGTCGTAGTGGACTGCCAGGCGGCCGGTGGCTGAACGCTTGGCGCCCTTGGCGGTGATCGGGTCCTTGAAGACGTTGCGCGGCTCGTCGTTGACCTCGATGTAGGTGACCTTGATGGCGGAGGAGAAGGTGTCGCGGGTGTTGTACTGGTAGGTGAACGATCCGACGCCCAGGACGATGTTCTCGGCGGCGTAGCCTTCCTTTTCCAGGCGGGCAGTGATGTCCGCGGCGCGCTCGGGGGTGATGGAGTCCCCGTACATGACGCGGACGTTATTCAGGACCTTGTAGCCGGCCTCGTTGAGGGTGTGACCGAACTCGGCGTCGAGCAGGCGCACGACTCCGTAGTAGGCCGGGTGGCTCTGATAGGTCTTCACTTCTGCCGTGAACACAGCGCCGGGGCGGGTGGAGGTGCCGCAGACGATGTCGGCCGGGTCGCCGGAGTCAGGACGGATGACGACGTTGCCCTCGCGGGCGGTGATGATGTCCTTCAGGCTTGGCAGGATCTCGAGCAGGACATTCCACAGGTCGTAGCCGTCGGAGACCAGGGAGATGTTGCCGGTCGGGTTGGCTTCGAGGATGTGGCGGAAGGTTTCCTCTTCGCCTTCCGGCCCGCCGGAGCACATGACAGCGTGCTCGGAAGCCGGGATGGAACCGAGCACCTGGCCGTTGTCGGTGCCGAAGGAGGAGCTGTAGTAGCGGCGGACAAAGTCCATGGCACCCAGGGAGTCCGAGCCCTTGAAGGAAAGCAGGTGGGCAGCGCCTGATGCTGCAGCGGCGTCGAGGCCTGCCATGCCGCGGAAGGAGAAGTCGTGCAGCTGCCAGTCGACGAATCCAGCGTCCGTGCCGGTCTTCTCGGCGGCGGCGTCCAGGATGCGGCGGTACTTGTCGGCGATGGTGGCCGAGGTGGAGGGCTGCCAGATGGAGGCGCTCAGGGCGGTCTCAATGTAGTTGACCAGCCAGAAGAACTCCGGCTCGGTGGATTCGACGGTGACCGACGGGACCAGCAGGGGTACGCGGGTGCCTTCGGGGAGGGCACGGAAGATCAGCGGCAGGTAGCCCTTGCGGTGCAGTGCGCGGATGTGGTCGGAGCCGATGTTGTTCGGGCCCAGGATGTCGTTGAGGCCGGCCTGGTATTCGGCAACGGCTTCGTCTTCATCGGCGTCGAAGAACGGGGCGAAGGCTTCGATGCAGTACTTCTGCAGGAAGGCCTGCAGGCCGAAGTGCACGACGTGGTCCACACCGTCCAGGCGGGATCCGCGGTTGGTGAAGTTGGAGAGGACCTTGGTGGTGCCCTGGGGGTACATGTGGATGTGGCCGAGCTTGTAGGCGTCCGTCTGGAAGAGGGCGTCGGTGACAGCGGGAGCGGTCAGTTCCTTGGTGGCGGTCGTCATTGGTGGCTCCTTAGATGAGGTGGGAGATCAGAGGGGTGATGTTCGCGGCGACGTCGGGGTTGGCGGCGCCGGGGTGTGAATCTGTGGTGTAGATGGTTCCGTAGGCGGCCTTGAGCTGGCCGGCGTTGCCGGAGAAGACTCCGTGGCTGACCCACAGGTCCAGGCGGTCCGGTCCGAGTCCGGTGGCGGCGGCCAGGCCCATGAAGGTTCCGCCGCCGTCGCAGATGTCGTCGACGACCAGGAAGCGGCCTTCGGCAGGCAGTTCCTCGCAGGTGAATCCGGAGAGCTTGCCGGTGGTGAAATCCCGGTGCTTGGCAGCGTGGAAGAGGGGCAGGCCCAGGGCTTCGGCGGTGATGGCCGTGCGGGTCTTGGCTCCCTCATCGGGGCAGATGACGCCGGCGTATAAGTCCAGCTCGGTGTGCACCGCGCGGCGGATAACGTCCTCGGCGCCCACAACCCGGAGGTTGTTGACCAGGGCCGGCATGACGGGCGAGTGCGGGTCGAAGCAGACGACCTCGTCGGCGTTCATGGCGTTGATCAGGTTGGCGTACACCTTGGCACCGAAGGGGTTGCCGCGGTCCTGCCGGGCGCCGGGCATATACGGGATGAGTGCCTTAACCTTGTGGCCGCCCTGGTGGGCGTAGTCGATCCACATGGCCGCGCTCATGTACTCGTTGGCGTCTGCGCCGGTGAGGTAGAGGTACAGCGGCGTTTCTCCGGCGGCTGCATCGGTCTTGATGTGAGCTTCTCCGGCGGGGAAGGTCATGGCGATGGCGGCCGAGTGAACCGTGAATCCCTGCGGGACCTGGGCGAATGTCTTGAGCATGCCTCCACTGTACATGAATAATCTTCAGATGATGATAATTACCTGACGAGGGGTATTTTGTTTCGCCGCGGCCCGGATAAACTCACCCCTATGTCAGAACCGAACCTTGATAAGAGCCTCTTCGCGGGACCGCCACGCCCCGAATCCCGCATCGACGAACTGCTCGGCCTCCTGGCAGCGGACTGGAAGCGATCCGGATCCGACCAGCGCTTCTTCCAGTACGTGGAGAACCTCCGGTACCGGCTCGGCGTCCAGTCCGACGCCTACTTCTACGAAGACGATGCCCTCATCAGCTATCTGACGGCGGAGGCCGGCCCCGCCGGGACCGGCGCCTCAAGCTGACTCCGGAAGTCCGCTAGCAGCCCGCCCTGTCCCAGTCATAGGTCTTGCCCAGAAGCCGGTCCGCTTCATCCAGATGGTTGCGGACGTCCTGTGTGACGCTCGAGAGCGCGCTATGCTCTTCCTGGACGGCGTGGATCCTCTCCCGTGCGCCCTGGACGGCTGCGATCCGATCCTCCCGTGACCCGGCCTGCTCGATCTCCTCGGGCAGGTGCCTGATGGCATCGGCAGAGTCTGTGTGCATGGCGGAAACCGGCCACCCTGCCCGGGCATCGCTCAGGAGATCAAACCGCAGGTCGGCAATGGCATTCGCTGCCATGGCCGCCCGGGCGTCTTCAGGGGTGAGACCAGTACGCCTCCCCACGGTTACAGGCCGGCCGCGGAGCTGATCTGCCTGGGCTGCACTCCATCGCCCCTGCTCCCTGACCCCGTAGTCGAAGTCGAATGCTTCGGTGGCCCCTGTCCGGATTCGGTCCTTGTGTTCGATGTACCGCTGCAGGTATTCCAGCCGTCCGTCGGCGCGCCGCAGCGCACGGTCGTCACTGTGCCCTTCAGCACGGAAACCGTCGGCCAGCCGGGTGCGGAACAGCCCGATGGTCTCTGCGGCAGTCCATGCATCTCCTGCCCCCTGGATCTGTACGGGCAGTTCAGCCAGCAGGGTCGAGACGGTCCGGTGTGCTTCGGCCTCCTTCACGTTGCCCCTGGCCTGGCATCCGACCGCGAGAGCCACCTGCAGCTCGGTTTCCTCCATCACCTCGATGGCCATGGCGGCATTTACAGCCTTCTCCGGATCGCTGTAGACCTTCCCGGCCTCGTGGATGAGTGCCTGGGTGCGGTCACTGCCGGTCGGCCCCAGAATGACGGATCCGGCTTCGGGCTTCGACTCGGCTGCGAACTGACCTCCGGAAGGCACCCCCTGGGGCTGTCGTCTGCGGAGGTTGTCGTTGGCGCCGTTGCGCTTGAAGATGTTCATGCCCTCCTGTGTGCGGCCGGGCCGGGATTCACCCAGGTACCCGCTACGGGCGCCATTGCCTCAGCCCGGTGTCGATCCCGTATCCGCCCCGGCCCTGCGGCAGGTCCTTGGGCGGGATGAGTCCTACAGAGCGGGCCCACTTCTTCAGGGTTCCCATCGTGTGGTTGCGGGTCCAGAAGAAGTACCAGTCCGGGACTCCGGATCCGCGGTAGGGGTTCCGGTATCCGTGGGCAATGAAGGCGGCCTTGTCGTCGAACCGGACCATGGTCTCTTCCAGCCGCGGTGCGCGCGGGCAGGTGACGGCAGCGCCGGCCCATTCGGGGTAGTTCTCCAGGGTGAAATAGGAGTACAGCCGGACCAGATCCTGGTCATCGCAGTCTTCGTACACTGCGGTCCTGCCCTCCCAATGCCACAGGTCAGGGTAGAGGTGTCCGTCGCGGAAGACGGAATTTCCCACGGCCGCCCATGCCTCGTCGGGGATGGTGCGGGAGGTGGTTGCGTCGTTCATGGATTCTCCTCATGGTTGGTGCCTTGCCGGCCGGGAAGTTGGCCCTCCCGAAGGAAGTCGATACAGCCTGCTCCCGGGTAAGCGAAGGGCCCGCCCTGAAGAGGACGGGCCCGCCGGCACCGGCTGGCCGGGTGCTGTTGCTACTGGTCGATCGGGACGGCGGTGAAGCGGCGTGCAGGCGCGTAGTTCGTGTTGGAACGCGCTGTCTTCTCCGCATTGGCTGCCGAGGACGAGAAACCCCAGGCGGACCAGTTGCCGGCGTTGTAGGTGCCGTTGTCGATCTCGTCCACCGTTGACTGCGCCTTGTCGACATAGCCCTGCACCGTTGAACGGCGTTCCTTCAGGGCCGTCTTCATGGCCGGGAAGATCTTTTCGACGCGGTCAGGGTGGTATTTGCCGTCTTCGTCGTAGACGCCCTGGGTTTCCTGCTTCGAGTTGCCCCGGATCGTCTTCAGGACCGTCTTACCGTCCGTGGCGTAAGCACGGTACTCGTGGTTGTAGTACACGGGGTTGCCCTGGCGGTCCACATCCGGGTCACCAACGGTCTTGAACCGCTGCACAGACCGTATCTTCAGAGGCTCGGCCAGCGCGGCGTCAATGTCGTCGATTTCCTTTTTGTGCTCATCCGCCTGAACCAGGGCAAGCTTCCGCACCATTTCCGTGTCCTCGGGGGATGCGATGATGGCGTGTGTGTAGCTCTTGGTCTTCGACGTCCTGTCCACGACCACGCCGTCCGGCAGCGTCACGAAGACGGTCCGGCCCTTCGAAGTGATCTTCGGCGATGTCGGGGACACCGTGTCGGGCTCCCACTTCCGGGCCTCGGCGAGGCCGACCGGTGTGTGAATGTACCCGACGCCGGCTTCACGGAGGTGCTTCACGATGTACTCGCGGTCATCCTCACCCAGCTGGTATCCGCGGGTGTCCCATGCGCGGGCGACAACGTAGCCTCCGTCTGCTTTGTCTAGGGTGAAGCTGGCAGCCTCGGGCAGACCTTCGTGGATGTTCCGGGCTGCAGCGGAAAGGCGCGCCTGATTCGCCAGGCCGCGGCCCTCGGTCGAACCGGCCTGGGCGTCGGCAAATTCGTGGAGGCGGGCGATGGTGTCTTCACCGGCGGCGCCCGAAAGCGCTACGGGCGCCTCCCCGTGGGTCTTGAAGCTGTACTGCCCGCCGGACTCACGCGGCTGGGGTGCGGTGTTGATGGTCATGAGTTCCTGTCTTCCTCGAAGTACCCTTCGGATCGTTCAATGGCGTTGTCGAAGTTGACGCCGTACTTGTTCGCGTAGTGCCGCATGTCAGCGAGCATGTCGGCCACCCGGGTCTCGGGGTCGATGGAGTCGAGCTTGGCCGCGTTCATGGCCACGAGGGCGCGGCGGGCCCCCTTCTGAGACTCGTCTTCGCGGTCAAGATCGGGGTTGAAGTCGTCCGGGATCCACTGGCTCATGCGGTCGACGTCGATGCCGCCGTAGTAGAACCGGGGGTCGTAGGGGACTTCCGCGCGCCGCAGCGCATCCTGGGCAGCGACCCGTTTCTGCGGGCTGAGCTGCTTGCCGTCCGCGTCCATGACGTCGATGACCAGGGCACCGCCGAGCGGGTCCTTGGGGCTCAGGTAAACCGTCGCTATGTCGGGGTCGGCTTCCCGGATGGACCGGGCAGCGAGGGATACGCGGGCGTCGGTCGCAGCACGCCCGGCTGCGACGGCTTCATCGCGCTTTTCCTCGGCGTAGCTGGCAAGGCGCGAGCCGAGCATCTCCATGTTGCCGGTCAGGACGACCGATGATTCGCCGTGGAGCTTTTCGGCAAACCGGCCGTTCTGCTCGCGTTCGTAGGTCTGCGTGCCCGGGGCTGCGAAGCCTGCGCCGGCGCGCTTCGGGGAGGGTGTAGTCGTCATGCCTCTCTGTGTGCGGCTGGCTGCAGGAGGAGCAGGGGCGACCAGGGTTCAGGGGCGTGCCGCACACATGGAAGACATGACGACTACTATTGACCCGTCCCTGGCCAAGGCCATGGAGGACATCCGCCGCGACCCGGTCCTGCCGATGGCCTTGTCTCTCTACAACCTTTCCTTCGAATCCGACTACCGTGAGATCGGCGGCGGGCTGGCGCGGAAGTACGTGAGGAACTCCTACAATCCGACCGGCGATGCCGGCAGCCTGGCTGATGCAGACCTGATCATCCGTGAAGAGCACCCCGCCCTGTACGGCATGACGTTCCACAATATGCTGGTCAACCTGCACGGGTACGGCGTCGACACTACAGAGGAGTTCCCTTCAGCTCCGGCCCGGGAACTGGTCCTCGGAATCGTAGCCGCGAACAGGCCGCTCTCCGACTTGGTCCGCGCCCTGGAACCGATCATCCCCTTCTAGGCCGCGGGCACTGTTCCGGGCCCTGCCGTACACATGGCAGTCATGAACTTCTTTGAGAAATACATTGAGCGCATGCGTACCGCAGTCAGCGAGGACCCCGTTCTGGAACTGGCTTTGTCGCTGGGCCGGCTGATGCGGGAGAACAGCCCGAAGGTTGAGGCCGTTCTCGAGCACGTCCGGACACTGGAAGACCCCCAGGGGGAGACAGCCCGGCTGGCGGCCGCCGACCGTATCGTCTGCGGCAAGGCCCCGGCGATGGCGGACGGGATCACCTACAGCAACCTGACCTACAACCTCGGAAGCGAGGGGCTCAGGGAGCTGAAATGCTCCGGTGTCCTGGCCCGCGGGGTCGTGGACCGGGTTTGGGAGACCATCCCCCGCCCGGCATAACAACCTGCAGCCACCCTGGCCAGGGCAGCACAGAGCCCCTCCGGCATGATCGCCGGAGGGGCTCTTCTTGTGTCGGTGCCGCAGCGTTTCTAGTCGTTGCGGGGGTCGACTTCACCGAATGGCCGGGGCTGCCATTCCGTATCGCGCTGGATGACGGCGCCGAGGTCTGTACTGGTGCCTTCGAGGTGCATGATGTCGATGTATCCCATTTCGGCGTTCTGGGCGTCGCCGTTCAGCATGGCGAAACCGAATGCCATGCCTGTTTCCTTGTCGGTCTCGAAGATCATCCAGCTGGACTCACCCAGGAAGTACCGCGCGTGCACAGTCTTCTCGGCCAGCGGGACACCGTCGGTGACATAGATGTCCGGCGCTGCGGAAAGCTCCGGGCCGTAGAACGGGTAGCCGCGGCGGTCGCGGTGCAGCTCGGGGAAAATCGGGTATGCCATCAGTTCTCCTCTTCAGTCGCCCGGCCGGGGTGGCGCGGGATGTTTATGAGAGGGGCGTGCAGGTTTCGAACCTGTGTTTCCGGCGCGGTGGGCCGGCGTATTCGGCCAACGCGGTACCGCTTCCGTGCACCAAAGCCATCCCTCGATGGATGGCGGGGCAGCCGCTGCCGCCTTGACTCCCTGGTCGTTGTGCACGGGGCCCGCTTCATACGAACACCCCCATGTACCTTCCGGTCTTCACCATCAGGTCCACTAACCCCTATGTGTGCGGCACTCCCGGGGCTTCTCTACAGGCCGTCGCCCAGGGGCGTGACGACGACGGTGTGGTAGTCCGCCCAGAAGCCGTGGGTGTCGTCTTCGTAGCGCGGCTTATCGCGCTTGACGATCACCTCGACGTCCGTATTGTGCGGCTCCCGGTCCGGCCGGTGGAAGATCCGTTCAAGGACCGCAGTGCCGCTGTCGGAAGCCGCGGGGTAGCGCTCCCCAACATGGTGGACACGCTGGCCGACTGCGAGGCGGCCTACTGAGGTCATTTCGACGTACCCGCTGGCAAGAAGGTCAGCTGCGCGGTCCTCTGCCCGGCTCACTTGGCTGCCTCAGTCTCGTTGGCGTTGGCGATCTCCAGGAGGATGTCGGCGTGGCAGGGGCGGTCCAGTGCGCACCAGCATGCCAGGTTCTTCCCCTTCAGATCCGCGACCACCTGCCGGCGCACCTTCGGCTGCTCCACGAGCCCGCGGAACATACCCAGCGCCTGGGTATCGTCTTCAGGGCGGAAGAACACCCGGGTGTCGTCGGCGCCCCTAAGCACCCCTATCTCACCGGCCTTGAAAGGGGTTGCCCAGCCGCTGCCCTTACCGACGAGAGCGGTATTAGCAGGCAATGCCCGGCCTACCTGATGCTTGATGCGCTGCGGAGCTGCTTCAGCGGTTTCCATGATCCTTCTTCCCGTACTTCCGGCCTCTTGCCGGCGTCCTCCCCCTCTATGTGTGCGGACCATGGCGCGCCTCTCAACGAAAACGCCCCGCCCTCGGGACGGAATCCGGGGACGGGGCGTTCAGGGGCAGTGCTACTTGCGGCAGGTAACAGTCTCTCCGAGATCGGAAACAGAAGCATTGTGTTCCGGGTCCGTGTATTCGGCCGTTTTCATCGTCATCTTGCCGAGCTCGAAGGCGACTTCGGTCGTCGCTTCATATTCCGGCCCCACATTGTCATCGGGGTTGACGATGTGGCTGGTGACTTTCACCGTGCTCGGTATCTGGATCGAAACCGGCAGATCGAAGTAAATGTCCTCGTGGTACTCCATGAACAGGGCGCCGTCGCGGTATTCCCACTCGTACTTGGGCTCAGGATCTTCACCGGTCCACCGCCCGTCTGCGTGGAACGTGACTTCCTCCGGGAGGGAAAGGGACATGTTGCTGTTCATGCCAAAGAAGTTTGGATCATTCTGGCCGGTGGTTTTGCACCACCAGGCCCCGAGGAGGTAATCCTCGATCGGCACGCCGGGACCCATGTCCTGCGTGGCAACCCCGGGGGCCGCAGAGGTTGTTTCCGTGGGTGCGGCAGCGGCGGTCTTCTCCGGTGTCGAGGCTGCTGCCGGATCCTGTGCACCGCCTGAGCATGCAGAGAGCGTGAGTGCGCCTGCGGCAGCCAGGACGATGGCTCCGCTGTATTTCATCTTCAATTTTCCCCCATGGATTGTCGTATCGGGTGTGACACTAACACGTTCGCCGATACCTTCCCGGGCGGCACCCGGACTCGACCCGGTTGCTCAGAATTGGGCACGGTGCCGCACACATAGGAGGCATGGAAAACCAGCTGCTCGACTACGAGTTTGATCTCACGCGGAGCCAGTCCGCCTACCCCTACGGCGACGAGGGCGCGGGATACAGCGGCGAGGAACAGCGCCGCCAGATTGAGCGCAAGTACACCCTCACCCGCAAAACGCCCTCCGAGGTGGACCACCCCGGGAACCGGCAGGAGTACGTTGCCGCAGTACAGGTTTACCACCCTGGGCTGAATGACGACGACGCGCTGACCTATCTGCTGGTCACCACGGCCTACCCCTTGGACAACCTCAGCTGGATCCGTGATTCCCTGCGCCGTGCCTGGTTCAGCGCACTGGACAAGGCTCCGTACCTGTCTCTGGTGGAGCAGCATTTCCCCGGCCGGCCCGAAGCCGAACTCGTGATGCTCCTCGAACGCAGCGGCTTCGTGCCCGGCGCTGAGGACCTGGACGAACGCCTGGCCGCGATGGCCGAAAAGAAGGCACGGGATGAAGCCCGCGCGGAGGCGAACCGCGCACGGATTGCCGCCGTGAACCTGGAAAAGGACAGGCAGTGGGCAGAGGATACTACCGCCCGTGAAGGACGTCGTGCCGCCTACAGGTTGAAGCTTGCACGCGACCGGAAGGCCCGCGCGGAGACCGAGCTGGAGCGGGCCAATGCCAGGCTTGCCGGACTCGAGCAGAACGCTGCGGTCTAGGCATCCACTTTCGGTGCCGCTACCGGACCCTTCGGTGGTGTGGCCTTCGCTTTCCGCTTCCTCTTACGACGCCGCTTGGCTTTTCCGGCGAACGGCGGGCGCGGGGCGCCGAACCGCGGACCCCACCAGTACCTGCCGCCGATAAGGATGCCTGCGAGGAATCCGAACAGTCCGGTGAATACGTGGTCGCCGTAGCCGAAGGAACCGGCCACGATGAGTGCCGGCACGAGGGCGAACAATATGGCGATGAAGGTCATGAACCGCACCTGGAACGACTTCACGAGGCGGAACAGCACCCATCCCGCGAGGAAACCGGCTGGCAGGGACACGGCGAGGGTCTCTGCCGGGACTCCGTCAAGAAGCTGGCCGGTGCTTGCCGCGAGCAGTACGGCGGCACAAACTGCGTTGATCAGGGCCGGTTTCCATCCGCCGGTGTAGTCGCCGTCGGCGGTGCGTTCACGCTTCCGGTTGATTGGACGGCCGGCCTTCTTCCCGGTCCACCAGTGCGCGCCGACGATGGCACCGGCAGTGAATCCCATGAGCACCGGCCCCCTTACGGGCGCCCCCAGGAAGCTCTCCACGTCATGCAACATGATCTCAACGAGCACGAAGCCCCAGGTCATCACCATTGAAGCGCGCCCGGACAGCGAAACCACACGGAACAGCAGGGCCCCGTAGGCCGCACCCAGCGCAAAGAAACCTGCGGTCGTGACAGGTGCCCCGCCGAACAGCCAGACGGTTACGCCGACGGGTACGGCAATCGACAGGATCCGTGTGAACCGCCAGTCATTGACCCATTTCCTGGGCACTTCCGTCTCCCCCGCTGTAAGGCTGCCGCTGCCGGGTTTTCCCGGCAGCGGCTCCGCGCACCTGTCTAGTTTGCCGTGCCGGCCGGTACAGGGTCGGGAAGGACACTGTCCGGCTCTTCAGCACCGCGGTGGCGGTACCAGAGTGTCATCAGCACGGCTCCGAGCATGAGCGCGCCGATACCGATCACAAATGCTCCTCCGACACCGAACATGACGGTGGACCCGTATTCGGGGTTGAGCATGTCCACTGCCGAAATGAGGAACGCTGCGGTCATCGACAAGGCACCGGCCAGCGGGAAGATTCCGCGCATGAACAGGTTCCGGATGCCCGATGTCAGGGTCCGGCGGAAACGCCAGACGCAGGCGTAGGCGGTGATCCCGTAGTAGAAGGCGATGAACAGCCCCAGGGAGGCGATGGAGTCCGCCAGGAAGTTCTCGCTCACCAGGCTCATGCCGAGGTAGTAGGCGGAGGCGACAATCCCCATCAGGACGGTGGAGAAGACCGGTGTCCGGTGCCTGGCGTGCACTGCCGCAAAGCGTGCCGGCAGGGCGCCGTGAACGGCCATGGCCAGGGTCCCGCGGGCAGTAGGCAGGATGGTGGTCTGCGTGGAAGAGACTGCCGAGACAAGCACCGCCACGACGATGACCGGAGCCCATGGGCCCATGACTGCTTCACTGACTGCGTACAGGACGTCGTCGGCGTGCTCGGCGTTGGCCAGGCCCAGCCCGTCTTCCCCGATGCCCGCGAACATCATGACCAGGACGCTGATTCCGACGTAGGTGACCAGCAGGGCCACGGAGGCGAGCAGCGCGGCGCGGCCGGGAGTCCTGGCAGGATCCCGGGTCTCTTCATTCAGGGCGAGGCAGGAATCCCATCCCCAGTAGATGAACAGGGCCAGCAGGACGGCGTACGTCATGGACTGCAGGCCGTCTCCTGCGAAGGGGTTGAACCACTGCAGGTCCACCGCGGTGAAGTCGGCCGCCCGGCCGGCAGCGAGCCGGAAGACGGCCATGCCGGCAAACAGGACCAGGGCGGCGTACTGGATGATGATCATCACGCGCTGCATCCGCTCACCGATGATGATCCCGCGCATGTTCAGCCACGTCATCAGGGCGATGAAACCGACGCCGGTAAGGGTGACGAGCAAGCTATTCCCTGCAAGCCCGGGGTTGATCAGGTGCCAGAGGTATTCACCGGCGACCGCTGCCAGGTTGGCAAGGACCACCACCCCCGATATGGCAAGGGCCCACCCGCCCATCCAGCCGGTGCGGCGACCGAGGGCTTTGGACACCCAGGTGAACGTGGTCCCGCAGTCCGGATCATCCTTGTTCAGCTCGTTGTAGGCGATGGCCGTGAAGAGCATCGGAAGGAAGGCGAGCAGCAGGGCCGCCGGCGCCTGGGCTCCGACTGCAAGGACCAGCAGGCCGAGGGTGGCTGCCAGGGAGTACGCCGGAGCGGCGGATGACAGGCCGATGGTAAAGCTGCCCCACAGGCCGAGACTGCCGTTTTTCAGGCCCTTGGAAGGAACAGCTGCACCTCCGCTCACTGGACCGGCGCCGGGGAGTCGATGACGTTCGGGACGAAACGGCAGTAGTAGTCGGTGACGGGGCCGTCGGATTCGCGGATGCCGACGCCTACGGATTCTCCGTCGACAACCCAGGAACCCAGGACAGGACGGTTGCCGTCGAAGTCAGGCAGCGCGTGGTACTGCTGGAAGCACCATCCTTCGGAGCCGTAGTCACCGGGCTGGCTGATGTCGATGCCATCGGCGTGGATGATGATGTTGTCGCCTTCGCGCCCGTGCAGCGGCTTGGCAACCCATTCGGTCATGTCGCGGGGCGAGTCCATGTAGGCCGGCAGCAGGTTCGGGTGGTCAGGGTACAGGTGCCACAGGGCGGCCAGGAGTGCCTTGGTGGAGAGCAGCATCTTCCATGCCGGCTCGAACCAGTTCACAGCTGAAGGGTTCTTCAGGATGTTGTACCCGAAGTCCTCCTTGATCATCATTTCCCACGGGTAGAGCTTGAAGATGTTGTGGATCTGCTCTCCGTCCAGATCCACGAACGTACTGGTTTCATAGTCCCAGCCGATGTCGGACATGTTGATGCCCTCAACGTTCCAGTCCCCCTGCTTGGCGACGTCGAGCATGTAGGCCGCGGTCATCCAGTCCTCACCGGAGGTTTCCACCTCGGCATGGGCCACATGCAGGAGGGGGTTCACTGCCGTTTCGCGGCGTTTCCTCCAGGCTTCGACGAGTGCCTCGTGGATGCCGTTCCACTGGTCCTTTTCGGGCATGACGTCCTGCAGCCAGTACCACTGTGCGATGGACGCTTCGATCAGCCCGGTGGGGGTGTCTGCGTTGTATTCGAGCATCTTGGGCGGGTTCACGCCGTCGTAGACGAAGTCGAAGCGGCCGTAGATGGCCGGCTCATCCAGCTCAAGGGAACGCGCAGCCAGGGCGAGTGCCTCTTCACCGATGCCGAGGTCCCCCAGCGCACCGGTGGCCAGGTAGCGCGCTGCTTCCAGGCACATGTCGTGCAGCTCTTCGGTGACCTCCTCGAGCATTTCAATCTCAGGCATGTCGAACCGGTAGTAGGCGGCTTCGTGCCAGTATTCGGTCAGGCTGCCGTCTTCGCGGACTGCGGTGGAGAAAATGAGCCCCTGGGACTCGGTCTTCCGGCGCCAGTCCGGCCTGGGTGTGGATGGGATGCGCTTCATGATGTTCCTCGTTCTCATCCGGGCGCAGCTGTACGTCCGGGCAGGTTTAGTCTCATGCACCTATGGGTGCGGACGCCGGCCGGTTCCTCTACGGGATCCGGCCGGCATCACTTGCTGCAGTGACGGCTATCCGCCGTGGCCGCCGCCGCCCTTTGCTCCGCCGCCGAAGCCGCCGCGGGTCACTTTGCTGGATCCCTTGTCGCTGACTCCGGACTTGGAGGTGGCTTTGTCCGGGATGCTTGTGGATCCGCCGGTCAGCTTGGATCCGACGGCCGGGATGGAATGGCTCTTGCCGGAGCTGGAGGAGCCCATCGGGAAGAAGTACCAGCCGGCGTATCCGGAGGAGCGCCCTTCCTCGCTGCACTTGTCGTCTTCGACGCGCTTCTCTGTCGTCTTCTCCTGGCAGACCTTGGCGTAGTCGGCGTCGATGACGTCTCCCGAGGGGCTGCAGCCGGTGAGGACGGCGCTTGCCAGTAGTGCAGTCACGCCCAGGATCACGGCACCGCTCTTGCGGCGGCCGGAATGCTTCCGGGGTGCTTTCAGGGATACGGCCGGCTCTTCGTGGTGCTGACTGGCGAACCTGCCGTTTGATTCCCGCGCGACTTTCATGCCGGCGAAGGCGCTTGCGTCCATGTGGTCCTGCTTTCTGTGATGTCTGGTATCCGAACTAGCTGTGTGCGGCGGGGGCGCCGGGGCGAGCGGGGGCTCAGCTGGTGCTGTTCCTGTCGCAGAAGCCGGCCCAGTCCTTGACGACCGCGTCGGCTTCCTCCTGGGTGGGAGGCTCCTCTGAATACGAGGCGATGATCATTTCTGCAACCCTGGTGCTCTCCGGGTATCCGCTCTCGGAGACACCTGCAAGGATCTCGACCATTTCTTCGACGTTGTCCGGGTTCAACTCATAATCAGCGGTGAGGAACCCGGCCAGAAGGCGGCACTCACCCGTCGCCCGGACCACGTCGATCCCTTCATCCGGGACGGGGGCGGGTTCCGCGGAGCATGCGGTGGCGGCGAGAACCCCGGCAATGGCCAGGGCAGATGCGAACATCCGGGTCGTCTTCATGAGGTTCTTTCGTTGAGGGCATGAAAATACCGACGGCCGGGAAGTTGTCTTATCCCGGCCGCCGGCCTTAAGCACTATGTTGGCCACCACGCAGTAAGGGAGTCGAACCCGAACGCCCCCGAAGGAAACGTACCGCCCTGCGCCCAGCCTCACCGGTCAGCTAACCTCCGGGGCCTTTTCGGCCCTTCGACCCTTTTGCCGGAATTCGAATCCGGGCCCCGTCTTAGGGGGTTCCAATCAAGGTCCAGGCGAACGGATGCCATCCGTCTACCTGTCCGTCCTTCGGGGCGCGCTTTCCCCGCTCTTCGGATGACCCGGACTCCCCGGGCTTACTTCCTATGTGTGCGGACCGGTGAAGAACTCTCACCGGCTGTCCCGCTTACTCCCGGAGCGAGGCAAGTATCTGCCGGCGCTCCTTGTCGACTTCGTTGAGGTCGATCTCGAAGTATTCGGCCAGCAGGTGCTCGAATCCGCGCGATACCGGTTCCAGGCGGGGTTCGGAGTAGCCCGGGTAGCGGACGAATTCGGCGATCTGCATGCCCTTGCTTTCAAGCCAATCCAGGAACTCTCCGATCCTCTGGCTCTCTTCCGCCGCCTGGGCGAGTTTTTCGGACATGGGGTACTGGGGCTGTTCAGGTGCTTCGGTGCTCATTTTTGTTCTCCTGGGTGTCTTGGTATTCACCGGGGCTGCCCCGGGACGTGTTGTTGGCTTGTGGGTTACCAGCGGTTGCCGCGTGATTCCGACCAGTCCTCACGGTCGTATTCGGGTGTGAAGGTGAACCGGCGGATAGTGTCCCGCCAGGCAAGGGCTGCTCCGTCGCTGAGGTAGTTTTCCCCGGCGCCGTTGAACCACCCTTCGACGGTGGAATACTCCTTGGCTTCGAGAACGTCGTGCTCGGCTCGCCAGTATTCGGCGGCCAGCTCACCGGACCGGAACTGACAGCCCATCAGCTCCACTTCGACGCAGATGGAGGCACGGATGCCGTCGGGATGCTCCGGATCGTAGGCATAATGCCTGCCTCCCATCTCGTCTTCCCAGATGGTGTGGATGATCGCTTTCATCTGCTTCACCGGGTCCGCCTCTGAATCTTGGGCAGGGCCATGATGCGGGCCATAATGGCGGCATTCGCCTGCATTACGTGCTGTCCGATGGCCGCTTCGGCCTTGGACTCGGAGACGTATCCGGTCCAGTAGGTGCACGAGCTGCAGGAAGCCTTCCATCGGCCGCGGACACGATGAGGGGAACCGGCGTGGAGCTTCAGGGTCTCGTCCGTCAGGGACTGGACGGCGGTGGCGTCGGCTGAGATGGGCTGTTCGCCGAACCTGCCTGAGGCGAAGTCGGCCGCCTTGAGGTATTTGCTTGCCGCAATGGGCAGCATGCCGGTGCTCTCCATGATTCCCGTCTCCGGTTCCGGGCCCGCTGGTCGGGCCCCGCAAACCCTATGTGTGCGGACCGGCCGCAGTCTGGAAACAGCCTGCGGCCGGGATCACGGGCTGCGGGTTACCAGTTGCCGGTTGAAGCCCGCTCCCGGGCTTGGCGGCGGGACTTGAGTTCGCGGAGGCCGTTCCTTACGCCCAGGCCGGCAACTACGGCGCCGATGACGGGGAAGATCGCTGCGGCAACGTTGAATCCGGTGGATTTTGCGCGGGCATTCTGCGGATGGGCCGGGTCGTAGATCAGCTCGATAGGCTGGCCGACATTCCATTTGCAGGGTCCGGAGTAGATGTTCGAGCTCACCGTGTACTCCTTGCCGTCCAGGATGAACCTGCTGATCGGGGCGCAGGTGACACTGGTGGAACGGCTCCCGGTGGAGGAACGGGATTCGTGATAGCTGACGTCGACTACGGTCCCCTCTATGGTGGGGTCGTCGGAGAAGGCGTCACGGACCGCCAGACCCAGCGGGAGCGATCCGATGCCAATGAAGATCAGGCCGAAGACGATCATGAATACGGCCGCCGACAGGCCCTGCATTTTCCCGGCCCGGTCCCTGCGGAAGTCCGGAGGTGCAACTTCCATGGTGCTGTGGCCGGCGGAGTAATACGGGGACGGCGGTGCCTGTGTCTGCGGCAGGTCGGCTATGGACTTCATGTGGGGTGTCCATTCGATGCCGTCCCAGTACTGCATGTGTCCGGCACGCTCGGGGGACGGATACCATCCGGGAGGATTCAAGGGGAGCCTTTCGAGCGGTCGGCCGGATCTCGGCCATCGAGCGGTCAGCCGATGTGGCCCCGCACACCGTGACATGCGTAGATGTCCGATCCCGCCGGTGCGGCAGCCCGGCGTATTGCAGGCTGCCGCGGGCCCTTCCTAGCTCCTGCGTTTCCGGAGGCCTGAGAGGGTCATGAACAGCCCGCCGATGAAGACGGCAGCTCCGATGCCGGGAGCGATGGTCGTGGCAGGGTTGAACTCTTCAGTGACGATCCTGGCCTCGACGGGGTTCTCCGGGTCGTATGCGACCTTCACTTCCTGCCCGATGCTCCAGTCACAGTCGGTGGAGAAATCGTTGGAGCTTGCGTTGTAGCCCTGGCCGTCAACCTCGAAGGCGGCAACCGGAGAGCACTCAAGCGGTGCATCGTCGGCTGCAGGTTCCTCGGCCTTTGCGGCTTCCGGGGCTTTCGCATTCTCGGCGGCTTCTTCCCGGCCGTCGGCTCCGGGGGTTTCGTACCTGACGTCGACGATGGTTGCCTTGACGCTGGGGCTGTCTGCAATGGCGGTGGAGATCTCTCCTGCCAGGGGGACCGCTCCGGCCCCGGTCAGGACGACGCCGCAGCCAAGGACGATCAGGGCCCGCTTCAGTGAGGGGGAACTCGGACGGCGGCCGCGGCGGCTCTCCGAAGACTCGTTGACGGTCTGCGAGGCATCGGGGGCGGTGGGCTTGTTCGGGTCGGGAGTGGTCATCGGTGGCCTTTCATGGCTGGGCGCGCGGGAATGGCAGGTCCCCCGTTTCATGGAAAGGGGAACGGCCGGTAAGGGACATGCGTAGGCAGCGTGCGCACAGCGGCCGCGGCACCAGTCCGGCACCTCAGGCGGCCGGCCGCACACAGGAGGGCATGACAACCTTCAATGAAGCGGCACACCCGCGAAACCAGGCCGGCGTTGCCGGTGCCGGACAGTTCACGTCCACAGCACATGCCGAATCCGGCGTAACGATCAGCACCGGCACGGCCGCGCCGCTCTCACCGCTGGAGCAGTACCGGCAGGTACAGGAGAACGCCCAGGTGCTCTTTGACCAGGTCCAGACGGTCGACAGGCACCGGGACGACCTTGAGGTCGAGTACGAGAGTGCGACCCTGAAGGGGATTGCGCTCGGCATTAAGGATGCGTTCCCGGACGCGCGCTACCTTCGCATCGAAGAAGATGACAACCGGTACTGGGCTACGGGCCTCACCGACGAAAACGGCGGACTCGTTGCTTCGCGAAACTTCGACGAACTCAGTACGCTCGAGCTTTTCGGCGAGGACGAGCTGGAAAACGAGCTGCATTCCCTCAGCTGCACGGACACCCGGTGGATGGACGGTGTCACCCCCGATGACGGTCTGGCTGCAGGGCTGGGCAGGAGCGACGGCAGCGTCCTCATCGACCTGGACAAGGCAGCGGACCAGGAACTGGCACCGCCGCGTTCCCGGATGGAGGCAGAGGTCGTGTCGGCTGAAGCCCGGGAAACCATCGCAGGAGCGGTGGATGACGCGCTTTATCACCTGGACGACATTCTGACCGAGCGGGCAGCGGACTACACGGAAGACGATCTGGAAGGCATCCGCGAACGCATCGCTGATCTCCAGCGCCTCATCCGAAAATAGGGACAGAAAGGGGGACGTCGGCTCATACCGGCGTCCCCCTTTTTCATGCCCCGGAACCTACCCCTTCACGCAGAGGACGGTCCGCAGGTGCTGGACGACGTCGACAAGGTCCTTCTGCGCGTCGATGACGGAGTGGATGTCCTTGTACGCGCCGGGGATCTCGTCCACGATCGCCTGGTCCTTGCGGGATTCGACACCGGCCGTCTGGGCGATGAGGTCATCGACCGTGTAGGCGCGCTTTGCTGCGCTGCGGCTCATCCGGCGCCCGGCTCCGTGGGAGGCGGACTGGAAGGAAGCATCGTTGCCGAGGCCGCGGACCACGTAGGAGCCGGTGCCCATGGAGCCGGGGATCAGGGCCAGGTCGCCCTTTCCTGCCCGGATGGCACCCTTGCGGGTGACCAGCATCGTCTCGCCGTCGATGGTCTCCTCGGAGACGTAGTTGTGGTGGACGTTGATCTCCTCGCCGAACGTCACGTTGGCCGTGGCGAAGTGCTTGGAGAACGCTTCCTTGAACAGGGCCATCATCACCGAGCGGGAGCGGGCGGCGAAGTCCTGGGCCCACCAGAGGTCGCGGCGGTAGGCGTCCATTTCCGGCGTGCCGGCCAGGAAGACGGCAAGGTCCTTGTCGACGATCCCCTGGTTGTGGGTCAGTGACTTGGCAATGTCGATGTGGCGCTCGGCCAGGGACTTGCCGATGTTGCGCGATCCGCTGTGGAGGGTAAGCCAGACGGCGCCTGATTCGTCCACGCAGACCTCGATGAAGTGGTTTCCGCCTCCGAGGGTGCCCAGCTGTGAATGCGCGCGGGACTCGAGGTTCTGGACGCCCGGGTGCAGGTCCTTGAAGCCGGCCCAGAAGCCCTGTGCGCCCTTCTCCAGGCCCAGGCGCTTCAGGTTGACTTCCCGTTCGTGGCTGTTGAAACCAACCGGGATGGCGGCCTCTACGGCAAGGCGCAGCGCATGCATTCCGTCCAGGTCGGATTCGGTCAGGGACGTCTTCACGGCCGAGACACCGCAGCCGATGTCGACGCCGACGGCGGACGGGGAGACCGCCTGCTTCATGGCGATGACGGAGCCGACCGTAGCCCCCTTGCCGAGGTGCACGTCAGGCATGACACGCACGCCGTGGACCCAGTCCAGGGACGCGATGTTGCGCAGCTGCTGGAGGGCAGCCGGCTCGACTTCGTGCTCGTTTGCCCACATGTGGACCGGGCGCGCGGTGCCGCGCAGTTCGACGGGGAACATGTTTCCTCTTTTCGTTGATGGCCGACCGGCCGCTGCTGGTCCTTACCGGCAAAACCGGCGGAATTGCAGGGATAGCCGGGCCTGGATTTCGTTGATGGCCAATCGGCCGTTAGTACCCATGGCGGGAGTCGAACCCGCCACCGCCATCCCGGCCCGGGCAAGCCCGGCACGGGAGTCGAACCCGCGTCTGCAAAACCCTGCTGGGTGTGTCCTGCCTGCTTTCGGGGCAGGCAGGGAGTGCTTAGGTGTGCTGGCCGGGATTGTGCACGTAGTCGTGGTCCCGGGTTTCCAGCGGCTGGCCGTCATCTGTGCGAACCAGGACGAGCTGCTCCGAGTAACGCAGAATGTAGGCGTTGGCAGGTATTTTCCTGCCGGTCCGCTCCGATTCCGCGAGTCTTTCCAGCGGAACGCACCAGATCTTCTTCGGCGTGAACCCTTCAATCCTGGTCCAGACCTGGGAGGTCTTGCCGGGCATGATGGCCATGACGGTGTCTCCCTCGTGGATCCGTCGTCCGGCTGCGTCAAGGTGTCGTCTCATGACCCTTATGTGTGCGGCACCCCGGCGCCCGCTCTACATGTCATCGGTATCTTCCACGCCCCCGTGGCTGCGGGACTCGATGGAGGACCCGTCGCCGGTTTCGACAAGGACGATCTGCGCGGGGAAGCGGACGAGGCGTTCACCGGTCCGGACAACCCCTCCCCTGCCTGATTTCCCCTGGAGTGTTTTCAGCGGCTCGCACCGGACGGTCTTCGCGTTGAAGCCGATGACGACCATGGGGCTCAGGCCGGAGTATCCTCCGTAGGTGCCCATGACCGTGTCGTTGACGGCCAGGGTCCGGCCTGCTGCATCTGTCTGTGTGCTCATGCTCTCTATGTGTGCGGCAGGAGTCCGGCTGCTGCACCTGACGGAGGGTTGGGTTCGCCCTCCATCGTCCAGGCTGTTCCGGTGGCGGCCTCGACCGTGTTCTTCCATTCGTCGACGGTTCCGGTCCAGGGGAAGGGTAGTCCGGGGTCGAACTGCCGAATGGTGAAATCCACGACGGCGTGGCCCTCACGGTAGCCGGCGAGGATGGCAACGTGCTGGCCGCGGCCGGAGATCATCAGCTCGTCGACCCATTCGGCGTCCAGTTCCGCGGCGCCGAGTTCGATGACCTCCCCGGTGGCGGCCCAGCAGTTCCCGCGGGCGATCTCGGGGTCGGCCATTCTGTAGAGCTCGACTGTGCCGTGCTTGTCGGCCCCGACACTGTGGTCCACGATTTCGAGCAGCTCGTTGTACTCCAGGAACTCCTCGGCAGCACGGCGGGCCCTGTCTGCTGCCGAAGAGGGTGCTGCGGTGAGAGTGACCCCGGCAGCCTCCCTGGCAGACACGGACGAGAAGGTGCCGTCCGGATGACGGGGGTGGGCTGCTGTGTCGAAGCTGTTCATGCCTGCCTGTGTGCGGCCGGCAGTCAGCTGCGCCGGATGATTTCGGTCTCGACGTCGTTGAGCAGTCCTGCTGCCAGGACGTCCCGGGGGTTGTGCTTCAGGTGTCGCTGCAGAGCCGCGGAGCGGTGACGCAGGTTCCTGGCCGTCATGTCGCCGGGCCGGGCGGATCCCAGGGCTGACGCGAGCCTTCGGCCGCCGCCGGCTTCCCGGGTCAGTGCAACTGAGATGAGGAGGACAGCAGCGGTGACGGCTTTCCTGCCGGTATGGGAAACCTTGTTCATCGGACTCTTCCGGGTTGGTGCTTTCTCAATTATGACCGCAGCAATGCCAATGGCAGGCAGCCTGCGGCGGGTGACCGGGGCTGCCTGCCATTGAGGTGCAGTGGCTACCTCTTCAGCGCCTTCAGCTGCGCGCCGACGGCAGGGTTCCTACTCGGAGCCGACGTATTCTCCGATGTTCCGGAACCGTGTCTGGCGGGTGCGGCCGGCACCGTCGCCGGAGAGGACGTCCACGCTGTCGGGGTTGTCTGCGCAGAGGTCGAAGAAGTATGCGGCAGCATCCGGAGTGGGGTCCACGAGGCGGATCTTGGGGACGCCGTACTCGGTGGTGATGAGCCGGTAGAGTGCCTCGGCATATTCCCGTGTCATCAGGTCGTTGCGGAAGCAGCGCACGGTAACGGTGGCGGTGGTGCTGAACTGCTTCGTCGACACGCATTCGGCCAGGTGTTCGAGATGCGTCTTGGCTTCATCGGCTGTCAGGGCGTGCCTGGGCAGCGGCTCCAGGACGACATTGCCATTTCGGTTCTGGGACATCGGGATCCTTGTTTCGTTGGTGGTCTGTGCCCGATCCGCGGAAAGGGCCCTCTATGTTTCTATGCCTGCCGGACGCTGACGGGCGTCGGAGACGGTCCTGCCGGGAAGCTTCCCGCTGCCCGCCGCACACATATGGGTTGAGGCCAAATAGGCCGTACCGACTCAGGAGGAACCCATGCGTGCAGCCATCATTCCGGCAGACCTTTCCAAGCCCGTCCGTATCGAGACGGTCACCTTCACCGAAATCCGGACAATCGTCGGCGGCTACATCCAGGCCCTGTCGATCCGCGAGATGGATGCCTCCCTCTACACCGATGAAGAAGCCAAGCTCAAGGGATCCATCCCTGTGAACCCCCGGGCCTCCGCCATCACTGCGACGCTCCTGAACATGGATGATCCCATCCTTGGGGACGTCGTGCTCGTGGGTGCCGCGGACGGGGAGGGCAACGAGACGGACCTTTCCGACCAGGTTGTCGAGGTTCTCGAATCGGTGTTCAGCGCGGGCCGCATCTAGCTCTTCAGCGCGAAAAGAGAGGGAACCGGCGTTGTGCCGGCTCCCTCTCTTCGTTTCAATGGACGGTCACTGCGGAGCGATACCCCACAGCACCGCCTTCGTCTGACCTCAGGACAGCATTTACAGAGTCAGCGGTGCCGCTCACACATTGAAGGCGTTGGCGATGAGGTACAGGACGATCCACACCGGGGTGACGATAAGCGCAACCTTCCTGTACCTCTCATACTCTTCCAGCGGAAGGCCGCGGCTGTCAGTCTGCCTGCCCGCCACGAGGATGATGAGATCCACGAGAACCCAGATACCGAGGCCACCGAGGGTGATGAGCTTCAGGATGCCGGTTCCCACCTTGCCCAGGTAAAACCGGTCTGCCGCCAGGATCCCCAGCAGCAGGGAAAGGAGCCAGGCTGCGAGGAATGATTTCTGCGGCTGCGGCGGGTGCTGGTCTCCCGGGTACGGCTGCTGTTTGGCGGCCGGGCAGGTCTCCGGCGTAGGGCTGGGCATGGGTGTAGGGCTGGGCATGGGTGTTCCTTCTGTGGGGAGTGCAGGGGGCGTTATTCGCCGCGGTCAGCAGGCAGGATCAGCTGCAGCGGCAGGCGCGCAAGCCGGGAGTTACGCAGCGTTCTCTTCGCCGGACCAGTCGGTTACCAGGACCGCTTCAAGGATGCCGATCGTCGTTTCCCGGTCGGCGCCGGGGCCCGGCCAGCCGGAGGCACTCAGTGCCTTCGCAACATCGCCGGTGGCTTCCCAGACGGATTCGTCGTACTCGTCCAGGAGCCTGACGGTGATGTTGCGGTCAGGCCAGCCTTTCATCTGCCGGCGGGTCACAATGTCGACCAGCGCAGTGGCCGCCCGATGGGATGAGTGATGGAACGTCGGGCACTGCCCGTCGTAAGAGATCTCCCAAAGGCGGGATGGTGCCGGGGCCGGCTCTGTTACTACTGTGATCGCGCTCATGCCGTCTATGTGTGCGGCACTGCGCTTCTTTCGGCACACCAGGCCTCAGTCGGCCTCGACGAGCGTCACCTCGATACCCTTGGAGCGGGCGTACCGGGCACAGTGGCTTGCTCCGCCGGACCCTGCACGGATGAACGCGATGCAGTGGTCCGGGGCAGTATCGACCATGGCCTCGTTCCGGTCGTAGCCGGCGCGGTGGTTGTAGACCCCGCCGGGCCGCCAGACGGCCGGATGCCTTTCGACGGTCAGGCCGTTGTGCTCCCAGATTTCCTCGCAGATCCTGTCGGCACCCTTCGGGCAGGCGCCGGATACCAGGACAGCCTCGGGGTCCTTGCCGGTTGACTCCCACCAAGTACGAAGGGCATCACGGATTGCCTTGCGGTCGTCCCAGGTCCGGGATCCGGTGATGAGCAGACGCGGCGGCTGTTCATGCCCTGCAGGCACTTCCCCGCGGGGATTGGCTCCGGTCTTGGCGTAGAGGATGTCGCTGACTTTCTCGCGGAGGCCCGGACCGGGGATGGTGTGACCGTTGAGGCCGACAAGGATGGCCCGGCCGCGGCCATCATAGGTAACGGCCAGCCGGTCGCCGCCGCGGATGAACACGGTAGCGGCGTCCGGCAGCTCATCCATGGCCCAGGAACCGCTGTTGAAGGCAATGGTGTGATGCTCCCTCCGCGCGGTCATACCCATGAGCTGGTCCTTGGCACGGTCAGCTGGAAAGACGAGGGGTCTTCGAAGTAGTCCAGGGCCCAGTAGGTCAGGCAGGGCGAGTCCCCTTCGCCGCAGACGGCACAGACGACCAGCTCTCCCTTGCCGCCGCAGGGCTCGCAGCCGCCGCAGCATCCCGCGTTGACGCTCTCCTGGTAGTGCAGCGCCGACAGCAGCTCAGCAGCAGTGCAGGGGCCGACCCCGGCAACTTCAGAGGCATGGTTCACGTAGCCGTCCAGACCGGCTTCGCTGCCGCAGGCGCACAGTGTCCTGCCGTTCAGGGCAGACGGGATCAGCGGATGGCCGGCCAGCGCGGCGTTCTTTTCTTCCAGCCACTTCCGGTAGGCGCCAACGGCCAGCGTCGGGTCGGAGGCGAAGAGACCGGAGTTCAGCCACCCGTTGAGTTCGATGACCAGCGGTTCGCCGTCGGCACCAAGTGCGACATCCATGACGTAGTTCTGAAGTTCCGGCTGCTCCCGGGCGAGGTCGGCTGCGGCGCCGCGGGCGAAGTTCACCAGACGTGCCACGGTCTCCGTTGCCTCAACGACGTCGGAAACGCCCCTGCGGTCTTCGCGGATCCTGGTGTCGAAGGCCCCGGTGCGCTCCAGTGGCGTGAATTCCTCGATGGAGGCCCCTCCGGTGACAACTTCCTGGCCGACGATGAACATCCGGTACTCGCAGCGCATGGTTACGGATTCCTGGACGAAGAGCGCGTCGATACCCGTCCCGGTGCGTTCCAGCGCGTAACCGGCACGGTAGACCAGGGCCTCCCAGATGTCGCGGTCGCTGGCATCGGCCGGCAGGCTGAACTCGAAGATGCCGAGCTTGGTTTTGGTGGCCTTCACGAAGAAGTCGGTCACGCCGTCGTCCAGCAGCGTGCGGATGGTGCGGATGAAGTCGACCCCCTCGCTGTCGGGAAGCCAGTGGGTGAGGGCGGTACGGCGTCCGAGGCGGGAGGTGAATGCCTCGTACCGGAAGTAGTCGCTAGCCAGGACCTCGTCCCGCAGGACCTTGGTCGAGTGGCGGTCGTCGAGCTGCGCACCGTAGCAGGGCAGGCCGTCGAGTTCATCCAAGCGCCTACGGGCACCGTGCCCGAGGTGCACGACGTCGGTGCGGTCGGGCACGTGGAGCCAGATGTTCTCCCCGAAGGCGTCGACGGCAGCCTTCAGCCGGGCAGCCTGCTCGTAAAAGTTTTCGTAGTCGGCTTCCTCGCTGACCACCGGCTCGCCCACGTAGCGGGCCCAGAGGGATGTCAACTCCGCAGCCCGGTGTTCGTGGCCGGGACGGACCTCGGGAGGCATGGGGCGTTCAAAGATCGTCAGCAGCAGGCTGATCGGCAGAGCTGTCACAGTTTGTCCTGTTCTGCCAGGTACGCGGCATATTCCTCATTCGACGCGCGCTGGCGCTCAGCCTCTTCGGCATCCTCCGCGGCGGACTGTTCCACCCATGCTGCAAGGCTTGCCGCGGTCGACCAGTCGGGGCCGAATACGTCGTCGTTGGACCGGCGGCGGTACCGGTACAGGGGCGGCAGCGACGGCTCTCCCGGGGCGGTGCCGACCTCGACCGAATCCAGGTACAGGGTCGTCGTGCAGGACTTGCCGCGGCAGCAGTGCCGCTCCAGGGTCTTGGGAAGGTCGGGGGTTTCGCTCATGGTCTCTCCGTTGTCGGTCTCTGAACGGCGGGTGGGTCGATTGGGTTGGATGGTGTCACCGGATGGCGGCCACGAAGTCATTGATGCGACGGGCCGCAGAGGCCGTGTTCACCCCGTGGCCGAGGATGAAGGCGATGGCGTCGGTCTCCCCTGCAGGTGCTCCCCGCTCGGTCAGCAGCCC
Source organism: Arthrobacter sp. zg-Y1110 (assembly GCF_025244865.1). Lineage (NCBI taxonomy): Bacteria > Bacillati > Actinomycetota > Actinomycetes > Micrococcales > Micrococcaceae > Arthrobacter > Arthrobacter sp. zg-Y1110. The sequence goes on from NZ_CP104273.1 coordinate 230,448, forward strand.
TGTGCGGAAGTGCTGAGCGTCGGGAACCAGCAGAGACGAAAAGGCGACGTCGGCGTCCCGCAGGACGGCTTCCATGGTGTTGCGCGGTGCCTGTCGGTGCGGGAAGCAGGTTGCCCGGATTAGATCCTGGACCGGCTCCACGTCCATGAAGGCGCCGAGGCATTCCCCGGCAGCTGCAACAGCCCTTTCGATGTTCACCGAGTCATCCGGGTCTCCGGCATAGTCGACGTCATGGAACACCGCAGCGAGGACGGTCTGCAGCGTCTGTGCAGGACTCAGCCCCTCGTCCGCCGCCAGCTCGAGTACGGCCAGTGCCACCACGAGGATGTGCGGTGTGCCGTGATAGGGCAGGTGCGCGGAGGGATTAGCGTCCAAGGCTGCCAGTACGGAATCCGCCCTGGGGCCCAAGGAGCCCCGCAGGTAGTCGGCCAGCTTCCCCCGGCGTTCGGTGTCCACCGGCCGAGGGCGGTAGGAGTTCAGGAGTTCCCCCCGTTCAGGTTCCGGAACAGAAGCTCCCGCACAGCTTCAGGGAGGACCTTACTGTCCGGCCGGGGCCCGGCATCGTGCGCCACAGGACCCGGCGCATGCTCGACCGGGAGCGGTCTGAAGCTGGTCGCCCAGTTATCGTGCGCCGGTTCGTCGCACATGGCCGCTAGAGACCGACAGCCTGGGAGAGCGTGGACGAGCGATCGCCAACATGGACTTCGATCTCATCAGCCAGCTCCTTAGGTACTTCCAGCCCCAGGCTCAGCAGGATGTTCACGTAAGCAATCAGGTTCGCCGTGCGTGCCAGCTTGTTCGCGTTGTGCTGCATCTGAGTAGACCTGGTCAATGCTTCGGTCAGACGAAAATCAACAGCCATGGGAGATACCTTCCGGATCGGAGCCACCTTCCGCAGCTCGCTACCACCTATGTGTGCGGACAGACTCCCCCCTCTACCCAGTCTGTGAACCAACTTGCACGGGAGATGTCAGCACTGGGCCGGTCAATTCGGTGCTGGCACCCTCTAACCGGACGGGCAGAAGCCCCTTCCTGATTTATGCAGGAAGGGGGCTTCTTTACGCCCCACGGCATGCAGGTCTACTCGAACGCGACGTCGTCGATGTACCAGTTGCTGGCCAGGCCCACGGTGACGGTCTTACCGGCGTATGCCGACAGGTCGGCGGAGTACTGGTTGAAGCCGTTCTCAACCGCGGCCGCCGTCAGGACAGCCGGGATCTGGGTGGTGCCGACCCTGACAACAGGAACTGCCGAGCGGCCCCAGAGCGTCAGCACCGGAGCCTCCTCGGGCACGGTCACCGTCTGGGACACCCAGTAGTTGCTGTAGCCCGACTCGAGAGAGGCTGTGCCGGAGTGCTTGTAACCGGTGGTGGCACGGGACGCACTGGTGGAGAGCGACCAGCCCAGAGTGCCGTTCTCGAACCCCGGGTTGGTGAAAGCGCCGGTATTGAAAGCCACCGGACCGAACGCAGCCGAGTCCGGGGACGTGCCGGCCTCGTTGGTGGCCCGGACCTTGAACGAGTAACCGGTGCCCGCTTCCAGGCCCGTGAACACCGCTGCCAGCTGGTCCCCGGCAACCTTCACCGAAGCAACCTGCACCCCGCCTGTCCAGGCCGTGGCTGTGTAGGAACTGATCGGGATCCCGCCGCCGGTGAAGACCGGAGCGGTCCAGGACGCCGTGGCCGTGCCGGACTTGGACAAAGCCGTCACCGACTGCGGAGCCGAGGGCGCCATCGGCTTCTCGAACGCGACGTCGTCGATGTAGTAGTTGCTGGCCAGGCCCACGGTGACGGTCTTGCCGGCGTATGCCGAGAGGTCGGCGGAGTACTGGTTGAAGCCGTTCTCAACCGCGGCCGCCGTCAGGACAGCCGGAACCTGGGTAGTGCCGACCCTGACAACAGGAGCTGACGAACGGCCCCAGAGCGTCAGCACCGGAGTCGCCTCGGGGACGGTCACCGTCTGGGACACCCAGTAGTTGCTGTAGCCCGGCTCGAGAGAGGCTGTGCCGGAGTGCTTGTAACCGGTGGTGGCACGGGACGCACTGGTGGAGAGCGACCAGCCCAGAGTGCCGTTCTCGAACCCCGGGTTGGTGAAAGCGCCGGTATTGAAAGCCACCGGACCGAACGCAGCCGAGTCCGGGGACGTGCCGGCCTCGTTGGTGGCCCGGACCTTGAACGAGTACTCGGTGCCCGCTTCCAGGCCCGTGAACACCGCTGCCAGCTGGTCCCCGGCAACCTTCACCGAAGCAACCTGCACCCCGCCGGTCCAGGCCGTGGCTGTGTAGGAGCTGATCGGGATCCCGCCGCCGGTGAAGACCGGAGCGGTCCAGGACGCCGTGGCCGTGCCGGACTTGGACAAAGCCGTCACCGACTGCGGAGCCGAGGGCGCCATCGGCTTCTCGAACGCGACGTCGTCGATGTAGTAGTTGCTGGCCAGGCCCACGGTGACGGTCTTGCCGGCGTATGCCGAGAGGTCGGCGGAGTACTGGTTGAAGCCGTTCTCAACCGCGGCCTGGGTCAGGACAGCCGGAACCTGGGTAGTGCCGACCCTGACAACAGGAGCTGACGAACGGCCCCAGAGCGTCAGCACCGGAGTCGCCTCGGGGACGGTCACAGTCTGGGACACCCAGTGGTTGGCGTATCCCGGCTCAAGAGAGGCTGTGCCGGAGTGCTTGTAACCGGTGGTGGCACGGGACGAACTGGTGGAGAGCGACCAGCCCAGAGTGCCGTTCTCGAACCCGGGGTTGGTGAAAGCACCGGTGTTGAAGGCTACCGGCCCGAACGCAGCCGAGTCCGGGGACGTGCCGGCCTCGTTGGTGGCCCGGACCTTGAACGAGTACTCGGTGCCCGCTTCCAGGCCCGTGAACACCGCTGCCAGCTGGTCCCCGGCAACCTTCACCGAAGCAACCTGCACCCCGCCTGTCCAGGCCGTGGCTGTGTAGGAACTGACCGGGATCCCGCCGCCGGTGAAGACCGGGGACTTCCAGGACACCGTCGCCGTACCGGACTTCGACAAAGCCGTCACCGACTGCGGGGCAGACGGCGCCATCGGACCTTCGAACGCCACATCATCCAGCTCATTACCGCTGGTGTTGAAAGTGACGGAGACGGTCTTGCCTGCGTAAGCCGACAGATCAGCGGAATACTGGGTGAACCCGTTCTCCGCAGTTGCGGCCGTCCCAGCGGTGGACATGTTCGCGCCATTTACCGAGACACCCGGAGCCGTGACCCGGGACCAGAACGTCAGTACCGGGCTCTCCGCGGGCACCGTCACCACCTGAGACATCCCGTAGTAGGCATATGCGGACTTGGCACCTGAGTGTTTGGAGGTGGAGATGCCCGAAATGGACGTATTTGTGCGGGTCCAGCCCAGCCAATCATTCTCGAACCCGGGGTTGGTAAAAGCACCGGTGTTGAAGGCTACCGGCCCGAACGCAGCCGAGTCCGCGGACGTGCCGGCCTCGTTGGTGGCCCGGACCTTGAACGAGTACTCGGTGCCCGCTTCCAGGCCCGTGAACACCGCTGCCAGCTGGTCCCCGGCAACCTTCACCGAAGCAACCTGCACCCCGCCAGCCATGGCAACGGCAGTGTAGGAACTGACCGGGATCCCGCCGCCGGTGAAGACCGGGGACTTCCAGGACACCGTCGCCGTACCGGACTTCGACAAAGCCGTCACCGACTGCGGGGCAGACGGCGCCATCGGACCTTCGAACGCCACATCATCCAGCTCATTACCGCCGGTGTTGAAAGTGACGGAGACGGTCTTGCCTGCGTAAGCCGACAGATCGGCGGAATACTGGGTGAACCCGTTCTCCGCAGCTGCGGCCGTCCCAGCGGTGGACATGTTCGCGCCATTTACCGAGACACCCGGAGCCGTGACCCGGGACCAGAACGTCAGTACCGGGCTCTCCGCGGGCACCGTCACCACCTGAGACATCCCGTAGTAGGCATATGCGGACTTGGCACCTGAGTGCTTGTACGAGGTGGAGACGCCCGAAATGGACGTATTTGTCCGGGTCCAGCCCAGCCAATCATTCTCGAAACCGGGGTTGGTGAAAGCACCGGTGTTGAAGGCTACCGGCCCGAACGCAGCCGAGTCCGGGGACGTGCCGGCCTCGTTGGTGGCCCGGACCTTGAACGAGTAACCGGTGCCCGCTTCCAGGCCCGTGAACACCGCTGCCAGCTGGTCCCCGGCAACCTTCACCGAAGCAACCTGCACCCCGCCTGTCCAGGCCGTGGCTGTGTAGGAACTGACCGGGATACCGCCGCCGGTGAAGACCGGTGCGGTCCAGGACACCGTCGCCGTACCGGACTTCGACAAAGCCGTCACCGACTGCGGAGCCGAGGGCGCCATCGGACCTTCGAACGCCACATCATCCAGCTGATTAAAGCTGGTGTTGAAAGTGACGGAGACGGTCTTGCCTGCGTAAGCCGACAGATCAGCGGAATACTGGGTGAACCCGTTCTCCGCTGCTGCGGCCGTCACCGCGGTGGGCATATTCGCGCCATTTACCAAGACACCCGGAGCCGTGACCTGGGACCAGAGCGTCAGTACCGGGCTCTCCGCGGGCACCGTCACCTCCTGAGACATCCCGTAGTAGGCATATGCGGACTTGGCACCTGAGTGCTTGTACGAGGTGGAGACGCCCGAATTGGACGTATTTGTCCGGGTCCAGCCCAGCCAATCATTCTCGAAACCGGGGTTGGTGAAAGCACCGGTATTGAAGGCCACCGGCCCGAACACAGCCGAGTCCGGGGACGTGCCGGCCTCATTGGTGGCCCGGACCTTGAACGAGTAACCGGTGCCCGCTTCCAGGCCCGTGAACACCGCAGCATACTGGTCCCCGTCAACCTTCACCGAAGCAACTTCCACCCCGTCAGCCATGGCAACAGCAGTGTAGGAACTGACCGGGATCCCGCCGCCGGTGAAGACCGGAGCGGTCCAGGACACCGTCGCCGTACCGGACTTCGACAAAGCCGTCACCGACTGCGGAGCCGAGGGCGCCATCAGCTTCTCGAACGCGACGTCGTCGAGGTAGTAGCTGCCGGTATCGAAGGACACGGTGACGGTCTTGCCTGCGTAGGCCGAAAGGTCAGCGGAGTACTGGTAGAACCCGTTCTCCGCCGCGGCCTGGGTGCGGGCAGTGCGGGCAGTGACCCCGCCGGCCTTCACTGCAGCCGGGCTTCCGTAGGACCAGAAGGTCAGCACCGGAGCCTCCTCGGGCACCGTCACCACCTGAGAGATGGTGTTGTACGTGTATCCGGACTTTGAACCGGAATGCTTGTAGGAGGTGCTGACGCCAGTGTTGTAAGTGGTCTCGAGGGTCCAGCCCAGGAGATCATTCTCGAAACCGGGGTTGGTGAAAGCATCGGTATTGAAGGCCACCGGCCCGAACACAGCCGAGTCCGGGGACGTGCCGGCCTCATTGGTGGCCCGGACCTTGAACGAGTAACCGGTGCCCGCTTCCAGGCCCGTGAACACCGCAGCATACTGGTCCCCGTCAGCCTTCACCGAAGCAACTTCCACCCCGTCAGCCATGGCAACAGCAGTGTAGGAACTGACCGGGATACCGCCGCCGGTGAAGACCGGAGCGGTCCAGGACACCGTCGCCGTACCGGACTTCGACAAAGCCGTCACCGACTGCGGAGCCGAGGGCGCCATCGGCTTCTCGAACGCGACGTCGTCGAGGTAGTAGCTGCCGGTATCGAAGGACACGGTGACGGTCTTGCCTGCGTAGGCCGAAAGGTCAGCGGAGTACTGGTAGAACCCGTTCTCCGCCGCGGCCTGGGTGCGGGCAGTGCGGGCAGTGACCCCGCCGGCCTTCACTGCAGCCGGGCTTCCGTAGGACCAGAAGGTCAGCACCGGAGCCTCCTCGGGCACCGTCACCACCTGAGAGATGGTGTTGTACGTGTATCCGGACTTTGAACCGGAATGCTTGTAGGAGGTGCTGACGCCAGTGTTGTAAGTGGTCTCGAGGGTCCAGCCCAGGAGATCATTCTCGAAACCGGGGTTGGTGAAAGCATCGGTATTGAAGGCCACCGGCCCGAACACAGCCGAGTCCGGGGACGTGCCGGCCTCATTGGTGGCCCGGACCTTGAACGAGTAACCGGTGCCCGCTTCCAGGCCCGTGAACACCGCAGCATACTGGTCCCCGTCAACCTTCACCGAAGCAACTTCCACCCCGTCAGCCATGGCAACAGCAGTGTAGGAACTGACCGGGATACCGCCGCCGGTGAAGACCGGAGCGGTCCAGGACACCGTCGCCGTACCGGACTTCGACAAAGCCGTCACCGACTGCGGAGCCGAGGGCGCCATCGGCTTCTCGAACGCGACGTCGTCGAGGTAGTAGCTGCCGGTATCGAAGGACACGGTGACGGTCTTGCCTGCGTAGGCCGAAAGGTCAGCGGAGTACTGGTAGAACCCGTTCTCCGCCGCGGCCTGGGTGCGGGCAGTGCGGGCAGTGACCCCGCCGGCCTTCACTGCAGCCGGGCTTCCGTAGGACCAGAAGGTCAGCACCGGAGCCTCCTCGGGCACCGTCACCACCTGAGAGATGGTGTTGTACGTGTATCCGGACTTTGAACCGGAATGCTTGTAGGAGGTGCTGACGCCAGTGTTGTAAGTGGTCTCGAGGGTCCAGCCCAGGAGATCATTCTCGAAACCGGGGTTGGTCAGGACGGAATCGGGAAGCTTGACCGTAGCCGTTGAGGGTCCCGCAATGTCTTCACCCTGCAGGGCGTAGATACGCACAGTGATGGTGTCTTCCGGCAGTGCGTTGATGCTTGTCGAGGTTACGGTAGTGTTTTCAGACTTCGTGGCCCACTCGCCGCCGTTGACCTGGTATTCGACTTTGTAGCCGGTTGCTTTCTTCACCGAATTCCAGGTTGCCTTGGCTTCTATCGCTGAGACTGCCGTGAGCTTCAGGTTTGCCGGGGCACCCATGGGAGCATCGGCCACGGGTGGTGCCGCAGGAGTGGACGGGGAGCCTTCCTCAGTAGGTGTCTCGCCTTCGGCAGGGGTCGCCGGAGTGTCACCTACGGAGGGGGTTTCACTTTCGATGCCGCCGACTTCTTCGATGAGCTCATCGAGTTTTTTGGTCGGCAGGCAGCCGGGATCGGTGCCTGCTTCGAACAGCTCCGGTTCTGTCCGGGTGTCTGTGGAGTAGAAGACCTTCCCTGTGCTGGACTTAGCCAAGGCAACGTAGCAGGTGCCCTTTTCATCCGCGGCAACCTTGGTCTTCTCCGTGCTGGACTCCTGGAGGTATCCGGTGTCCAGCAGTCCGGCGTGGTCCATGAACCGGTTGTCCTTGGCTTTAGCTACACCTTCGGCTGTTCGGATGGAGGAGAGGTCCTGTTTTGCTCCGCGGTCCTGGGCGAAGGGCATGACCCCGAAGATGGCCGCGAGGACGCCGGCTACCAGGATTCCGACCACGATCACCCCGGTGGTGATGGAGGGTAGGTCGAACGCGCCTGAACTCTTCCTGAGGTCCGGCAGGTGAGATTTCGGCATTCAAGCGCTCCTGGGATGAAGGTTTCGGTCCCGGAGGATGCCGGGCACCCCTCTTTGTGTGCGGCTGGCCGCTGAAAGCGCAGAACTTGCCGCTCTTCAGGATGGGGCACGGCCTGCCGGACCCATTGGCGCCGCCCGAAGCCACGTCAGGATGGAGAGCCACGGTTACCGGCTCCGGGGCGTTCCAAGCATTAATGTCAGTGCTGACCGGCAATATGAGGCACATCATCGGCACCCCGGCGCTGGACACCAGCGAGGCCGGGTCTCGGGGGTATGCCTGAGAGTGCCGCACACACGGGGTGGCCCGGGCGGATGCGATAGCTAGGCATCCGGCCTGACTGCCCCATCACTAATGGGGGATAGTTGAAGAAGTACAGGCTGCCGGCACTTGCCGGCACAGCGGCGTTGGCCGCAACAATTCTTGCGGGCTGCGGCTCGCCATCGGCCACCTTCGAAGGAAGGGAGGTCAAGGATCTCGATAAGACCATCGAGTCGCTGGACACGATGTGGGCGCAGAACCGTGCCGACGGCAACAAATCCAGCGTCGACGAAGAGTCGCGCTGCTACGCGCAGGTCACCGAGCTGGCCATGTCCAACTACGCCATCTGCGGTCCTATCCACTACCTCGGTGAGGATGACCAGGCCTGGGAGTCCATCGAGCTTTCATTCGCCCCGGACGGTGACAAGGCGGCCACCGCCAGTGTGACCGGGTCGTTCTCCAGGTCCGAACGTGCGGATAACACCACACTGTTCCGCCCTGACGGCGAAGAGCTCCCCGAGGACCTCGTTGTGCCGGAGCCCGACACCGAAACCGCTGCTCCCGAGCAGGCAATCTGGGACGACGAAGGCATGAGCACCGGCGAAGGCACGGATGTCCACACGCCGGACACCACGCTGCACCTAAGCAACTGGAAGGTCAGCGAGAGGGTCGGCGACGCGGACAACCGTTTGAAGGCCGGAGACGACCGTATGTTCGCTTCTGTGACGTTCACGGACACCTATGAGTCCGAGGTCCCGGTTGAGCTGGCATTTGCCACCGGCGGCGAGAGCTACCCGCTGGGAGAGCCGAAGGATGGAACGGTCTCCATGTCCCTCCCGGGGGACGCCAAGGACGCTGTCCTTGAGGTCACAGCCGACGGCAACACGCAGACTATGTCTCTGGCAACCGGCGAGATTTCCTCGACTGCCACCGCCTACTACGACGGGCTGCAGCTTATCGCTGACGAGACGGAGTTGATCGAGCAGAAGAAGGATAACGGCGCCGGCCAGAGTGCATCTTTCCGGATGGACAACCACGGAGTCCGCCGGGACGCGTATGAGGAGAAGCAGGGGTGGGCGCCCGAGGGTAAGGCGTGGCTGATTGTCGACACCGACTGGTACACCACCTTGAGGCATGACGGAGGCTTTGGCGACCTCTACGAACACGAGACAAAGGTGACCTCGGCGACCGTCGAGGGCATCTCCGGCGAGAAGTACACGGCGGAGGCCGTGCGGATTGACAACACCAAGGATCCCGAGTCGTACCGCAACGCGGACACCAGCAGGATTGTCTTTGAGGTACCTGCCTCGGTTGGGGACTTCAAGGTGACTTTCACGGTCAACTCATCAGGGTCCCAGGATGAGGACGGGTACTTCACCGACGGCGCCCCGCAGAGCATCTCCATCGACGACACCATCGACTATGAGGTTGTCTTCCCGAGGAAGCTCGACTAACCATCGGATAAGCTGGAAACGCCCCTCCGGAGGATTGAACCGGAGGGGCGTTTCTGTGCCCTCAATAGGGCATTCTGCTCGGTGGGGCGGGGTGTTGCAGCGGGATCTACAGGCCGGCGGCAGCGATGACCGGGCGCATTTTGTCGGCAAAGTCCTCTTTGTTGAGCGCAACATGGCCGGCGTGGGGTGCGCGGAAGGCCGGACGGCTGTCGCCGAACGCCTTGGTGAATGCCTGGTAGGTATCGTGACCGAGGCAAATAACGGGGACGTCGGGACCGGCGCCGATAATCTCCATCTCCCGCTCAAAGACAGCCGTCATCAGCTTGTTGATACCGGCTTCGTATTCCGGACCGCCCTCCTTGAGCTTGTCTTTAAGCTCCTTCGAGTTTTTGGTCGGAAGTCCCTTGTAAAAGTCGGTGATGTAGGCACCCTCCAAGGGCGTTCCCACGGTGCCGTAGGCCGTCAGATAGTCACGGCTGCCGCAGTGGAAGTTTGCCCAGGGCTGTCCGGCGCCATCACCGGGTGCGTGCGTCCCGCTGTTGAAGCCAAGCAGGATCACGTTGGCATGGATGATGTCCTTGAGGGCGTCATAGGATTCCACCACCGTCATGTCCTGGGATGCCTTTCCAGGGCCTACGTCCGTGCGCTTGCTCCAGACAGCCCAGCTCGCGTGCTGGCTGAAAGTGCCGCCCGGCTTTGAGACAAGCCAGTCGGGAGCTTCGACTTCACCGAAGACGTCCTCATTCATAAGTTTTTCGAATTGACTTTCCGAAATCATGCTTCCCCCATTGCGTAATTTTTCAGCGTGGGCGCCATCGTAGCGCGTTCGACTGTCTTTACTCAGCTGGCCCTGCTCACCGTCCTTATTACCGGCTCCCTCATTACCGAGGCGGAAGCCGCCTCAGTGGTATTCGGTCGGGCGGCGGCCGGCCGGCCGCCGCCGCCCGCGCGCGCGAGGGTTAGAAGGTTAGAAGTCCCAGTCGTCGTCTTCGGTGTTTTCGGCCTTACCGATGACGTAGCTGGATCCGGACCCGGAGAAGAAGTCGTGGTTTTCGTCGGCGTTCGGGGACAGGGCGGAGAGGATGCCCGGGTTCACGTCCGTAACGGTCGAGGGGAACATGGCCTCGTAGCCCAGGTTCATCAGGGCCTTGTTGGCGTTGTAGTGCAGGAACTTCTTAACGTCCTCGGCCAGGCCGACGCCGTCGTAGAGGTCGTGGGTGTACTGAACTTCGTTTTCGTACAGCTCAAGGAGCAGCTCGTAGGTGTAGTTCTTGAGCTCTTCCTGGCGTTCTGCGCTCTCCTTGGCCAGGCCGATCTGGTATTTGTACCCGATGTAGTAGCCGTGAACGGCCTCGTCGCGGATGATCAGGCGCACCAGGTCCGCGGTGTTGGTCAGCTTCGCGTGGGAGGACCAGTACATCGGCAGGTAGAAGCCGGAGTAGAAGAGGAAGGACTCCAGCAGGGTGGAGGCGATCTTCTTCTTCAGCGGGTCATTGCCGTGGTAGTAATCCATGACGATGGATGCCTTCTTCTGAAGGTTCTCGTTCTCCACGGACCAGCGGAAGGCGTCGTCGATTTCCTTCGTGGATGCCAGCGTCGAGAAGATCGAGGAGTAGCTCTTGGCGTGCACGGACTCCATGAACGCGATGTTCGTGTAGACGGCTTCCTCGTGCGGGGTGACGGCGTCCGGGATGAGGGAGACGGCGCCGACGGTGCCCTGGATGGTGTCCAGCAGGGTCAGGCCGGTGAAGACGCGCATGGTGAGCAGCTTCTCGGCTTCGCTCAGGGAGGCCCAGGACTGGACGTCGTTGGACAGCGGGATCTTCTCCGGGAGCCAGAAGTTGTTGACCAGGCGGTTCCAGACTTCGACGTCCTTTTCATCCTGGATGCGGTTCCAGTTGATGGCCTGGACGTGGTCGATGAGTTTCATTGCTTCCGGCACAGTTGGGGGTCCTTTTCGGAGTGTTGGGGAGAGAAAAGGACGGAGCCGGTGTTGAGCGGCCCCGTCCTTTCGTTTTACTGCCTATATGTCTCTATGCGTTCCGGATCGTGACGGCTGTCCGGAGACGTGCCGGCTACTTGCTGCTGGCCTTGTGGTATTCGTCCGTGATGCGCCGGATGCCCTTGATGACCAGTGCCGGGGCGAGCTTTTTGGACTTCGCGCGGGAGGTGGCCAGGATCGCTACGAGGCGGGCCATCTTGAGCATCAGTTCGCCGTCAGGGGCCTGCAGGAACTCTTCGGAGGCTGCGCCTTCACGCTCGTTGAGGGCTTCGGAGACTGCCTCCACGACCTCGCGGATGTCCCGGGAGTCTTCCGGTGCCGCGGTCAGCGGAACGATGATTGAGCTGATCTCATCCGGGGTGCGGGTCAGCCAGGTGCCGGGGCGGACGCCGAAGCTGTCGGCGGTGGCCACGACGGCGAAGTTCAGGTAATCCCAGAACAGGTCCGCGTGCTCTTCCATGTGCTGCTTCAGGGCCGCGAAGCCTTCATCGCTGGCTCCGGTGCCGGAGCTCATGACGGAGGCCTGCAGGAGGGCGGTCTCGAGCATCGTCTCGGTGTTCGTGAGGGCACGGCGCTTGTCCTGGGCGGCAAGGAGCTTCTGGGCGTACTTGGTGTTTGTGATCATGGTTTTCCTGCGCCCGGGATCGGCGCGCTCCTTAGTTCTTGGATGGGGGTCCCGCTGGGCCGGTGGTGATGGCCCGTCATTGGACATGCGTAGATACCCAGGGTGCGGGCGGAGACGAAAAGGGGCCTGCCCGGTATCGGACAGACCCCGTCGCGGACGGCTGTCAGGCGGCGTCGGTGAGTGCTGCGCGCACTTCCTCTTCGGCGGCCTCCATGAACCGCATCCAGTGCTCCTCGTACCGGCGTGACCGGTCGAAGGTGTCGTCCAGGTGCGTCTCGATGCCGGCTGTGTCCAGGACTGCCTTTACTGCGGCGGCTGCACCTTCGATGTCTGCCTGCGTGAGCTCGCCCTCACGCGCATCGGCGAGGTTGAGCAGGGCGGTGTCCTGCCAGCCGGTCAGCTTCTGTACGGGGTACGGAATGACGCCGTTCAGCAGGGCCTTGCTCAGCAGGGCGCAGATTTCCATGGAGTCGGCGGAGGTGCCGTCGGGGCCGTCGAGGGTGACCAGGATGTTGCCCTGGACAGTGGAGAGGCGTGCGGTGGTCTCAGTCATGGTGATCCTTCGGTCGGTGCCTGCGGGACCAGATCAGATCCCCTTCACCTCTCTTCCATGCGTAGATACCCCCGGTTACCCGTTCAGGGACTCTGCGGCAGCGGCTGTGCACCGTTCGCAGCTGCCGCAGACCCCTCCGGCGCATGCGGCCAGGACAGCGGCAGGCTGCGCCTTCACGGTGCGGACCCCTTCGCCCTCACGCCATTCGCGGGGAATCCGGGGATTGGCCAGCATCTCGGGACTGTGCGCCCAAACCTCCTCATAGGCCTGCATCCACGCTGTTTCCGTCTCCCGGGCCGGCATCGCTTCGGTGCACCCGTGTCCTTCACGCCAGTGCCTGTCGGCGGTGGACTTGGATACACACAGCGCAGCCGCCGCCTCGCGGACGGACATCCCGGCCTGGCGTGCTTCCTGGACCGCAGAATGCAGCAGCCTGGCTTCGAAAGCTACGGCCACACTGGAGCGTTCCCTGGCCTTGCGGTAGGCCTCGGCTGTGCTCGCGAATTCATTCATGACAGATACCCCTCATCCTGTCCCGGCGCCGGGACACATGTGACTGTTCCACCATGGCGCACCCCGTGTCAACGCAGATGCACCTTTACGGGAGACAAAAAAGGACCCCGGCCAGTTACGGTCCGGGGTCCTTAATTCAGCAGTGTCTGCCTACAGCATGCAGGACACGCAGTTTTCCACTTCGGTGCCTTCGAGGGCGACCTGGCGGAGGCGGATGTAGTAAAGGGTCTTGATGCCCTTGCGCCACGCGTAGATCTGCGCCTTGTTGATGTCGCGGGTGGTGGCGGTGTCCTTGAAGAACAGTGTCAGGGACAGGCCCTGGTCTACGTGCTGGGTGGCAGCGGCGTAGGTGTCGATGATCTTCTCGTAGCCGATTTCGTAGGCATCCTGGTAGTACTCCAGGTTGTCGTTGGTCAGGTACGGGGCCGGGAAGTAGACCCGTCCCAGCTTGCCTTCCTTGCGGATCTCGATCTTGGCTGCGATCGGGTGGATCGAGGCCGTGGAGTTGTTGATGTACGAGATCGAGCCGGTCGGCGGGACAGCCTGCAGGTTCTGGTTGTAGATGCCGTGCTCCATGACGGAGGCCTTCAGCTCTTCCCAGTCGGCCTGGGTCGGGATGTGGATGCCGGAGCCTTCGAACAGTTCGCTGACGCGCTCCGTTGCCGGGACCCATTCCTGCCCGGTGTACTTGTCGAAGAACGCCCCGGAGGCGTACTGGGACCGTTCGAAGCCGTCGAAGACGTCGCCGCGCTCGATGGCCAGCCGGTTGGAGGCCCGGAGCGCGTGGAAGAGCACCGTGTAGAAGTAGATGTTGGTGAAGTCGATGCCCTCTTCGGAGCCGTAGAAGATCCGTTCGCGGGCCAGGTAGCCGTGCAGGTTCATCTGGCCCAGGCCGATTGCGTGGGTACGGGCGTTGCCGGCAGCAATGGAGCGCACCGCGGTGATGTTGGACTGCTCGGAGACGGCGGTGAGGCCGCGGATGGCGGTTTCAACGGTCAGGCCGAAGTCGGGCGAGTCCATGGCGTTGGCAATGTTCAGCGAACCCAGGTTGCAGGAGATGTCCTTGCCGATTTCGTCGTACGACAGGTCGTCGTTGTACGTCGTCGGTGAGGAAACCTGCAGGATCTCCGAGCACAGGTTGCTCATGATGATCTTGCCCTCGATGGGGTTGGCCTTGTTCACCGTGTCTTCGAACATGATGTACGGGTAACCGGACTCGAACTGGATTTCTGCCAGGGTCTGGAAGAAGTCGCGGGCACGGATCTTGGTCTTCTTGATGCGCGCATCGTCGACCATCTCGTAGTACTTCTCGCTCACGTTGATGTCCGAGAAGGGGATGCCGTAGACCTTTTCGACGTCGTACGGGGAGAACAGATACATGTCCTCGTTGCGCTTGGCCAGCTCGAAGGTGATGTCCGGGACCACGACGCCGAGCGAGAGGGTCTTGATGCGGATCTTCTCATCCGCGTTTTCCCGCTTGGTGTCCAGGAACCGGTTGATGTCCGGGTGGTGGGCGTGCAGGTAGACGGCGCCTGCACCCTGGCGGGCACCGAGCTGGTTGGCGTAGGAGAAGGAATCCTCGAGGAGCTTCATGATGGGGATGATGCCCGAGGACTGGTTCTCGATCTGCTTGATCGGTGCGCCGACCTCGCGGATGTTGGTCAGTGCGAAGGCAACACCGCCGCCGCGCTTGGACAGCTGCAGGGCAGAGTTGATGGCGCGGGAAATGGACTCCATGTTGTCTTCGATGCGCAGCAGGAAGCAGGAGACGAGCTCGCCGCGCTGCTTCTTGCCCATGTTCAGGAACGTGGGAGTGGCCGGCTGGAAGCGGCCGGTGATGATTTCGTCCAGGGTCTGGGTGGCAACGGTTTCGTCGCCGTCACCGAGGCCGAGGGAGACCATGGCGACGCGGTCTTCGAAACGTTCGAGGTAACGCTTGCCGTCGAACGTCTTCAGCGGGTAGGTCGTGTAGAACTTGAAGGCACCCAGGAAGGTCTCGAAGCGGAACTTATGTGCGTAGGCGCGCTGGTGCAGGCTCTTGACGAACTCGGGGGTGTACTTGGCCAGCAGCTCGGGCTCGTAGTAGCCCTCCTCGACGAGGAATTCGAGCTTCTCCTCCAGGGAGTGGAAGAACCAGGTGTTGCCGTTGATCTCGTACTTGCAGTACTGCTTCGCCGCGGCGCGGTCTGCCTCGAACTGGATCTTGCCGTCCGGACCGTAGAGGTTCAGCATGGCGTTCAGCTCGTGGTAGCCCATGCCTTTCCAGGACTCCGGCTCGGCGTCAGCCTTTGCTACGGGGTTAGCGGGGATGGTGCTTGTTTCCAAAATGTCTCCAGTCCAGTGCGGACAGCCTCGACGTCGTCGGGGGTGCCCATGATTTCAAAGCGGTAAAGAACCTGTGTGCGGCTGGGCGCCGCTGCGCCATCGGCGGCCAGCTTGGCTGCGATGACATCTCCTGCCAGGCAGTAGGAGTCGTGGAAGTTGGTGTTGCCGGCGGCGATGATTCCCCGGATGAGCCGCCTGTTGGACTCAACGTTGAGGAATTTGATGACCTGCTTCGGCACGGCTCCCTTGTCTTCGCCGCCGCCGTAGGTGGGTACGACGAGGACATAGGGTTCAGTGGCGATAACGGTGTCATCCCGGGTTTTGACCGGCAGCCTGACGGCGGGGATTCCGAGCTTGGTGACGAACCGGTGGGTGTTCTCGGACGTCGAGGAAAAATAGATCAGGTTGGACACGGCCGCACCTTTCCTTCGGATACTGCCGCGTTTAGGGGCTTATTGTTCTCTATGCGTTCTCCGCTCCGACGGCAGTTTTCAACGTTGCTGCAGCCTCCAGACGGCGGGCGATAATGCCGGTCAGGAGTGGGTTGAAAGCTATCCGCATCCCGGCTCCTGCCTGCCCGCCCGTCGGGGTGATGGTGAGGCCGGCGGTGCCGGGCCCCTGCAGGTGGCGCAGGACGGCAGCAATCTCGGAGAGGAAGCGGTTGCCTTCCTGGGCCGAATCGAAGTCCAGGGTGGCTGCGTACAGGCTGTTATCCCGCTGGCCGCTGTAGTCGTAGGCCGCAGGGTTGCCGTAGAGCTGCCGGACTCCCTCGTATCCGAGGACGGTGAGGGCAAGGCGGAGCCTGTCCATCTGGAGTTCACTGATTTCCGTCTCTGTCTGCCGGCGGATGCGGCGCAGGGTCCGCATAGACCGGCGGAAGAGGGGAAAGCGGAGCATGGTGCCCTTCAGATAGCGGTGGACCGGATGCCTCCCTGGTGTCTGGAAGCTCCGGCCACCACTATGTGTGCGGCAGGCTCAGGAACTCTCTTCAGGCGATGCCCAGGCCCCGGTAGAGGCCGCGGATGGTGGTCGCGCCTTCCCGGTGCGCGAGAGCGAGCACCACCTGTGCGCAGGCCAGTGCGTCTGCTCCGGAGTCATGCTTTTTGAACTCGGGCAGGCCGAGGGCTTCAGCCACCAGATGCAGGCGTGTTTTGGGCAGGCGCAGCGCCGTGCGGGCAAGGGTCTCGCTGCACCGGAGCTCGTTCTTGGGCATGGGCAGCTTCAGTGCCTGGCAGGCCCGGGCGAGCACTGCGCGTTCGTAGCCCATGTTGTGGGCTAGAACGGGGTCTCCGCCGATGATCTTGAACAGGCGTTCCATGGAATCTTCCAGCGAGTCTCCGGCTGCGGCCATCGCGGGGGTGATGCCGTGGATTTTCACGGCATAGGGGTCGAAGGATCCAAGCCCGGTCTCCGGGTAGATGAACCACGTTCCGGTTCCCGTGACGACGCCGTCGCGCACAGAGGCGTAACCGGCGGAGATGACCGAGAGGCGGTCGGAGTTGGCTGCCTCGAAGTCGATGGCGGTGAAGTTCAGTCCGGGGATCGTTTCCATACCCCTTATGTGTGCGGAGGCAGGGCCGGCTCTCCCCATCGGCAGAAACCTGCTGATGACGTTCCCGGGGCGTTCCGCACACATAGGGGTCAGGTAACACTCCTCAACGAAGGCAGGAAACCATGCCCCTCCCCGTCATCACCCACACCCGTCCGGTTGTACCGGATGAACCCATGAGCACCGCGGCAGCGGCACGCCTGACCGGGATGTCCCGGCACTCCATCGAGAAGATCGTCGGCGGCGGATACATCGACCTCATCCGCTCGGACGTCACCCGCCTGGGCCAGGAGCCTTACATCGGTTCCGGCGGCACCCTTCCCGTCATCCAGACCGACGTCGCAGAGGAAGACGGAACGTGGCGTCCTTATACCGGCGACGCCCTGTGGCTCTCGGATGAGGACTGGCTGCTGGCCCAGTCCGGAGACTGGAGCGGAATCAGTTCCAAGGATGTCGTGGAGGCCGGCTACATGGCGGTGGGACTGGGAGGGATGGTCACCGGTCTGGTCCGCGTGAACGGGCGCGCTGCAGGAGCACCTGCCGGGAAGATCCGGTGGAACCTCAGCCTCGTCGGCCGCCTGGTCGGAACCCTGCGGGACGGTCAGCTGAGCTTCGGCAAAGACGTCACCCCCACAGAGGCCCAGGTCGTGAGGCTGACAGTGGGAATGCGGTACGCCGTCCGCCGCGGCGGGGCCTTCACCTGGATCTAGGACCCCCCCCTCGGAGCCCCTGTTTTCCCCGGTTTTATGCGGCGGGAACAGGGGCTCTCTCCCTGCCTGGAATTGTTACGCGGCAGGTCCGAATTGTTACGACGAAGACCGTCCGGAGGGCCTGCTTCCCAGCATTTATGCGGCCAGGGAAGTGTCTGCCACCCAGCTCAGCCGGTAGGCAGCAGCCCATGCCTCAAGCGGAGCGACCAGCGCCGGGTACCCCGGACCGCCAAGGCGACCGATGCGTTCCAGCCGCGGCCACACCCGGTATCCATGCGGGCCGGCATCGTCCCGGACCCACGCCAGCGCCTTTGAAACGATGGCAAAGTCGGCCACCGGATCGACACCGCCAGGCCAGGCGTCAACAGCCGTACATGCCAGCCACCGCACCTGATGCGCCCTCGTACCAAGGATCGGGACCATGCCCAGCGCGAAGGGCATCTCGCCGTTTGCTGCCTGCTTTACGGAGTCCTCGGCCGAGGAGCGGATCGCCTGCCCCATGTCCTTCTTTGCACGGACCTGGATGGCCACATCGGAGAAGACGGAGAGGTCTCCGACGTCATCCTTGCGGCCGGCTCCGAGCATGCGCATCGGGTTGTTCACCGTGTATTCCGGCAACAGCTCCACGAGGGCCGTCACAGCCTCCCGCTCGAAGCGGTCTCCCTTGTCCTTTGCAGAATTTCCCATACTGCTCTCTATGCCGCTCGAAGGCCGACGGCACTTGTGGTTATGTCTACGCATGTTGGTTGGCAGAGGCCATCACGACTACACATCAGGGGTAAATCCACCAATGGACATCAAACGCCGGCAGCTGCTCACCGAACCCGGTGAAGGACTGCTTCTCGCAAAGTCAGCCCTCGACACGGTTGAGCGCTTCTCCGACTGGCAGACCGCCACGGGCCTGCACCCCACCCGCTTCGTCTTCGGCGAACTCTGCTCCGTTCCGCTTCCCATCTACACAGCCGTAGCTCCGGGCAAGCGCCAGTTCGCAGAAGTAAACCCCGAGGTCATGTGGCACCCGCTTTTCTGGCTGCCGCCGACGATCGCCGGCCGCTACAACCTGCCCACCGGCCCCAACGGTGAACTGGAACCTGAGTCCAACGCCGTCTGGTCCCTGCGCGTCGCCCTGGAGCTGACGGCATCGGGCCTCTACAGCCAGGAAGAGGGATGGGTCGACATCCTGGACACCGTGAATATCGACGTCGACAACGAAGCCGACCTGGCCCGGATCAGCGAATGGCAGGCCGGCGGCATCGACGACCTGCTCGATTCCATCGACCTTGGCCCGTACCTGCTCCTGGACGAGAACCCGAACTGGGCCCTGCAGTCGGCAATGGCCCTCGAAGAGCCGGCGACCCAGGCGCAGTGGGCCATCCTGGCCGACTCCCTCATGGAAATGATCTGGGACGCCCGCGGCGACGACACCAGCATCCTCCCCGAGTACCGTGCAGCCGTGCAGCTCGTTGCCGAACTGGCAGAGGTGCAGCTGGTGGACATCCCCACCGAGGGCAACACCGCCGAAGAATTCTGGGCAACCATCAACGCCGAAATCCGCAACGAAGAGTACGTCACCAAGCAGGCCCTCACCGACGGCCCCGTGGTCATGGCTGAGGAATGGCTGCGCATGACCCGGGATACGTTCTGGGAATCCGTTACCGACCTGCAGACCCTCCCGGTCGCCGGATGACAGCCCCCGCCGTGGGGTACATCCCCTTCGACGCGCGCCTGAATATGGACGGGACGGTGAACATCTTCGCCGACGGCAATCCCCTCCCCGGCGGACAGGGGCTGAGCACCGGTGCGGTCCTGCGCATCCTCTCGCGCTACGCGAAGGAGAACGGCACCGTCCTGATGACGACCGTCCAGCTCAACGGCCGCGTCACCCGCGACCTGATCGACGGCTCCGGCGGCTCGGTACCCTACTACGTGCCTGCCGAAGCAGAAGCCGAGGCGGCAACCGAAGAGGACACAGCCGTCGACAACGAAGATGTGCTGCTTGCAGCCCTGAAGACCCGCGGTGCGGTTCCCGGCGCGGCACCGGCCGGAGAGTACGTTCCGCAGACACCCAAAGCCCGGCGCGTCCGCCCCCTCGATGCCTCCGAAGCCATCCCGGACTACGACGTCGAAGGGGACATCCGCAAAGCAATGGCCACGAACCGGGTACCGGTCAACATGAGGCTGATTACCATCGTCCTCATCGGTATCCTGGCCGCCGCCGTTGCGGCTTACATCTTCAACAGCATCTCCGGATCGCTGTCAGCCGCCGATTTCCCGCTGCCCTCCTGGTACGTCACGGATCCGCCGGCCTGAGAAGGCATTCACTGATTCACCGGACCCGTCCGGCCGCTCACCCGGCCGGGCGGGTTCTTTCTTGCCCCCGTCCGCACACATAGCCGTTGCCGGGTTACCGGCACCAGGGACCGGCCCATCTCAGCCGGTCCGCCTTTCGGGCACATGGGCAACAGGCCCGCCCCACAGCAAAAGGAACGCTATGAGCACATTCATCAACCTGCGCGGCTACGGCGAACACACCAACGGCAGCCTCACGGACGTCGGCGAAGCCATCGGGCAGGCCCTCGAATACGGGCAGAAAGCCCTGGCCATCACCGATGCCCGGACGCTGGCAGGGGTCCCCGGCTTCGTCCGCCGCGCAAAGGCCTCCGGCATCAAGCCGATCATCGGCATGGAAGTCTCCCTGGCCACATCCGGTGACCGCCTCCACGTCCACCGCCCGACCGCAGACTCACCCCTCTTCCATAACCTCACTCTCCTTGCCCGCAACACCAAGGGCTGGGAGAACCTGGTGGCCATCAACAACGCCTCCCAGGATCCTGCCCATATCCGCCCGGTCATCGACGTGGCCCTGCTGGCCCGGCACAGCGAAGGACTGATCCTGCTCACCGGCGGGATGGACGGCCCGCTTGCCGAACCGCTGACCCGCGGCCTGTACCGGATGGCGGCACACACCTTCTCGGACCTCGTCAGCGCCGTCGGCGCCGGCAGCATCTTCGTCGAGATGACCAACCAGGGTGTGAAGGACGAAGGGCTGGTCGCAGACGGACTGCGGCGCATTGCGGCCCTCTTCGAGGTGCCCGTTGTCGCAACCAGCCCCTTCTCCTACGTGGATGAATCCCTCGCCGGCCCCCACGCTGCCATCACCGCCGGATCGGAAGGCCCCTGGCAGGAACCGGAAAAGCTCCCGGCCCTGCACCTCCGCTCGGAAGCGCAGATGCGCGAAGCCAACCCGCTGGATCCCTTCTGGCAGGATGCAGTCGGGATGACCGCCGTCGTGGCCGACAGCATTGACGCCGATGTCCTGCCCTCCCCCGCCCTGCCGCAGATGCCCCGTCACCGCCTGCCCAACGGGCACCGGGATGCCATCGCATGCCTCAGGGACCTCGCCGTGGCCGGACTCAATGAGCGCGACGGCTGCACCACCCCGATGGGCATGTGGCGCCTGGAGGATGAACTCAAGCTGATCTCCGATGCCGGGGCAGCGAAGTATTTCCTCCTGCTGCGTGACCTGACCGCCCACCTGCGCAGCCGGGGCATCACTCTCGGCGCCGGCCGCGGTACCGCCGGATCCAGCTATGTCCTGTACGGCCTGGGCGTCACCGACATCGACCCCCTCGAAACCGGCCTGCACTTTGAGGCATTCCTGAAACCCGGGCAGGGCCTTCCCGCATTCGATCTGGACCTCGAGCCCCGCGGCCGCGAAGTGGCCTTCAAATACCTCACCGGCCGGTACGGGAAGGGCAACATCGCCCGGGTCTCCGCCTACATCCACTACCGGAGCAAGAGGGCACTGAGTACCTCTGAACGCATCCTGGGCCGGAGGACGGGTGAGGCGGTGCCGTCCGAAGCCGAAACCGCCGCCCTGGCCGATGCCCTTGAAGGGCGCATGGTTTCCGTGACATCCCACCCTTCCGCGCTGGTGATCTCTGCAGACCCGATTGCCGCACGCCTGCCGCTGCGCACGGAACGCTCCTACGAATCCTCCGACGTACCGGCCCTGCAGTGGGCCCGCGAAGACATCGAAGGCACAGGCCTGCTGGTCATCAACCTGATGGGGCTGCACTCCCTGACGCCCATGGGGGCAGCATTGAAGGCAGCAGCCGGCGCCCCCAGGGCAGGCGGACAGACCGGCCCCGTACCCCACCCCTCGCGCCGCGACCTGGCATCGGTCCGTAAGGCATGGCGCCTGCTGTACGAGCAGGATCTTCCCGGACTGAAACTGGGCAGCCGCGACCTGAAGAAGATGCTCGATTCGGGCAAGGTCACTGACCTGAGCGAGCTCGCCAACCTGTACGCCGTCGCCCGTTTCGGGACGGGGGTCCGCAACGTATACCTGGCCTCGTCGGCCGGGACCTACCGCGGGACGGCAACGGCGCTGAACATCCTTGCCCGTGTCACCTCCACCAGCCGCGGTGTCCTGCTCTACCAGGAGCAGATCGCCGACCTTGCCGTCATGGCCGCCGGATACACGGTCGCTGAAGGTTTGAGGCTCTGGCAGGTACTGGCCAAGGATGATCCCGAGCTGACCGCAATCGAGCGGGATCGCTTCACTGCCGCCGTCACAGCCCACCTTCCGCGCGAGGCACGCCGTCCCGGTGAAGCCGAGGCACTCTTCGCCGTCATTGCCGCGGCGGCACCGGGGGCACGGTCCAGGGCCCACTCCCGCGGCATGGCTCTGCAGGCGTTCAACCGCGCGTGGCTGATGCACTCCTTCCCGGAGGAGTACGCCGCAGCCTCCTGACCCTCGGCACCACGAAAACAGGCCCGCCCGGCAGCGGTTTCAGCCGGGCGGGTTCTTTTCTGCCCTCTGCCGCACACATAGAAACCATGAAGGTTCCAGCATCACCGGCCGCCGGCCCAAAAGCCCCGGATACCAGGTAATGCACGCGTTGGAACCGGCCAAGGCACAGCCGTCGGCCGTCCGGACGCATAGGAACAACTAGGGCATTCGCCCTCCCCCACTCTTTGAACCGGGGTCAACCGACCCCATTTTCAGGCTAGAAAAGCAGGAGACACGTGACTGATGAACCTCAGCCGGACGGCAGCGGCTTTGTACACCTTCACAACCACACCGAGAACAGCCAGCTCGACGGCCTGACCCGCGTAAAGTCCGTTGCCCGTACCGCTGCCGCACTCGGACAGAAAGCCCTGGCCATCACCGACCACGGCTCCCTCGCTGCTGCCTGGAAGTTCCAGAAGTACTGCCTTGAGGCCGGCATCAAGCCGATCATCGGCAACGAAATGTACATGGCCATCGGCAACCGCTTCGAGCGCAACTTCGAGACCGTCGCCAACGATGACGCCAATGCCTCCGACGCCGATGAAGGCAAGGAAAAGTCCAAGCGGTACATGCACCTGACCGTCCTGGCCCGCAACGAGGCCGGGTGGAAGTCCCTGCTCGCCCTGCACAACAAGGCCGAGGACTCCCACTGGTACAAGCCCCGGATCGACTTCGACCTGCTCGACGAGCACGGCGAAGGGCTCATCATCCTCACCGGCTGCCTCGGCGGACCGGTTGCAGGACCGCTGGCCCGTGCCGGCGCGATCGACAAAGCCTTCGAAGCTGCCTGCCCCGAAATCGCAGCACTGCTGGGCGAAGAGGACTCTGAAGAGCTGGCCGACCGCATCACCGCGGCTGTGGCCGACTACGCCTCCATGAAACAGCGGCTCTCCAACGCCGAAAAGGACACCACCACCCCGGCGGCCCTTATCGTCCAGCTCCGCGAAGCCGTCAAGAACTTCACCCCCGCACTGGCTGAAGATGCCGGTGACGAGCACAAGCAGGACCTGGCCCGGATCATCACGAAGCTTCCCGGCGTCCCCGTCGATGCTGCACGCCTTCGCTCCGATGCCCGCGACAACCTGGACCGCCTCATCGGCGCCGTCGGCCGCGAGCACGTCTTCATCGAGGTCATGCACCACGGCATCAAGGCTGAAACCCATGCCTTCCGCGAGCTGCGCATCCTCTCGGAGGAAACCGGCATCCCGCTGGTGGCCACCAACGACTGCCACTACGAGCACGCCGGCGACGCCAAGGCACACGACGGCTTCCTTGCCGTGGGCGTGAAGCGTTCCCTGGATGATCCCAAGCGCTTCAAGTTCAACGGCACCCCGGACTACTACCTGAAGTCCGAGCAGGAAATGCTCGATGTGCTGGGCAACCTCAAGAACAAGAAGGCCGCCGCCGCATGGCGCCAGGCCGTAGCCAACTCCGTGATGGTCGCTGACCTGTGCGACGACAAGGTCATCCCCGACCCGAAGATGCGCCTGCCCAAGTTCCCCGTGCCCGCCGGGTTCGACTCCGAGCGCGCCTACCTGCACCACCTTGTGAAGGAAGGTGCCGTAGAGCGTTACGGAACCGACCCGGAGACCGGTAAGCGCCGCCCGCTGCCCGCGGAGGTGAAGGAACGCCTGCGGATGGAAGAGGACATCATCTGCGACATGGGCTTCCCCGCCTACTTCCTCATCGTCTGGGACATGATCGCCTGGGCCCGTTCGGATTACACCCCGCAGGACTGGGTCGACCTGCACGCAGGCAAGCCCGTGGACGATGCCACCCGCACCCGGAAGAAGCCCATCGTCGTCGGTGTCGGCCGCGGTTCGGCTGCAGGTGCCGCCACCTCGTACTGCATGAAGATCGTCGGTGTGGATCCGCTGGAGAACCACCTGCTCTTCGAGCGTTTCCTCGAGCCCGGCCGCGCCGGCATGCCCGACATCGACGTCGACTTCGAAGCGGCCCGCCGCAATGAGGTATTCGTCTTCGTCGGTGTGCGCTGGGGCAAGGACCGCGTGGCCCACATCGGCACGTTCGGCATGGCCCTGTCCAAGGCTGCCGTGAAGGACGCTGCCCGTATCCTGAAGCCTTCCGAACCGGCCCCCGAGGTATTCGCCGCAGCCAAGGCTGCCCGTGCCGCCGGGGACTCCAAGAGGGCTGCCTCCATCACTGCTGAGGCGTACGCGAAGATCAACCGCCGCGCTGCGGACATCCAGCGCCTGGGCAACAAGCTCTCGGACCTGATCCCCTCCGCCGGCGGCAAGGCCTACTCCTTCGCCCAGCTCGACGACGCCTCGGACAACTCCTCGGAAGCGTTCCGGAACCTTGTCGCAGAGTCCGGTCAGGACGCTCAGGACATCCTGGATCTGGCGCGCGCCTTCGAAGGCGTCACCAAGACCGAATCCATCCACGCGTGCGGGTTCATCATTTCCCCCGAACCGCTCGATGACATCGTGCCGATGCGCTGGAAGTCCCACGCTGCCACCGCGGACCCCGAAGCTCCGCGCGTGATCTGCTGGGACGGCCCGGACTGTGAAGAGATCGGTCTGCTCAAGATGGACATCCTGGGCCTGACCAACCTCGACATTGCCTCCACCGCGCTGGACTTCACCGCCCGGACGACCGGCAACCGGTTCACCATGGAGGAAATCCCGCACCCGAACACCAAGGGCAATGCGATTGTCCAGGGTGCCTACAACCTGCTGGCGCAGGGCCGCACCGGCGGTGTCTTCCAGATGGAGTCCGGCGGCATGATCCGTACCGCACAGGAAGTGGAGCCGGAAACCCTCGACGACATTTCCGCCATCGTCGCCCTGTTCCGCCCGGGCCCCCTGAAGGCGGGCATGCACACCTCTTACGCCCGCCGTAAGGCAGGACTGGAGCCTGTGTCCTACACCGACTTCACCCACGATCCGGTGGAAACCGAATGGATCGACGGCGTGCTGGGCGGAACGTACGGCATGGCCATCTATCAGGAAACGATCATGCGCCTGTCCACGGTCGTTTCCGGCTTCAACGCTGCCCAGCGTTCCCGCCTGCGCAAGGCCATGGGCAAGAAGAAGCAGTCCGAGATGGATGCCTGCCTCACCATGTGGACCGAAGGCGCCACCCAGGAATTCCGGGACGAGGACGGCAACGTCATTTCCCCGGTGTTCTCCGCCGTGACAGCCCAGAAGCTCTGGGACTTCATCTCCGGTGCCGCCTCCTATCTGTTCAACGCCTCCCACTCGGCTGCCTACGGCATGCTCGCCTACTACACCGCATATCTGAAGGCCGGCTGGCCCGTGGAATACGCTGCGGCGATCCTGGCCGTGGCCGACAAGGACGACAAGCGCCAGACCGCCCTCACGTCACTGCGTGAGGACGGCATCCAGGTCATGGCTCCGGACGTGAACCTTGCCATGGCACGCACCGCCCCCGTCGGCGGCGCCGTGGCCATCGGGCTCAGCGAGGTCAAGGGTGTCGGCGACGCCGGCCAGTACATCGTGGCCGAGCGTGAAGCGAACGGTCCGTTCAAGGACATGGCCGACCTGCTCAAGCGCGTCCGGGTCCCTGCCGACAACGGCACAGGATTCAGCCGCATCCCGGTCAGCGCAGTGCAGGCGCTCATCGAGGCCGGTGCACTGGACGGCTTCGGGCCGCGGCTTGGGCAGATCATGGTGCTGCGTGCGGCCCGCACGGGCGGCCAGGAACCTCTGGATGCTGAATGGTCGGACGTGGAGTGCTCGGCACGCCAGCGTGCACGGATCGGCACCAGCCTGGGTATCCACCCGCTGAACTCCCTCAAGGATGAGCTCAAGGCTTGGAAGGCACCGGGCGGCGGCCGCGTCACCCCGCTGCACCGGATCGCGGACGGCAACGGCGAACCCGTGCTGACCGTCGGCGTCATCTCCTCCTGGGAGGAAAAGGGTTACTCCGGCGGACGCCGGGCCAACTTCTCCCTCGAATCATCCAAGACCACCCTCAACGGGGTCATCTGGGACTTCTCCCTCTCCCGGCTTCGTCGCCAGGGAATCGTCCCGAAGGTCGGCGACGTCGTAGCTGTCTCCGGCAAGGTCAACGTCCGGGTCACCGTCATCGGCGACGAGGAAGCCGAAACCCAGGAAACCATTACCACCAAGGAGCTTTCCATCAACGAAGTATGGCCCATCGACTCGGGCACGGAACCTGAAATCACGCTGCCCGCCCCGGTGATCGACTTCGCTGCCAAGTACCGCCAGCTGCGCTCCGGCCCCGCACCGGAACCGGAACGCCGCCGCAAAGCAGACACGAAGGACGCAGCCCCGGCTGCAGCTCCCTCCCCCTCTGCCGAACGTGCAGCTGAGGCTCCTGTCCTGGCGCCGGTGGTCTCCATCCGTGAGCACCGTGAACGCAAGGGCGGGGACGTCGTGGCGATCCTCTGCGAGGAGTACGAATCCTCAATGGTCGGGGAGGTCCTCTTCGGCAACACTGCAGTGCTCAAGAGCCACGCCACCGAGGGGCTGCCCGGTGACACTTCCACCGAGGCCGGCCAGATCTACCGCTGCCAGCCGGCATCCGGGGAAACGATCTTCATGGTCACCGAGGGCGGGACCGTGGATCCGGCCGAAGCTGCAGAGTATGCCCGCGACGCCGACGAATCCGAGTGGGAGACGATCCGCAGCGAGAAGTCCAAGCTCAAGTACGTCTGGTCCCGCCTGAAGACGGACATCGCGTCCGCCGCGGCGGCCACGGACGAGCAGCGCCTGGCCGGCTGACAGGCCCCTGCGCACAGACCTTCACGTTGCCGCACACATAGGTGAATGAGAGGTCCGGGACAACCCGGACCGCACAGACACAGATGCGAAGGACCCGGACCGGGAACACCGGCCGGGTCCGGCGCCGACACGAAGGAAGACCCCGATGACCTCCGCCGATGGATCCAAGCAGGCACACGCAGACACGCAGCCGCAGGCAGACACCCTCCTTGCTGCACTTGCTGCGATGGAGTGCTTCCAGCAGCGCGACTTCACCGCGATGGACGCAATCGTCGACTGCACCGATCCCCGTGAGCTGGTCATGGGCCTTCTGGACGTCTCCCTCATCCTCACCGACTTCCTGGCCACTGCAACGCAGACATCCAAGGAAGACATCGTGGCCAAGGTCCGTGAGGACATCCTCACCCTCGTGAACAACGGCCGTCTCGGCGCAGGCGTCAGCCGCATCTGATCCCAAAGATTTTCCTGGTGGCGGTGAGAGTTCTCCCTCATGCCGCACACATAGGAAGTAAGGAAGGGAAGCCTCCGTTTTAGGCCCCCGACCAGCAGTACCAGGCGTCGCCTGCGGAACCTGACAGCCGTCAGCTCCCGGCACGCATAGAAACAAACAGACCCGGAACCACCTCCGGTTCTGACACAGCCCCTATGGGCCGACGAAAGGCACCACCTTGTACAACCTCCCCTTCACCGGCAACCTGGTCACCGATCTCAAGCTGATCACCGAAACCAAGTCCGGCACCCCGCGCCTGAACTTCAAGGTCGCCATCAACGAGAACCCGGGCGGCGACCGCGACAAGGAAGTTACCCACTTCATCCCGTTCACCGCTTTCGGCTCCACCGCCGAGAACATGGCCGCTTCCCTGAAGAAGGGCCAGCGCGTGACCGTGATTGCCCGCCTGAAGACCTACGACAAGGAAGTCCAGATCGACGGCGAGGACAAGTCCATCACCATGATCGGCTTCACCGCCCAGGAAGTCGGCCCGGCACTGCGCTGGCAGACTGCCGAGGTCTCCAAGGCCGGTGGCGGCGCACGCAAGACGGTCGATTCCTTCGCTGACGAGGAAGAGTCCGAAACTCCGGCCGCAAAGCCTGCCGCCAAGAAGGCTCCGGCCAAGCCGAAGGCCAAGCCCGTCGCCGAAGACAACGACGATGATGACGACGACTTCTAGTCCGTCATAAAGGAAAGCCCCGCCGGTCCCCCGTGGACTGTGCGGGGCTTTTCTTTGTCTACGCATGTCCCCCGGTGACCCTTCCCCCCTGCCGGAAAAGAACTCGATGCTCCACGTCCCAGCCGTAGCCATGCCCGACCCGGGCAGCTTCACGTTCGACATTCAGGGCGTGCTCCACGGGGTCCTGGACGCCGTCCCCGCCCCTGTCCTTTTCATTGCAGCGATCCTGGTTGCCTTCGGCATCCTCAGCGCGCTCTCGCGCAGGCGTCCCGGCCCGAAGGATCCCACACGGCTCTTCTCCGCCAGCCAGCGCCGCGAAGGTTTTGACCGCGCCGGCGGACAATGCGAGCTGGGCACCATGTTCAGGCGATGCCGGCGGCCGGCCCATCATGGAGATCACTGGTACCCGTGGTCCAAGGGCGGATCCACCTCCATGGCGAACTTCGTTGCGGCCTGCGTGAAGTGCAACCTTTCCAAGGGGGCGAAGGTCCCCGGTGCGTGGGAGACGATGCGCCTGGAATCCCGGCGCCGCAAATACTTCGCCGCAGGCCTGAACACCAAAGCCGGAGAGCGGTTCAGCCAGCGATGACCCGCCTGCCCGCCCACGGCCAGCTGTGGCAGGTGACCGGCCCGTCCGGTTACGGCATCTACCTCGGTGACGGCTACTGGAACGTCCTCGTCCGCTCCGGCGGGGAATACACGCTCACGGACACCCTCTCCCCCTGCCCTGTCCGCCTCGAAGAACTCCAGCCTGCAGGCATGACGTGGGCCGATCAGTTCGACACGCTGGCAGCGGCCGGCGGGCTGGGAATCACCTGGGCTGATGAAGTGCGCCGCTACCGCGCCCAGGGACTGGCCGTAACTGTGCCCCCGCCATGCCCCCGGGCGCCTCTGGAGCCCCGGGACCGGTAAATCTGCGCATGTCCCCTGGCATGAGCACACCTGACCCCCAGCATCCGAATCCTTCCGGAGCACCCACCAACGCCGATCAGGCCAAAGCCGACGGAATGCAGGCTGCCCTCCTTGTCGCCAAGGGCGCAGCTACCGGCGGTGCTGCTGGTGCTGCGAAGGGTGTGGCCGAAGCCGCCCTGAAGACCAAGACGGGCCGCAAGGGCATCATGTTTGCCGCCCTCATCCCTGTCGTGGCCATCCTGATTGTCACCGTGATGATCATTTCGATGCTCAACACCGGGTCCAACGACAACAGTGCGGTGAACGCCGGCCACGCGTCTTCGGCAATCCAGGCAGGCATGAGCGATGTAGCCGACGAAGACAAGTTTGCGACCATCAGTGACTCCGCCGAGAAGTACGCCGTCAGGTGGGAGGTCATGGCAGCCATTGCCACCATGGCCGAGAACCGCACCGCGGGCAAGGGTGTCGGCCCCTACGGCATCGACATGGACAAGGTCGACGGAGGTATCTCCGAAGAGGACGCAGGGGACCTCACCAAGGCAGGCAACTACCTCGCCTCCAAGCTCTCCGATGCCAGCGAGCTGACGGTCGACACCCTGGACAACCCCGCCCTGGACGCAGGTGTGATGGACGTCCGCGGCACCGACACGGACGGGCCCGGACGCAAGCTCTCCGAAGAGGACGAAATGCTGGCGGCCCACGACGCCGTCAAGGAGCAGTACCTCATCGCCCTGAGGACGCTTCCCATCAAGGGCAACCCTGACATCTCGGAGAAGATCTTCGACCTCGCCTACACCTGGGCCACCGGGCAGACCCAGCAGTGCACGACGGAGCCGGTGAAGCTCGGCGGACAGACGAGCGTTGAGCTGAACGAGAAGCAGAAGCTGATCGCCCAGCAGATCATCAACCAGGTCGCAAAGAAGGGCATGTCCGAGCAGGCAGCCGTCATCGCCCTGGCTACCGCCATGCAGGAGAGCACCCTGCGCAACTGGTGGAACATCAGGGTTCCGGGATCCGAAGCCCTGACCGATGACAAGACCGCCAAGGGCCAGGACGGCTACTCGGTAGGCCCGTTCCAGCAGCAGGTGAACGGCAACCAGTACTCCTGGGGCACCGTCGAAGACGCCATGAACATCGGCAAGTCCGCCGACATGTTCCTGGAACGCCTCAAGACCATCCCCGACTGGGAGACCATGCCGGTCAGCAACGCCGCCCAGGCCGTGCAGGTTTCCGCCTTCCCTGATGCCTACGCCAAATGGGAGGACATGGCCCGCCAGCTGGTGAAGGACCTGAAGCCCACCGGCGGTTCCTTCAAGGATCCTCACGAAGACAGCGACGAGGGAGCCGGCACCCCGAACAAGCTGGTGGTCAACCCCGATGCCCACCCCAACACCCGGGCTGTCGAGGCCGCCATCAAGGACAAGTACGCCGACGGGGTCGAAACCTTCTATGACCTCGGCGGAACCCTGGACCACCTCACCGGCCGGGCCGTGGACGTGATGATCAGGGACTACCAGTCCCCTGCCGGCGACAAGGCCGGGGACACCATTGCCGACTTCCTCATCAAGAACGACGAAGCGTTCGGCATCGACTACATCATCTGGCAGGACCGCATCTGGCTCGGCCCGATCGAGGGCTGGAAGCCGTATTCCACCGGC
The DNA here is from genome assembly GCF_025244865.1 of Arthrobacter sp. zg-Y1110. Lineage (NCBI taxonomy): Bacteria > Bacillati > Actinomycetota > Actinomycetes > Micrococcales > Micrococcaceae > Arthrobacter > Arthrobacter sp. zg-Y1110. Next base: position 261,208 of record NZ_CP104273.1, read on the forward strand.
GGCTACGGCGGCATGTACGCGGGCAACTGGAACGACACGACGCTGCATAACGACCACGTGCACGTTTCCGTCACCCAGATGCCCGGCACCGGCGGCGACTACGTCTACGAGCCCGTTGAAGGTGCCGGCCCGGCCTGTGCCACCGGCGGCGCGCACGGCATCGCAGTCGGCGACGGCGGCGAGGGCGATGACTATCCGTACAAGAACCCGGTGGGCGACTGCGCCTGGTGCGAAGGGTCCGCGGATCCCGGCGCCGACCCGTGGAGCCTGTACAAGCGTGAATGCGTATCCTTCGTGGCCTGGCGCATGAACCAGCAGATGGGCTGGGAGAAGGGTCAGGACTACCCGTTCACGCCGTCCAAGATGGGCGTGGCTCTGTTCGGGAACGCAGCGGAGTGGAGCTCGAACCTCGCCGGCGCCGGATACGTCACTGACGACATCCCCAAGGCCGGTGCCATCGCCTGGTGGGGCCCGGGATGGCAGGACACCATCTTCACCGGCTACGCAGGGCATGTGGCAGTTGTGAAGGAAGTGCACGATGACGGTACGGTCACCATCGAGCAGTACAACGCGGCACCCAAGGAGCACGCGTACTCGGTGCAGCGGATCAATGCCACAGCAGTCCAGGGCTACATCCACGTAGCCGACACCGACAAGTAGAACCCGCGGGCTGCAGGCTCGGAGCACCCCTCCCCCTGCAGCCCGCCCTCGAACCATCTGAACTAAGGAAGAAGATCCATGGCTGAAAGCCCGCAGAGCCCCGTTCTCACATTCATCAAGGAGAAGGCCCTGATCATTGCCGTGGTAATCCTGATCGCCGCCGCGGCCGTCTATATCGGCGTCACCCGTACCGGGGACAGTGATGAAACAGCCACGGTCCAGCCGACTGCTGCTCCGACTGCAGTCCTTGGCGGCGGGCCTGAGGGCCCCACAGCCTCACCGACGGGTTCCGGGAGCCCGGAGGCCACGGAAGGCGCTCAGGACGGCACAGGAGGCCCGGATGTCAGCACTCCGCAGCCTTCAGAGACCCCGGAACTGGAGATCCACGTAGGAAACAACCAGCAGGCCATCGAAGAGACGGACTGGCGGGTCAACGCCGATGCCTTCTCCGAGGCCTGGGCCAACCCCGAGGGCGGCAAGGAAGCGTGGCTCAAGCGGCTGCGCCCCTACGTCACCGATGAGCTGTACAAGAGTTTCGGGTACACCGACATCCGCAACATCCCCTCTGACACACTGCGGTCCAACTCCCCCATGGAAGAAGGCGGCGGCACCCTCAGCTTCCAGGCCATCTACGCCGACGGCGGCAACCGCTTCAACGGCCTGATGCAGATCCAGCCCGACGGAACCTGGCTCATGTCCACGATCGGTCCCGGAGAAGGATAAGCAGAGCCGCACCTGCTCAGGCAGCAAAGAAGGGCCCCGCCACATCGGCGGGGCCCTTCCTGTTATCCGGGGAGATGAACGGCTAGTAGGTCATCTCGACACGCTGGTGAACCAGGTTCTCGTTGATCCGCTCGAGGTATTCCAGGGCCTCCTGGACCTCCGGGTTCGGCTTCGGCGGGAAAATGGAATCCATTGCATGGCCTACCTTGGACAGGCGGTACTTATCCTCGATCTGATCGACAGTAAGAGTCTCATCGAAGAGCTCAACCTGGTGCCGGAGAACCTTCTCCATCTCCTCAGGGAACTTGGAGACGTGAGGGCGATGCCGGCGCATCTGTGCTGCCCGTACGAGCTGCCTGACGTCATAAGCTCCGAGCTGGTTCGGGTGTTCTGCGTAGATCTGCGGCTTGATGGCTGTCTGGCGGGCGTCGAACTCTTCCTGGTACCGCGCCTGCAGCCTCTCCAGATCCTTGCCGGGCCGCTTGGGCGGCGCATTTCGCTCGTCAGCCTTCCAAGCCTTCGACCAGGCAGTCATCTCCTCGTCGATACGCTCAACGATTTCGTTGTTCCGGAAGACCGCGTACTCAGAGACCACCTGGTCGATGACGACATCCGGGACGTCAATCCTGGACCAGAAGTCGATGCAATGGTCCGCTGTCGCTGATGGGGAGGGTTTGAGGAAGGTTCCGTCACCCCGGTCAAAGAGCCGGACCGGAGACTCCGAGTGGGTTGTTGAGGCAAACTGCCCGCCGGCGGGGATCCCGGCCGGCTGCCGCGAGGCGAATTCGGTGGTCATGAGGTGTGCGGCTCCTTAGCTGCGTGGTGCTGATGTTGCTGATGGGGTGCTTGGTGTGAGTTTAAGGGGCAGGCGACGCGATTGACGCATCGCCTGCCCCTTACCTGTGTGCGGCTAATCCATCCGCTGGCCGCCGGTGCTGGCCGGCACCGGCTCGACCTCGGCTGCCGGGGGCGGATTTACCGGCTGAGCCACGGGGCCCTGCTGGGTTTCCGCAGGGCGGACCCTGGACTGCCGGCTCTTCTGGTGCCACATGGCCTGGCGGTACTCGGCGGTCATCTGGTCGTTGACCGTCTTGCGGCCGAGCGTCCGGCGGTGGGCTTCCTGGGCTCCCTTCTTCGCCGCCCAGGCACCTGCGGCGACGGCCGGGATGGCCAGGGCCGGCGTGGAGGCAGCGAGCAGGAGTCCGGCTCCGGCGACCTTGGCGGTCGTCTTGAACGGCTTCTGCTTGAACTGGTCCACGGCGTTGGAGTAGCGGACTGCGGTGACAGCCTTGCTGCGCGCCACCTTGGTTACCGCTTCGCCTGTCGCTGATCCTGCCCGACGTGCCAGACCCACGGAGGTCCGGACCGGGTGGGACTGCAGGTTGCCGAGGGTGACTGTTGCGCTGGCTCCGGCCTTCTGGACTGCGGACTTGGCTGCGATAGCAGCTGCGCCTGCAGTAAGACCTGCGGACCGGACACCGTTGCGGCTGGACTGGATCGGGTGCGAAACGATCTTCTTGCCGGCGGTGCCTGCCTTGCCCAGTGCAGACCCGGCAACCATTGCACCGGAGACCGTCTTGGACAGGGCGCCCACAACCTGGCCGCCGGGGGTGACCTCGGGGCTGAGCCCAAGTTCTGCACGCTGGTCTGCGCGGAACTGCTTCGCGGCTGCCCGTTCTTCCTTGGCTGCCTCGGCCATCATCTGGCGGTCGCTGGCGGACATCTTGCCCTTGGCAACCTGCGAGTTGGGCACATTGCTGTTGAGCAGGCGGTTCTGAATCTCATCAGAACCGGCAACCATGTGGTTCTGCTCGCCGCCCTTGCCGCGGCGCTTGTTGCCGGACAGTGCAGCGGGCACTCCGCCGTTGATGGATTCGGAAGATCCTGCTGCCTTCGTACCGTTGGTCCCGGCAGGTGCAGCGGTGCCGCGGCGTGTCGATCCGGCTCCGCCCAGGCGGCCTCCGGATGCCTTGCCGAGCACAGTGCTCATGCCGCGCTTGCCTGCGCCCTTGGCTGCGCCCATGGCCCGGCGTCCTGCGTTGCCGGCCTTGCGGTCGAGCAGTGCGCCTACACCGCCGACGGCGGCGCCGCCGGCAGCTGCCATCGTCCCGCCCCACGCCATGGCGGCGGAGAGCTTGAACGGTGAGGGAACCTTGAGCACCTTGGTGAACATCATGTGCAGCAGGTACACGGCGATCAGCGGCGACAGGCCCGACCAGAAGATAGCCACCAGCGACGTTGCACCGCCCAGGAACGAGTTACCCAGGTTCTGCAGCATCAGAGTGATGATCGAGATCAGCGCGAACAGCAGCTGGATCGCGAAGGTGAAGATGTTGATGCCCACCAGAGTCTTGAGGTAGTTGCCGAACTTGTCGAAACCGGCGTTGGGCATCAGGGCCATGATGACCATGAAGACGCCGGTAATGATCATGACGACCATGGCGACCTTGGCGATGATGATCGAGATGGCCAGGAGGCCGAAAACGGCCAGCATTGCCAGTGCCGAGATGTTGTAGGCGAAGACCGCGGTCATGCCCTGTGCGTTGGAGTTGCCGTGGAGGGTGAGGATGAAGTCACGCACGTCCAGTGCAGCGCCGTCGTTGCCGTATCCGGTACCCGTGGTGCGTTCCTGGACCTTGTCCTGGCTGGAGTCCCAGTTGAAGGCGCCGGCCCCGTCGGAGTCGCTGGTGAACCACGATGCGCAGTTGCCTGCATCGGCCTTCTTGTCCTTGTCACCCTTGGCGAAAGGATCCGCAATCTTCCACGAACTCGCTTCCTCAAGGCTGCCGCCGCCGTCGCTGTTCGCAAACCGGCAGGTGGCCCAGGCAACAAGGGACTTATCCGTATCGGCCTTGGATCCGGGGACGAAGGCGATCTGGCTGTAGTTGAAGTTCTTGATGGCCCGGTCGGCCGGCATGATGCGGTTCATTGTGGCGCGCACCGTGGAGGCCGAGTTGTCGGCACCCCGGTCCATATCTTCGGTGGTGCTCATGACCCGGGATCCTGCGTTCCACTCAAGCAGACGGCACCATGAGTTCTCATCGAGCCGGTTGGCTCCCTGTCCGGCGTTACCGAACTGGGCGGTGCGCCAGGTCTGCAGGCCGGTGGTTTCCCACAGGGAGGACAGGATCAGTGGTACGCCGGAGGCAAGGGACTCGGCAGTGTCGGCGTAGGCGTTCTTGTAGCCCATCTTCAGCGACAGGAGGTAGTTGTCGCAGGAGAGCAGGTTCGCCTGGTTCATCTGCCCTGCATTGGTGGTGGAGAGCACCAGTGCGCCGGCCGGGGCCGAAGCGAGAGAGGAGATTGTCCGGTTCATGGTGGTCACGATCCAGCCCGGCGACATGACGCCCGGGACGTACGGCTGGTTCTGGGCTGCTTCGGAGTAGGGCTGTTCGCTGGATCCGCTCTTGCCGCCGCCGGTCGAAGCCATGGCTCCGGCCGTCATTGCTGCAAGCAGGCCGATGACGACGCCCTTCTGGGCAATGGCTTTCCATGGCATCTGACCGCTCTTGCGGCCCTTGAAGAGCAGAATGACGATCGACAGGACGACCATGCCGGTGAGCAGGGCTGAATCCATGACGGCGTTGCCGATGGTGGCGACTACGGAGTCCGCTGCGCCGCCCATCTTGTCGAGCATGCAGAAGTTGATGGCGAATGCGGACATGCCGGTGCCCAGGGACCACATGAAGTTACCGGAAGACATGCCGGTGGAAATGATCGAGTGGCGCTGCATGAGCTCTGCGGTGTCCGACAGGAAGGTGTTGTCCAGCCGGGAGTGCATGGACGAGGTTGCGTCGGCCCAGCGGTTCACCGGAAGCAGGTCGTTGCTGGCTGCGCTCGAGGTTCCGCCGGCAGTAGTTCCACAGACGGACTTGGCTGAATTTGGTGCGCCCGCTCCGTCGATGACGGCAGGCAGCTGAATGGAGGCAGGAGTTGAGGCCGCGGGGATCGCCGCTGCGTTTGCCGCCGGCGCAAACCCGAAGGTCAGGACGCCGAGCAGCAGGAGCGCGGAGAACACCCTGGCAAGGATGCTTTTGTTCATCGGAGGGATTCCTCGAAATCTTCGAATGTCGTGAATTCGGTCTTGCGGGAGGCTTTCCCCCGGTCGACCGGGGCGGTGATCTGACGGACGGTGCCGAACTCTTCTCCGGCGACGTCAATGCGCTGACCGCACAGGTAGAACTCGTTGACGTTCGATCTCTTTTTGTCGAAGAAGGCCTGGTAGGTCCGCAGCCTCAGACCCTCTTTGGAGCGCCGTTCAATGAGGTAGAAGGCCAGCCCCTCGGTGATTGCGATCCACAGGAAGGAATACCCGTCGATCATCGGGTAGAAGACTGCGGTGAGGATGCCGCCGGGAACCATGGCGAATATGGCGATCCAGAAGGTCCGCCACTTCATTTCCACCGTTCCGATGACCGTGGTTCGGTCGGCGCCGGACGTGCGGCCGGTCATAGGCGTCAGGGAGTACAGGGAATTGACGGCTGACATGGTGCTGGATCCCTTTCATGCCTGAGCCGGGGCGCGATGGCCCCGGCTCAAGGGTTTATTCAGCCTGGGTGACCAGGCCTACGCCGGTCGGCTGCTAGGGAGTCGCTGCGTTGATCAGCGAGATGACCACGTTGATCACGAGGTCCAGGATTCCGAGCAGGATGGGGAAGAGCATGTCCGGGGCTGCCAGGATGGCGCCGGGGATCAGTGCACCCCAGAGCGGCTGCGCGCCCTGGCCCATGCCGCCGCCGCGGCGACGGTCCCACGCCCACTTCAGGAGCGCGAAGACAACGAGGATGACGCCGATGATCGTCATCATGTTGGTGATGGTGGGGAAGCCGGCCGTGATGGCGTCCCAGAAGGTCTCCCAGCCGCCCTTTAGGTTGACCGTGGACGCCATCGGGGCGGCCGTGGTGATGGGGATCATTTCCTGCCTTTCTTAGAGGAAGCTCCTCTTGTTCTCCGGCCGCGGGCCCGTGGTCGGTAGTTCTGCTAATTCACATGCGTAGACGGCGGGCGGTCAGCCGGTTTACGCAGCGATCAGGTTCATGAACCGCTGGACTTCGCTGTCTCCGGCCAGACGGCGCCGCCCGGTTTCGGACAGGTCCCAGCTGGAGAAGGCGGAAGCGCGGACGATGGGGTTCGGGTCCTCGGCGGCACGGTCGGCAGTTCCCGCGTAGCCGGTGTTGACCACTGCCAGGCGTACTGCTGCCGGCTGGTCGCGGGCGGACAGTTCTTCCAGGACGTCGTCGGGGACGACGGGACTTGAGGTGACCTCTGCCCGGACAAGCGGGTCGGAGCTGCGTGCAAGCACGCGGACCTCGGCCAGGCCGGCCTCCCGCAGATCGGGGAAGCCGGCGGCCGGGGCGATACGGACAAGGGGTTCACCGTGGGTTGATGCGGCGAACTGGCCGCCAGTCGGGACCCCCACGGGGACGCGATTCGGGTTCACCGCAGGGGCCCTTACTTCTCGGCGTGCTTGTTGTTCGCGTACGAGATGGCCGATTCCCACATGGGCTGTGCCTTCTCGGCGCCGAGGCGTTCGAGCATGTCGACGACCTTTTCCTGCTGCTCGACGTCGAGGTCTTCGCCGAACGGTGCGAACAGGGCTTCGGTGGCAGCGTTGTCGTTGCCCTGTGCCCAGTCGTTGCAGGCAGCCATGATGCCGCCCTCGTGCTTGCTCATCACCGAGCGGTGGCGGGTGACGTGGCGCTGGGACAGGGATGCCTCACGCGACAGCGGTACTCCGGTGCCTTCGGCCAGGGCGTTCCATGCCAGACGGCGGGCCTTTGCCTTGCTGGCCACGCCCTTTTCGTCCAGTGCATCGAAGGCGCGGTCCATGTAGGAGTCCACGGGGACATTGGCCATCTGTTCGACGGCGACGAGGCTGGCGCCCATGGAGCCGGACATTTCGTCCTCGGAAGTGTTGGCGTCAAGGGAGCGCTCGACGGTGGTTGCGATTCGGAAGGCCTTGGACGGCTTGTGGCGGGGGTCGTGCCAGGTGTCGAAGATTTCCTGCTCGATGGCTTTTTCCTCAGCAACGGTGGGCATGCGCTGCTCGCGGTTGATGATTTCCTGGCACTTCTCTTCGAACAGCCGGTAGGCAACGCGGTCTTCAGCGCGGAAGACGGTCTGGGTGCTCTGGGAGGTGAAGTTCCGGGCAGTGCGGTTCACCCAGCCCCGGAGGTTTTCGATGTTCTTGCGTTCCTGGATGGCCTTGAGGGTGATCAGGACCGTCTCCTGGGTGATGTCGTCCGCGTCCACGGTGTTGGACTTGGCCTTCTGGCCCATGCGGGCCTGCCAGTAGCGGGCGGAGTCCGAAGCCTGCTTCAGGATGGCTTCGGCCGACAACCCGTAAGACTCGAGGGAGAGGGTGAGCGAAGGCTCTGCGTGTGTGGTGGCGGCGAACTGGCCGCCTGCGGGTACGCCCTCGGGGACCCGTGCGAAGTTGGTCTTACCGGCTGCCGTTGCTGTATCAATGCTCATGCCCGTTCTGTGTGCGGCTGTTTTCAAAAACGCGCAGCAAAAAGGCTATTTGTGATGCAGATCACATAATCGGTGATTTTTGGGTACTGCCCCGGGCATGGAAAAGCCCCCGCCGCAGATCTCGTGACGGGGGCCCGGCCTCAATGAAGCTAGGCGGCCTTGGCCTGCTCCGGGGTATCCGCTGCGGACACTGCCGCGTTTCCTGCAATGGCCCCACCGGCAAGGTTGCCAAGGAGTGCAGAGAGGTCAATTCCGGTCATGGCCTTGATGGAAGCCAGACCTTCGGTGCCCATGCGGGTGACCTGCTTGGTGGCATCCGAGGCGCCGTCCGTGGAGATCACCGTGTAGTTGTCGATACCGGCAACGGCGCGGGCGTTGGCAGCCATAATCGAAGGCATGTGGTCAGCCAGGATGTAGGCGATGGCCTCTTCCGTGTAGCCGGCGAGGGCGTCTGCCTTGGCCTTTTCAGCCTCAGCGTTTGCAGTACCGATCGCCTTGATGGACTTGCCTTCGGCTTCACCCTTCAGCTCAACGGCCTTGGCTTCGGCAGTTGCCTCGAGCTCCAGGGATTCGGCACGGGCGGAAGCTTCCAGTACGGTCGCAGCCTTTTCGGCCTCGGCCATGGTCCTCTTCTCGAAGGCGCGGCCTTCAGTGTCAGCCTTGGCAGCATCACGCAGGCCCTCGGCATGGACGCGTGCAGCGTACGCCGCGGCGTCGGCCGGCTTCTTCTCGCTGATGTCCAGCTTCTGCTCCTGGACAAGGGCTTCCTCGACGAGGGCAGCGCGCTGCAGACGGGCGATTTCCACGTCCTGCTGGGCCTTGGCCAGGTCCTTTGCAGCGTCGGCTATGGCCTGCTGGGTGTCCTCTTCGGCCTTGAACGCGGCCTGCTTGACGGCAAGATCCTTATCCAGGCGGGCGGTCTGCTCCTCCTGGGCTACGCGGGCAGCCTCACGGATCTGCTTGGCTTCGGATGCTGCAACTGCGGCGACCTGGGCGGCACGCTCGGTTTCAGGCTTGGAGAGGTTGTCCCAGTAGTCCTTATCGTTGGTCTTGATGTCCTTGATGTTCAGGATGTCGACCTGGATGCCCTGCTCGGCCAGTTCGGCCTTGGCAGTGTTCAGGACGGCGTCCATGAACTTGGCCCGGTCCGAGTTGATTTCCTGCACGGTCATCGAGCCGATGATCGAGCGCAGGGAGCCTTCCAGCGAGTTCTGGATGGAGGTCTCCAGCTGTGCGTCCGTGTGGGTCAGGAAGCGCTGGGCGGACTTGCGGATGTCCGCTTCGGAGTCGGCCAGCTTGAAGTTCAGCGAGGCCAGGACGGAGACGTTGATGAAGTTCTTGTCCGGGCCGGTGACGGTCAGTTCGACCTGGCGCTGCTTCAGGGACAGGCGGAAGTCCTGCTGGACGACGGGCAGGACGAGCACCTTGCCGGCGAAGGCAATGGTGTCGTTGGAGGAGTCGCGTACTCCGCCGGTGCCTGACTTGGTGGATCCCATCCTCACAATGACCAGGACCTCATCCGGTGCAACGGTGCGCAGGCGGGATGCCGCATAGCCAAGGATGGCGAGGAATACGACGATGATGGCAACGACCGCGAGGACGGAGCCGGTATTTTCGAAGCCCATGGGGGCCTTTCTGTTGGGGTGGTGTGTTCTTCTGGCCGGGATCGGTCAGGCGGCGGTCTTTTCGACCTTCACGCGGGAGCCGTGCACTTCGGTCACAGTGACTGAGGCGCCGGAGGGAATGATCTCTTCGCAGAAGGCCATGCGCTTGTTGATTTCGCGCGGGTGGCTCAGCTGGACTTCACCCATGGCGCCGGTGATGCGCGATACCGTGACGCCGGTCAGTCCGACGACCTCGTAGGGCACCTGCACGGATGCGGCCTGCAGCTTCCGGGTCATGGTTCCGACGATTGCTACGGCACCTGCGCCGAGTACGGCAGCGAGGGTGTAGGCAAGCCAGGCCGGTCCGTTGTTGCTGAGCACCAGGACGCCGGAGGCGCCGAAGAGGGTGAGGCCGGATCCGACCGCGGTGCCCGAGAGAGCGCCGTCGAGGATGTGGAGGAAGTCGAAAATGGAACCGAGCAGCATGGAAAGCAGCAGCAGTGCCAGCCCGACGCCGCCCACGATAAGGAACGGGGTCATGGTTGTTTCTTTCTGGAGTGGAGTTGCCGGTTAGGCGAACGGGTCGTCGAAGTCGAAATCGTCGGCGTCATCGGCCTCAGGTTCCGCCGCGGCGGCCGCCGGTGCAGGTTTGGCTGCCTGCGCTTCCGGGGGCAGGCCCTTGCCGGCTGTCGCAGCCACGATCTTCGCGGGCTTGCCTTCACACCCGGACCCGACCATGCACTTAGAGGGCACGGAATCCGAGACGAGAATGAAGTGCCCGCACTTGGGGCATACGGCAGGTGTCGCCGCCGGATTGATCCGCAGGAGGTTCAGGGCATCCTGATGGGCGGAAATGACGTCCAGCTGGGCGTCGGAGAGGTCCAGGCCGAGGAAGGTCTTCACGACCAGCGGATCGCCGGCCTCCATGGCCTCAAGGAGTTCCTGCCAGGTGTTCTGCTTGGTCTTCTTCAGGATTGCGATGCCGAGGCTCGCTGCCTGGGACAGGCCGCTGTAGTTATCGCGGGTCTTAAGCCAGCCCATTCAGTTCCTTTTCCCGGCGGTTTCCGGTGCAGCCGTGGCGGCCTGTTCCGGAACATTCGTTATTCGTATATCCCCTATGTGTGCGGCAGGCTCAGCCGCTCTCACCGCCGCTTCCTGACGCCGGCATCCTGTTCGCGGACGATGTCCTCCACGATCCGCTGCATGATGTCGGCCAGGGACTTGAACTGCTTCTCCAGCTCGGGGTCGTCCCCTGCCGTTTCCTCGTAGATACCCTCGTCCTCGTTGACGGCCGCGGTCATCTCGGTGACGTTGTTATCGGCGCCGGGCATGAGCACGTTCAGGTCGTTGGCCTTGTTGCGCAGGATGGCCCGCATGTGCGGATCCAGGGTGTTCACGGCCATGAGGGTGGTGATGATGCACGTTTCGGTCTGACCGATGCGGTGGATCCGGTCCTCAGCCTGGCTAATGTTCGCCGGCGTCCAGTCGGTTTCCACGAAGATCGCGTCCGAGGACCTGGTCAGGGTGATTCCGAAGCCGGCGGCACCGATGGAGCAGAACAGCACGCCGATCTCACCGTTCTGCAGCTTGTCTGCCATGGGCTGGCGTTTGTGCTCGGGGACACCGCCGTCGATGAAGCCGACGCCGGCCAGGTCCGCGGGGATCGAGTTGACCAGGGCTTCCATGACCGGCTGGTGGTGAACCCAGACAACCAGGGGGCGGGTGTACTTCTTGGTCCCGTCCTTGGCTGTTTCGGTGGTCTGTTCCATCCAGTCGGTGACGATCTCGATGGCGGCAGGCACCTTGGCGACGCCGGCGGCTGCGCGCAGCGGCGTGATGAGGTCGATACGTTCCCGGGAGAACTTCTTGATGTCCTCGGGTCCGATGATGGAGCCGTCTTCGGTGAATTCCTTCACCCATTCGCGGATCTTCTCGTACAGGACCTCGTGGGCTTCGTGGAAGCCGCGCGTGTCGATGTCCACGATCCGGGTGGTGCGCAGCTTCTTGGGCAGCTGCTTGAGGACGTCTGCCTTGTTCCGGCGAACCCAGCAGTCACGGGTCATGCGCATCTCCAGTTCGGAGAGCATCTCCCGCCTGGGCAGGAAGGCGCCGAAGCGGTTCTGCTTGGTGTAGCGGTTCATGAACTTCGAGGCGCCGCCGAAGTACGGCTCCAGGGCACCGGCGATGGCCAGCAGATTCGTCACCTCGGCCGGGCTGGCCAGGAACGGGGTGCCGGTAATGGGGATGCGCAGGTCATTGATGGTGCAGGCAAGGTTCCGGTCCGCGGTGGCGCGGGCGGTGCTGAAGTTCCGGGCACGGTGGATTTCGTCGAACAGTGCCGCCTCGGGGTTCCAGTCCACGAGCTCCTTCAACAGTTCCGGGCGGGAGGCCAGCAGGGAGTCGGCGACAACGATGACACCGCGGTCGGGGAAGGGCGGGACTTTCTTCCCGGCCCGGATCGGGACAATGTACGGCGGGAAATCAGGGGCCTTCGACCGGGTCTTCTTCTTGCCGGCCGTCAGGTCCAGGGTCGCCACGGATGCCTGCTTGTGGTCCGGTGCGAAGAACGGGCCGAGGGCAGTCAGGGCTTCGCGGCACCAGTTGGTGACAACCAGCGGCGGGACGACGATAACGACGCGCTCGGCGCGGCGGATTGCGGCCGCGGCCAGTGCCTGGCGGGTTTTACCAAGGCCAGGGGCATCGCAGAGGGCACGGTGTCCGCCGACGATGGCGTAGGCTCCGGCAACCTGGAAGGGGAAGAGGTCAAGGCCGAACCATTTTGGCAGGTAGCCGGTGTGGGAGGCGACGATGTCGACCAGTTCCCGGGTGCGTTCGGAGAGGACCTTCTGCTCGTCCCCGTCGACGCCGGTGGATGCGGCCAGTTCCCGTGCTGCTTCCCGGACGTTTGCGGGGATAGGGCCGGCCTGCAGCGCGGCGACGGCGTCGTTGAAGGTGTCGTCGTCGAAGCTCAGCCCCTTCTTGGGACCGTTCTCGTCGATCAGGTCGGTGATCAGGGCGGTGAAGCGCTGGGCTTTCTTGTCCCAGACAGCGCCGGGACCCAGGAGTTCGCTGACACGCTCGTAGCCGGCCAGCCGGTGGCGGACGAAGGCCGAGTGCGGGAACCGCTTGGAACGCTGAACCATCGGGCGCCACAGGGGCTCAAGGCTGTCCAGGTCTTCCAGATCGCCTGTCGCCTCGGAGTAATCGACCTCGATGCCGTGTTTGGCGAAGAATTTGTCCGGGTTGATGCCGGTTCCGGTGATGTACCAGGCCTTCTCGGCCGGATCCCAGCGGCGCGAGGGGACAACGTCCTTGATCCACTTCTGGGCGTCGCCGCCTCTGGGCATTCTGGCACCCCAGGGGAACTCAAAGCGCAGTTCCGGCCGGCGGAAGGTCCCGGTGAGGACAACGGAGAGGGTCATATTGTTTCTATGCGCCCGGAGACGTCACGGGTGCTCAAAGCCATCCGGCCGGGTTGATGTGCTTGCCGTTGAGGACGACTTCAAAGTGCAGGTGGCAGCCGGTGGATGCCCCGGTCGTGCCGGCACTGGCGATGAAGTCTCCGCGGGAAACCTTCTGCCCGACGCTGACGTGGGATGAGCTCAGGTGGTTATAGGTGGTCACGAGTCCGCCGCCGTGGTCGATTTCGACGCGGATGCCGCCGCCGTAGGGGTGCCAGCCAGCGAATGTCACAGTCCCCGATGCAGCTGCGGTCACGTCCGTGCCGCACGGGGTCCCGAAGTCCTGGCCCGAGTGGAACTCGGTGGGGTCTCCGGTGATGGGACTGATACGGCCGCCGAAGGACGAGGTGCGGACCGGATTGGCCAGCGGGTTGTCCAGCGTCCCGCCGACGGTCTTTCCGGTGCTCATGAGAGTGCGGAGGCGGACGTCGGGGTCATGGCTGCTGGTGACACCCTCCCGGCTGAAGGAGACTTCAACGTCAGCCGGTGCGGTAACGGACTCACTTTCGGTCAGGGTGCCGAGTTCATTCCCGGCCTCCTGGGGTGCGGCAGCTCCCATGAGCGATGCCGAGACGGCAAGGCCGAGCGCAGCTCCGATCCGAAGTCGGACCTGCGCGGTTATCGTTTCTTTCCTGTGCTTACTCACTTCCCCTATGTGTGCGGCACGTCCGGTGCCTCTCACCGCCGGACACAAAAGAGGCCGCCCGCTCGTGCGGACGGCCCTCAGGTACGCGGCTTTCAGCCTTCGAGGTTCTCGACAGTCACTGTGCCGGATTCCGGGTCGAAGCTCACGCACGGCGTCCCTTCGGCGGTGCGGGCCTTGGACAGGGCCACTGCCAGCGCGTTGCGGATTGACCGTGCCTCTTCCCTGCTGCTGAACCCCGGTGCGAAGACACTGGGCGGGGCCGAGGCGGAGATACATACATCCCAGCCGTTTCCGGTTTCCCCCGGGCGGACTACGATCGCCATGGCCGATGCCCTGACAAGGTTTCCGGCCGCTGTTTCGATCCAAACATCCACGTCTTTTTCTCCCCTGATTCTGCTCTTACCTTCTGCTTCCTATGTGTGCGGAAGGGTCCGTTTCTGTGCACGTTTCAGGCCCTTTTCGGAAGGTATTTTCGGCAGGTTTCAGGCCGCGTTCTCCAGTTGTTTCATGAGCCCCGTTTTCCGCCTGGCGACCACCGCGGAGCCTGCTGCAAGGGCTGCCGGGAACAGCGGCAGCAAGGTGAGGGCATTGATCCTGCCGGGTTCTTCCGGGTCCTCGGGAATGAAGTGCGAGGGGTCTTCGGGGTCCACGTACAGATCCACCTTCTGGCCCTGCTGCCATTTCGTGTCGGCGGCCAGCGGCGGCACTGTGTCGGTGGTGGAATCCGTAACCGTTCCGGACTGCTTCCCGCCGGACTGGTAGGAGAATGACGTGATCTCGTCGGTGCGGAACAGGGCGTGCTTATCCGGGTCCGCTTCCGTGGTGCGCCTGACACCGGTAACTGTGCCCGAAACCAGGTTGTCCTCCGACGCCAGGGACATGTATTCACTGTTGGTGCCGACCCCGGCAAGGGCCATGGCCACGGATCCGGCCACCGAGGCGCAGGCGATTGCTGCGGCAGTAATCCAGGTCCGGCGGTAATGGACCCGGGCGTGCGCCGGCACCCATCCTGCAGCGAAGTGCGGGACTCCCCGCCGGTCGGTACGGTAGACGTTCCGCCGGCCGATGCTCAGCGATGATCCCGGCCGCATCCGGACGTTGTGGGTGACCGGAATATCTTCGGGTTCGATGTACCTCTCACCATAGTCAGGGGTCTCCTCCCCCGGCACACCCGGGGCCTGTACGGCCTCGGTGTCGATTTCCTCTTCAAGGGCCTCGGTGGAGTAGACGGCGAATCCGCCCATCGGCCTCTGGGGCTCGGGGGCAGTGCCTTCGTTGTTCTCCATGACGGTGCCTTCAGATCAGGGTGGGGGTGACGGTGGTTCTCCCCAACACATGCGCAGATTCCCGCGATGAAGTCCTATCCGGTCACGATCCGGTCCGCGGAGGACGGCAGGCATACCGGGCAGCCGTTGGAGTGGTAGCGGTCCACCACACGCATCCGGTAGGGGTCGTGACCCTGCGGGCAAAGCCAGCTGTACACCCGCTTGGACTGGAGGGCGACGTCTGCGGGCGTCCGCGGCGCGTTGGCTTCGGCATCCCACTGGGCGGCGAGGTCCGGGCGGAGCTCGGCGAGTGAACGTCCGGGTGCCGGAACTGACCGGCCGTCCAACCGGGAACGCTCGGCACAGACGGGGCAGCCCCTTTTTGCGGCGCCGGTCCTGGACGAGGGCTTGGCGATGTAGCTTCCGTGCCCCTCGGGGCAGAGCCAGGAAACAATCCTGCTTGAACCGAGGTACACGCCGTTGGCCTGCAGGCCCGCGTTTGCCTCTGCATCCCATTCGGCGGCGAGGTCCGGACGGAGGTCTGCCAGCGACTGCCCGGGTACAGGTGTCTTGCAGGCGATAGTGGTCCGGCTCCGGCCGCAGGCGGGGCATCCGCTTCCGGCATTCCGGTTGGCGATGCGCGAGAAGAAGGACGGGTGCCCGTTGCTGCATACCCACCACGCCTTATTCAGGGAGGAAGGGGTGACGTCACTGGGCTTGAGGTCTCCGTTGCGGGCGTAGTCCCATTCAGCGGCAAGGGCCGGGTTCACCTGGGAAAGAGCAGGTCTGTGCGGGCGCCGGCGGACGGCAGTCTGTTCCATGCCCATCATGTGTGCGGACCGGAGATTCCCGCTCCCCGCCCTGCACCCGATACGGTTTCTGACGGGGGATGCAACTGGTCTCGAAGTAAAGGATATGAATATGGCAGCGGCACGCAGCGTACTGGTCACCGGCGGAAACCGCGGGATCGGTCTGGCCACGGCAAAGGCCTTCCTGGAGAACGGGGATAAGGTCGCGGTCACCTACCGCAGCGAGACGGAGCTTCCCGACGGCGTTCTCGGCGTCCGGGCGGACGTTACCGATTCCGAAAGCATCGACGCCGCGTTCAAGGAAGTAGAGGCAGCCCACGGTCCGGTCGAAGTCCTGGTCGCCAACGCCGGCATCGCCAACGACAAACTGCTGCTGCGCATGAGTGAAGAGGACTTCACCTCCGTCCTGGATACCAACCTCACCGGTGCGTTCCGGGTGGTCAAGCGGGCGTCGAAGGGAATGATGAAGATGCGCCGCGGCCGGGTCGTCCTGGTTTCCTCCGTTTCGGCCATCTACGGTGCCGCCGGCCAGATCAACTACTCGGCGTCCAAGGCGGGCATGGTCGGCATGGCCCGGTCCCTGACCCGTGAGCTGGGCTCGCGCGGCATCACCGCCAACGTCATCATGCCCGGCGTCGTGAAGACCGATATGTTCAACGAGGTCTCCGACGAAATGCAGGCCCACTACCTTGCCGGGATCCCGGCCGGCCGGTTCGCCGAACCCGAGGAGATCGCCCGGGTCATCCGCTGGCTCTCCTCCGATGAGGCTGCCTACATTTCAGGTGCAGTCATCCCCGTCGACGGCGGCGGCAGCATGGGGCACTGACAACTGGCGATTAGGCCGCCTGGGCGTCAATCCAGGCACGCAGCCCGGCTTCGGACGGCAGTTCTACAGGGTCCTCGATGGACACGATGAGGATCTGCCGCACCGGGGCCGGGGCTGCTTTCACCGCTTCGCTGTCCTGCAGGAAGGTTGTGAGTTCACCCAGGGCGCTGTCCACGACGTCCCGGTCGATCTCAGGGTTTCCGTGGACGTAGAGCGCCACCGCCAGTCCGGGGCACGCCGGGAAGTCCCAGTCTCCGTCGAGCACGTAGGCGATCGGCTCCGTCAGGGCGTTCAGGTTCAGCTGGTCGATGTCCTCGCAGGTGGCCTCCCCGTCGGCGAGGCGCTGCAGGGCCCCGCTGGTGTCAATTCCGGGGCGCCTGAGGCTCAGGTGCTCAACCGTCAGGCGAAGCAGTTCCTGCAGGTGCGGCAATGACTCGTCAACGGTGTCTCCGGAGGCTGTTGCGGCCGCTTTGAAGGCCTCGAGGGCCTCAGGTGAGGCGTAGGGCGCCAGGCCTTCTGCGATGGCTACGGAGGCTACCGAGGCGTTTGAAGTGAAGGGATCGGTCGGTGTCGTCATTGGGCTGCCATTTCGGTGGTCTGGTCGGTGAAGCCGGCGGTCGGGTTGTCCACGTTTGTTTCTATGCGTTCCGGATGCCGACGGGCCCGGCAGTCTTTTTGGTCAGGGTCCTTGGAGGGGTGCGGGACCACCCGGGGCAGTGCTCTTCCAGCCAGCGGCGGCGGTCCCCGCGCAGGCGTCCTGCACGCAGGAGCGACTGCTGGCCCGTCAGCCAGAGCGCGATCATCCGCTCGTTGTACCGGGAGGACTGGACGGAGGGGATCAGGCGGTGGGTGAGCAGGAAGTCGGAGGCTTCCCGGGCCCGGTCCAGCCAGATGCTGTCGGGGTCTGCTTCCCACCCGGGTATGGCCTGGTCCAGTGCGGCACGGCGGAAGTCGTCCATCGTTTTCGAGGCAAGGGCAACACGCTGGCGGTTCAGCCACTGGCCGAGGGAGCGTTCGTAGTCGGAGTCCGTGACAACGGAGGGCCAGCGGCCGTTCGTCTCGTAGAAGGCGGCGACGGCGGGCGGGATCCGGCGTTCATCGAGCATCAGATCGCACCGCCCTTGGCGACGACTGCGTCCGGCCAGCCGGGTATTGCAGCCAGCCGGGCGGTCCGGTCTTCGTTGAGCCGTCCGGCACGGTGGGAGGTCCGCTGGCTGCGGGCCCATTTGGCCAGTTCCGCTTCGGCCGGGACGGACGGCAGGGGCCAGCGGCTGTTGGCGGCAACGAATCCCGCCAGCGTCCGGGCCTGTGCCCGCCACGGGAAGTCGCGGCCTTCGGCCAGGGGGAGCCAGCCTGCAGCGTCCTTGTCCAGCCGGGACATGCGCGTGCTGCTGAGCCGTCCGGCACGGGCCTGCGCGCGCTGGTGGGCAAGCCACCGGGAGAGTGAGGCTTCGTCGTCCAGCCCTGAAGGCATGGGCAGGCGTGAGTGCAGGTCAACGAAGTCCGTGACGTCGTCGGCGCGTTCATCCCAGGTCGCCGGCCGGCGGACGGGTGCTTCGAGCCAGTCCCCTAGTGCTGCTCCCAGTGCCCGGCGGCGTTCTGGAGTCAGGGTCCCGGCGGCTGCGGCGCGGCGCTGGGCGCCCAGCCAGGATTTCTGGGCAGCCGTAGTGGTTCCGGTGATGCGCGAAGCCGCCGCGGCGCTGAGGTTTTCGTTCCAGCGGTCTTCGCGGCTCAGCCGCCACCCGGGCACGTTTTCATTCAGCCAAGCGCCCAGGGAGGCATTGAGGCGGCCTTTGCGTGCGGCGCGCCGTTTGCGTTCCAGCCAGGAATGGAGTTCGGGTTCGCCGGGTCCGGGAAGACGTGCGTGCAGGCCGGTAAATTCAGCAACTGCCCCGGCCATGGGGGCGTCGGCGGTCCGGCCCTTCACGGTCGGCAGATCTAAGTTGGTCACACTATCTTCTATGCGTTGAAATGCCCCACGGGCGGCAGAAAAATGCTCAGGGCAGCAAAAGGGCCCGGTTTCCACTATCGGAATCCGGGCCCGGTTGGTGACCGTTATGCGGAAAGGACTTCGGTGTCCTTGGCCACACGGCGGACTTCGGGATCTGCATTCAGTTCGTCGATCTTGTCCGGGCGGAAGCCCCCGAAGGAATCCAGGAGGTTCCCGTCTGCATCGTGCACCAGGGTCACCGGGGCAGACATGAAGCCAAGCTCCTTGATCAGCGCACTGTTTTCCTCGATGGTGGCGTCAACGACGGTGTACTCGATGTCCGTCTTGTTCAGTGAGCGCTTCATGGCAATGCACTGCTGGCATCCGGTGGGCTTGGAGTAGAGGGTTACGGTTTTCAGGGGCATGACATGCCTTTCGTTGGTGCGGCCGGTCAGCCGCGGAAGGTTTTTCAGGTAGTTGATCTGTGTGCGGCCGGGGCCGGAAATGCTCAGGCGGCCAGGCCCATGTCCGATTCGGAGATCGTTTCGAGGAACTCCACGGCGGCCTTGTGGCTGGTGGTCACGCGCAGGAAGCGTTCGACGGCCTTCTTGTAGACGCGGCGGGTCATCTCCGGGTAGCTGACCGGTCCGGTCTTCAGGAAGCGCGGGTCCAGCACGGCGAACATTCCCACGTCACCCATGGAGCGGATGAGGCGTCCGGCAGCCTGTTCCAGCAGCAGTGCAGCTTCGGCCACGTACACGAGGCGGTCCGCGGACCATTTGTCGGTCTGCAGTGCCTCCATGAGGGCTTCCACACGGGCATCGCCGACCGGGTTGCCGGCCTGGCGCGGGATGCGGTCCACGGTGACCAGCGAGCAGGTGCGCCCGGGAGCGTCCACGCCGGTCATCAGGGATTTGGTGCCCACCAGGACGGCGTGCTCGTCATCGCGCCATGCGCTCATCAGGTACCGGGTGGACTGGCCGTCCCACTGGGAGTAGACCTTCCAGCGTCCCTTTGCGGCTGCGCGCAGTTCCCTGGCGTACCGCTCCCCCGAGGAGGATTTGGCCGACAGGATCAGCGCGCGGCCGTGGGCTGCCTCGACCAGTTCCACGTTCTTGCGTGCAGCCCATCCTTCGTGCAGGCGGGCGTCGAAGCGTGCCCGGCGCCCGGGGGCCCATCCGGGGTAGAGCTCCTGGAGTTCGGCCCCTGCCAGCTTGGGGATGTAGAGCAGGGAGGACCCGTAGGCCTTGTCGAACGGGCTGGGGTAGTTCACGTTCTCGGCGCTCATGCCGGCCTGGTATCCGAAGCGGCCGGGCAGGGTGGCGGAGACGGCGATGACGGTCATCGGGTAGGTGCCTGCCTCTTCTTCGACCGGCTCCCCCGCTTCCTTCATGGCCTGGGCGACCGGGTCTTCCTCGTCGGGAAGTTCCGGGGCGGTCCACAGGTTGGCCAGGAGCATGCCGCCGACGTTGACCGGCGAGGAGCTGGCGACCCAGTACGGGGTCTGGTTCCGGGCATCCTTGGGCGGGTTCTTCATCTCGATCCAGCGGGCGACGCCGGTCTTGTGCAGCTTCACGGCCGAAATGTTGGCAATGAAGGTATCCATCCGGCCGGTCAGGCGCTTGGCAGCGAGGCGGATCTTGGTGTTGGAGGAACTGGAGGGAACCTCGAGGGCACCCTTCACGGATTTCGCCCAGGCGATCATCATGTCGCCGGTGTTTTCGACCGGATCCTCGTTCTCGGTGACCTTGCGGACTTCACCGGGCTTGGTGCCGCGGCCCAGGGCTGCCAGTTCGTCGTTCAGTTCCAGTGCCAGAGCCTTGCCTTCCTTCACGAGGCGCTCCACGCGGGGCTCGAACTCGTCAAGCACGCGGGTGATCGAACGGGCAAGGGAGGTTACGGAGGAGACCGAGACTTCGCTGGCGCCGGCGTTGCGGACGTTCTCGGGCAGCGCGTGGGCTTCATCGACCATGATGATGTGGAACTCGCCCAGGTTCTTGTTGCCCACGAGCACGGGCACACCCTTGGCGGCCTGGACGGCCAGCATGGAGTGGTTGGTGACCACGATGTCCGCCTCGGCAGCCTTGGCGCGGGCCTTCTTGGGCTTGCAGTAGTCAAAGAGCGGGCAGGTGTCGCCGATGCATTCACTCGGGCCGACGGAGACCGCTCCCCACAGCTCGTTGGTCAGGTCCCCTTCGTAGGACTGCTTGTCTCCGGGGTCGTCATCGCGCAGCGACAGGGCCCAGGTCAGCAGGGGCACGCCCTTGGCCAGGTCGAAGGAGCGCCCGTCCAGCTGGGCGTATCCGGTCTTCTTCAGTCCGGCCAGCTTGGTGCGCAGCTCGGGCTTGGTGAGGCGCGCGCCGGCGGTTCCGGTCAGGGCTTCGGCAGTGTCGCGGACTGCGGCCAGGCACAGGTAGTTGGAGAACCCCTTGAGCAGGGCGACGTCGGGGCGTGTGCCGGTGACCTTTTCGCAGGCGGCCGCGGCATTGGGGGCATCCTTGTCCATGATCTGCGCCTGCAGGGACAGGGATTCGGTGCTGATGATGGTGCGCTGGCCCAGTTCGGCTGCAGCCACCATGGCCGGAGCCAGCAGGGACAGGGATTTACCCAGTCCGGTGGGCGCGACGCCGACGACGTGACCGGTCGTCTTGATGGCTTCTTCGATGTGTTCGGTCAGGGTGGCCTGGCCGGGGCGCGGCATGGCATCGGGGATGCCGGTGGCGATCCTCACGGCTTCGGTGAGGGTCTTCATCATGGTGGTCATAGCTGTACCTCTGTACTTGGTGGGCCTGGCCGCAGGGGCCGTGCAGTGGGTGAGGTGTATCTGCGGTGCCGGGGCGATGCCCGGCACCTGGTCAGGCGTCCGCTGAGGCGGTTTTGCCGGCCTTGGAAGTCCCGGCGCTCCGGGAGCCCGTCTTTTTCGTTTCAGGGGCTTCAGCGCTCTTCGGGCGGCGGTTGAAAGTGAAGATGTCCTTCAGGCTCAGGGTCCTTTCGGTAACCCAGGCACGGTGCAGCGCGTAGGTTCCGCCGATGACCAGGACCAGCGGCAGGGCGTCGGCGTACACGCTGAAGGACAGGCCGATGACGGCACCCCAGCGGTACCAGTGCCGGGCCTCGCCGGGAAGCAGGATGATGCTCACGATGGCCGGGATGGCCAGCAGCAGCGGGTACATCCACATGAAGTGCGCCTCGGGCAGGTGGGCCGAGAAGACGAGGCGGATGTGGGCGATGGAGATGGCGGCCGTCACGAACCAGCCGAATGTCTTCAGCCAGAAGGGAGGGAGGTTGCTGATTGAAATGCTCATGCGGCGGGGGCCTTTACGTCGAATTCGGTCATGGTGGTGATCAGCCGGTCGAGCTGTTCGTAAATGTCGTTCTCGGTCATGCCCAGCCGCTGTCCGGGGTGGGCAAGGACGCGGGCGAAGACTTCGGGGGATTTCAGGACGGTGATCCGCCGGCCGGCAAGCCGTTCGTCCCGGTACTCGGAGCCGGTGGTGTCGAAGGAGGAGTACGCCTCGAATTCCAGGGCGATGAACGTTTCGCAGGTTTCTGCGGCCAGACGGGCCCAGCCTTTGCCGGTACCCAGTGCCCGGACGCTTGCACCGAACAGGCGCAGGACGTTGCGGGAGGGGCGTGCCCGGTCGGAGACGGCGGCATCGACCAGGACCTGGGCAACCTTGGGAGGTGCGCTGGCGATGGCGTCCATCTGGTCGAAGGAATAGTTGTCCCAGAGGGCCAGCAGGCCTTCGTCGACGGTGAACGGGTACGGTTCGGATTCGATCAGTGCCCGCATTGCGGAAACGGAACGGTGGGCCAGCTCGGGATTTGAGTCGAGCATTGCCTTGAGCCTTTTGCGCTCGGGCAGCGGCGGCCGGGTGACGGCCGGGACGCGGTATCCGTGCATGATGGAGGCAGCCGACGCCGAAAGCTTGGAGCTGTCGCGAAGGTGGCGCTGCTTGGACCGCAGCCAGTCTGCTGCGTCCGTGAAGGTCTCGCCGGCTTCGGCGGGGTCCCCCGCACCTCCGACGGAGGCGGAATGGAACGCGGTGTGCGAGATCGGAGGCGGGGTTTCAGCGAACCTGTCCTTGTCCGGGACCGGGTCGATGAGATCCAGCCTGGCTCCGGTACGGACATGGATGTTGCGCAGCAGGGAAGACCTTGCCGTCCGCAGGAGCTGGCGCGCCCAGGCAGTTGACGAGGTGTTCAGGGCCAGGGTGAGATCGAATCCGCCTGCCTCGCTCTGCATGATCTTGCGGTAGAGCAGCTCCTCCATGTCGGCCTGGAGATCATCACGCAGCTGCGGATTCTGAACGGTCTTCTCACGGGCTACAGTCCGGGCGATGCCGGAGGCGTGCAGGGAAGCAGCAATGAGCTGCCTGGCAGCCATTTCTTCGATGGCGCCGGAGGCGTACTGCTGAAGTACGTCTCGGCAAGTGGTGTCTGTGGTTATAGTCGGCTGCACATGAGCTATGTGTGCGGCTGACCCTGGAAGTGTGCCCACTTGGGGCATGTGAATTGCGTCACCTACCTCCGGGATCTCCCCTGCGGCGGCGACGGACTGAACCGGTGTCTGCGGTCCACGCCCCCTATGTGTGCGGCGCGATGGAGTTTTCTCACCGCGGAAACGGCGAAGGGCCCGGAGACATCTGCCCCGGACCCCTCGCTGCCGCAGTCCTAGATGACTGCCAGTGCTGCTTCCTGCCTGCGTTCAAGTTCCCGGGCCAGTGCTGCTTCGTCACGGCGCCGGATGTCGTCCGGGCTGGTGGAGGACAGTGCCAGGAAGCTCTTGGGCAGGACGATCTCCACCGGGACGGCCCGGCCGGCAAGGTCGGCGTAGATGCCGATCGCACCGCGCAGAACACGCCGCTCCGGATCGTTGGGATCACGCAGTGCCTTCATGGAGTTCCAGTTCAGGGCCACCGATTCGCCGTCGCCGATCTCTGCCTTGGCGGTGATGCGTGCCATGCGCTCCGGTGTCGGATCGAGCTTGAAGAGCTGGCAGGCGGCGCGCGCTTCGGTGGCATCCTCCACGGGCAGGATGAGTCCGCGGGAGATGTAGCCGGTCAGTTCGGCCTTCAGCGCATCCGATACACGCTGGGTGTACAGCTCCGGAAGCACGTTCTGGGAACGGGCCAGACGTCCCAGACGCTCAACCTCGGACTTGCCTGCACCCAGGAACACCCATGCCTCATCGAGGTGGATTGCTCCGCCGCGGCCGGTGAGGGCCATGGCGGAACCGAACACCATCATGCGCACCAGTGCCAGGCAGACGCGCTGCATCAGGGTGGCCTGGCCGATTGCGCCGGGCTCGGGCAGATCCAGGTGGGAGTCGCCGACCTTGATCAGGGTGATGCCGTCGTGGATGCGCAGCCCCTTGGTCTTGGGGTTCATGCCTACGCAGGCACGGAACATCGGGGAGGAGTCGGCCAGTTCGAAGACCGGACGGACCAGTTCCTCGGTCGCCTTGCCGGCGTCCTGGGCAATGTGCAGGGCCTGGCCCACACACTGGGCACCGTTGGCGACACCGTAGGACAGTGCGTTGTACACAGCGACTTCGAACCGGGCTGCGTTGCCGCCCCACGGGTCGATGGCCGAGAGCATCGACGCGGCCATTTCCACGCCGACCTCCGGACGGAGGGAGAAGCGGATCGGGTCGAACACACCGTCGGAGTTCGCCAGGTCATCAAGGGAGCTGACCTGTCCGCCGGCGGCCAGGACCGTAGGGCTGTGGTCCGAGCCCGTCTTGGGGTCGATGATCACCTGGGGTCCGCCCATTTCGGAGTACTGGACTGCCTTCCACAGCAGGACCTGGGATTTACCGGAGCCGGTGCCGCCCACGTTCAGGAAGATGGGAAGGCCGTCGGCGGTGGAGGCGGCGGTCGGGGACACGTAGGCCGGCTGCTTGTCGCGCTCGGTGAAGCCCAGCAGGGCGCCGGTCTTGTCACCGACCGTGGACAGGGACTGGATGCCCGAGCATGCCACCGTCTGGGAGGGAAGGTCGTGCAGGTTCGGGTTCGCCCTGATGTAGGAGCACAGCATCATTTCCGCGAGGGCCTGGCGCTGGCGGAAGTTCATGATGCGCAGGTTCGCCTGCGAGTTGCCGCCGGCCTGGGTGATGTCCTCGACTTCGCCGTCGAAGGCGATCAGAACGGAGGCATCCACCAGTGTCGGGGAGCCGCCGTTGGAGCCGTAGACACCTTCGACGTCCTCGAGGGTCTGGAGCATTTCGTCCTGCTCCGCGCGCTCCATCTTGTGCTGCTCGACGCGTTCACGGATGTCGTCCATGTAGCGCTTGCGCTGGCGGCGCAGCTCCGCGCGGGTGATCTTCGCCGGTTCGATGCCGGCACGGATGGAAATCGCAACAGCATCGTCGTCCAGCAGACCCGTGGCCCAGTGGGCCTTGGTGTCCGTGGGGGCGATGAAATCGAACTCGAAGTCCTCCAGCGTGGCGAAGGTCAGGGTCCGGTGGTTGGGGATCTCGGGCCATTCGTGGCACTGGGTGCGGCCGGCGTCATCAGCCATGCGCACGGCCTTGGCGTCGGAGAAGACGTGCAGGTGGTCCGAGTGGGGAAGATCCACCGTGTCCGGGAAGTGCCCCTGGTTCCACCACGAGTTGGCGATGGAAAGCTCTTCGGAGCTGGGCGTTGTCAGGCCGCAGCGGGCCAGGGCGGCATCCACCTTCTTCAGGTCGACGTCGTAGTCCGAAAGCGGCGCGCCGCCGACGGTGAGGGTTTCGGTGACCGACTCGATGGCAGCCTTCAGGCCGCCGGATCCGCCGACCTTGGAGGCCAGCTTCACGGCAAGGAACAGCATGCGCTTCTCGGTGATCTGTGCCGGGAAGGAACGCTTGAGGAATTCAGCCATCGGGTGGCCGGTCGGGTTGAACAGGCGGTTCAGGTTCACCATCAGCAGCTGCGTCTGGCGGTAATCCTTACGGGCCATGGCCCGGCGGGTCACGGTCACCGGCGTCATTGCGGAGAGCTCGTCGTACGCTGCAAGCAGCGGGGTGAAGACGTTCATGCGCTCATCGACGCTCTTGGCATCCACGACCGGTTCCAGCGGAACACGGCGGATCAGCCAGACCGAACCGTCCACGCCCAGCAGCCGGCCGTCGGGAAGGCGGGTGCGGAGCATGGTGGGTACGGAAACATCAATGAGCGGGGCCTGTGCGGGGGGCTTCTTGGCCATGGACTACTTACCTGACTCTTTCTTCGTTTCTTCAGCCGGTTCGGCAGCCTCTTCGCCCGTTTCGATTGCTGCGGAGGTGATCTTGCGGCCCTCGACGGCGTTCATGTAGGGCTTCAGGTCTTCGCCGGTGCCGACTCCGCCCCAGGCCACAACCTGAGGAGCGGCCGTATCGGCGTTGTGGATCAGCACGTCGTAGGTGACGGTGGAGAGCTGCTGGCCGCGCGAGACGGCCTGGGAGTCCCACTTGATGCTGAATTCGATCTGGGCGACGACGGTCTTCGGGCGTTCGCCGTCGTCCGCGTTGGCGTCCATCGGTTCCGAGGCGACCATGTTGATCTGCACGTCGCTGGCCTTTGCGTGAACCAGCGGGACGTAGGAGCGGTTGGCTGCGGTGTCGCCCACTGCCAGGCGAAGGACGTTGGGGTCCCCGGAGGTGAAGGCTTCAACCCACGCCTCCACGGCCTGGGTGAGTTCATCGGATTTGGTGGCCGGCTCCAGGTTCGGCCAGGAGTTCAGGTTCGGCCAGGCGGAGGTCTCATCCGGTGCGCGCGGGATCAGCGTCGGCTGGCCCATGACCTGGGCACCGCGGACCTCGTTGTAGGCGACCTGGACCTGCGTGGTGTAGAGGGCGCCGGCGGTGGTGACGATGGTCATCGTGTGCAGCTGCAGGCCCTGGACTTCGGTGGACTGACCGGTGTCCGGGTTGGTGGTGATGGAGGGCTCGGCCTGCACTTCGGCGCCGTCCCATGACAGGAGCCGGCCGCCGGGCAGCGGTGAAGGATCGGCGGCGAGCCATTCCTCCACCGCTGTCATGGCAACAGCCTTCGTCGGAGAACTGACCGTCTGAGCCACGGCGGGCGGCGGCGGTTCCTCCTCCATGATTTTGGGCAGCATGGCAATGTTGGCAAGCAGCGATACGGGCATCAGGCCGATGGTCGTGTAGATGAACAGCCGGTTGAACTTCATCCGCTTGCTGGACTTGTCGATGAACTCGATGTCGGCGCGGGGAAGTTCCTCGACGCCCTGCATCCAGAAATTGTCCTGGGGCGCGTTTTTATTCGTCTTGCGGGCCATGGTCTGCCTTCTGGTCGGGGGTACTAGGAGCGCTTGAGCAGTTCGGCTGCCGTGATGAGCTCTGCCTTCTGCTCTTCGCCCAGATCGTTTGCTGCCCGTACGACGCCCAGGCCGGCCTTGTCTGCGCGTGCCGGAGGTGTTGCGGTATCCACGGCTTCGAGTGCGTGCAGCAGGCCCCATACGGCCTTCAGGCGGCTGCGGTCCATGGAGGCGGCAATGACGCCGGCTTCCCACGGGCGGGTGGCCAGTGCGTCCACGACTTCGTCCAGGTCCGCGAGGGCGGCAGCGGCACTGCGCGGGGCGGTCATGATGGCTGCGGTCAGGTCCGCGACGTCGTCGGTGGATCCGGCCAGCACCGCGGCGATGGCGCGGGTGGTTTCGGATGCCTCGTTGACTTCCAGGGCCTTGGCGGCCACACGGCGGAAGGACGCCTTTGAGGAGGCGGGCTTCGCGGCGCGGGCGCGGCCGGCACCGCTTTCGGCAGTGTCACCGGGCTCGTTGTCCAGGTCGTCGATGTCGGTTTCGGCTTCTTCGGCAGCGGTGCCGTCGTAGCTCTCGTCCAGCTCGGGAAGTTCGTCCAGCGGCGCCGGGGTGAAGCCGTATCCGCCGTTGTAGGTGTTTTCGCTCATGAGTGCATCTCCTTGTAGATCAGATCTGCCCAAGGACATGCGTAGACACTTCGGTGACGGCTGCAGAACGCAGAAAACCCCCTCCGGCCGAACGGGGCCGAAGGGGGTTTCGAGGGGTAATGCTACTTGCGCATCTTGGCCTTGGTCAGGGCCTTGCCTTCCGCAGCGTCGTAGTCCGGGTCAATGCCCAGGTCTTCGATGTGCTGCAGGATGCGGAATTTGCGGGTGGCATCCTCATTGGTCTGCATTTCCACCCACACGAGTACGCGGTGGCCTTCCAGGCTGCGGATCTGGCGGCAGAACTCCAGTGCCTCCGGGTTGTTCTCGGTGATTTCGGTGCGGACCGATTCCACGCCGTCCTCGTTGAACTTCGAGGGGGTGGTTTTCAGGCCGACGAAGCCGCGCTTGGAGGAGGCTTCCTTGGCAACGTGCAGGACGGTGCCGGAGAAGACCTTGCAGCCCTGGACCATTTCGATCGTCTTGGCCAGGTTGGAGTTCTCACCCAGCAGGATGGTGAGCTTCTTGGTGTTGGCGCGCAGACGGGTGTTCCAGTCCACGAGGTCTTCCCCGACGGGGCCGGTCATGTTGACCGCGGCGAGGATGATTTCGTTGCGGTCTTTGGTTTCAAGAGCCATGATTCTTCTTTCGTTGGGGTGACGCTGGGGGTGGGTGGAAAGCGGTTGGCTACGCGCCGTAGGCGAATTCGTCCTCGTCGTCGTCGGCCGGGAACTCCAGGTCGTCGACGGTGATCGTTACGGGCTTCGGCTTAGCCTTGGGTTCGGGCTTCGGGTCCTCTTCGAACTCGTCCGCCTCGGTTTCGTCCTCGGCAGGTGCCGGGACCGGCTTCACGACGCGGCGGGCGGGCCGGGCCTTGCGTGCCACGGGAGCAGGCTCTTCCTCGGCGGCCTTTTCGGCTTCGGGCTCAGCTGCTTCAGCGGCCGGCTCGGGGACGACGCTCAGCGTCGGGCCGGTGGACAGGTTGCCCCACGGCTCGGCATCCTCAACGCCTTCGAAGACGTAGTGCGCGACGGCAACGATGGAAGAGCAGCGCTTGACGGCCTTGGACACCCATTCATCCCAGGCTTCCTTCGGCTGGCCGAAAGGCATGGGCATCGTGGCGAGCACCGAGCGCAGGGCACCGCGCAGGCGGGTGTTTGCGGCGTCGGCCATGGACGTCGAACCGGTCCATTCGTCCTGTGCGGTGACAATGACGTGGCGGAACGTTGCAGCCAGCGCCTTGACGTTCTTGCCGGTGACGGGCTGGCCTGCCTTGTGCAGTTCTTCCAGAGCCATTTCGGCGATGCCGAAGACACCGATCGCGGTGTAGGAGATCGGGTTCAGCTCACCGTTCTTGGTGTAGGTGTCCCAGGGCTTGCCTTCAATAATTGCCATGTGTTCCTCTTCCGAGAGTTCGTCCGGGTTCTGCCCGCTAATCCCTATGTGTGCGGCAGACTCAGCCGCTCTCCCCAGTGCCGCTGCCTCTTCCGGGTGGTCGTCTTCATCCGGAGGGAAGAACGTGACCGTGTCGCTGGAGTCGTCGTCAAGGCGGTCCGCCACCGCTGCCGGCGCCGGAACAACGAGCCCCGGGCGCAGGGTGGGGATGCCCAGGTCGGTGGCCGAGGGAATCTGGTCCGCGACCTTCTCCGACACCTTCTTGCCTTCGGCCTTGGCCACCGGGCAGGAGTTCACCAGAGGGCACCAGCCGCACAGCGCGGAGACCTTCGTGGGGAAGGCCTGGGACTTCATGTAGTTGTTGTGGCGCTTCCAGGAGAGCTGGAAGACCTTCAGCGTCTTATCCATCGCCCGCTTGGACAGGTCGATGTCGCGGGACTTGCCGAACTTGGTGTAGAGCACCTTGCCGGCCACCGGCATTTCACCGAACTCGATCCGGACGGACTCGCCGTAGATCCGTACCTGGTCCCCGTGGTCGTCGCCGAAGTAGGTGTTCAGCACCTTGCCGGTCTTGTAGTCCTCGGGGATCAGTCCGGTGACGCCGTCGACCGTGCCTTCGGAAATGCGGTCGA
Organism: Arthrobacter sp. zg-Y1110; assembly: GCF_025244865.1. Lineage (NCBI taxonomy): Bacteria > Bacillati > Actinomycetota > Actinomycetes > Micrococcales > Micrococcaceae > Arthrobacter > Arthrobacter sp. zg-Y1110. The sequence goes on from NZ_CP104273.1 coordinate 290,521, forward strand.
TGAAGCCGACGGTCGGGACGTCGCGGATGACGACGCCGTCGATCTTGTGCTCGCGGCCCTTGACGATGATCGACTTGGGATCCTCGATGACGAAGATGCCCTCGTAGGCGGTCATGACCTCGCCGATCCAGCGGGAGCGGGCGATCTTCACTGCGGCGCGGAGAGCATCCGAAGCTCCGGGGTCGTCCGCCCACATCTTGTCGGCGTACCGGACGGTGATCTTCTCGGCCTCCCGCATGGTCCGCTGGTGTCCGGGAAGGGCGTAAAGGTCCTCCAGGACGGCGTGGGCGCTGGTGCCCAGGGGTGCGGGCGCGAAGGGGTCCTCATCGTCGCTGCGCAGCAGGCGTTCGCCCACCCAGCGTGCAGCGCAGGACTGCATCGACTTGGACGTGGAGGCAGACAGGGCCTTACGGCGCAGCTGGCTGTCGATGAGGCTGTCATCGGTGACGACAAGTTTCTTGCCGTCCCAGGCGACCTTGTCGCGGAGCAAAGGCGGCTTCAGCGTAATAGTGGTCATATAGTTTCTATGCGCCAAGATCGCTGATGGGTGACAACTTTTTGTGCCGACCGGTCCGCCAACCGGAACCAACCGGGTGCCGACCAAAGAGTCGGTGAAAAAATCCGCGGAATCTAGGGGCAAAAGAGGGGGCCCCTATATAGAACCAACTTAACCAACCTATTAAGAGAGATATATATATAAGGGGGCCCTATGTATGTTCCTTCGCAGCAGATTCCTATATAACCCTTTCTCTCTTATGGAGGCCTCCCCCTCCTGTCGGCAAGGTTGGTTTAGTCGGCAGAATTTCCAAAAACCCCGGAATCACGCGGCAAAACGGGGTACCGGCACCTCGTTATGGGTCGGTTTATCGGTTGTTTTCGGTCGCCGGACGGTTGGCAGGACCCCTTCAGGGGGCTGTTTCGGGCCGTTTTCACCCCAAAACGCGCCACCGCGGCACTGAGGGCGCAACGAAACGGTGCTCTCCTACCCCCCCCTGCGGATACGGGAAAGGCCCCGTCCGCATGGACAGGGCCTTTCCGGGGTTGTGCCGGCAGGCAGCGGTTATTCGATTTCCGAGATCTCCTGGGACTCGTCAATGCGCTTTCCGCCCTGCAGGATCACGTCCACCTCGATGGGCACACCGGAGATACGGCGGTCTCCCACGGGCCTGCGGACCGTTGACAGCAGGGTGCCGGAGGAGTTCCTGGACCGGGGAATGTAGCTGGGAGCCAGCTCTTCATCCCACACGGATGCCCACGCCGAGCCGGTTCCCTGGCCGTAGGGAATCAGTACCGGGTAAGCAGCCTGGGCCTTGGAGAAGGCGGTGTGGACATCGAAGAGGATTACCTTGCGCGGAACTCCGTCGCTGTCATTCGCCGTGATGACCGTACCGATCGACATGCCTCCCGGGCGGGGCGTTCCGTCGCTGGATCCGCCCATCCATCCGAGACCGTGGTTGGCCAGGGATTCTCCCCTGTCAGTTCCTTCGATCGGCGGCCGGTTGGGGTCGTCACCGGAGATGACGTGGGCTGCGCCGGATGCCAGGAGGGCAGACAGTGCGCGCACCAGGGAGATGCCCGGCGCAGCCTGCTGGTTCTCCGTGTGGGCCTTGTTCACGAGCTGGATGATCTCCCCGCCGAGGCGGTTGACGGAGAACAGGCGGATGAAGTCGGTGCCCATGTCCAGTTCCTGTGCCAGCTGCTTCAGGATCTCGAAGGTCAGCAGGACGTCGGCGGCCAGGGACGTGGTGCGCTCCAGAGAACCGGAGGCGGCGCCGAGCTTCTCCATGATGGTGCTTGCCGTGGACTGGACCTGAAGACGCTTCTCTTCAAGGCTCGTCATGTAGTTTTCCCAGCCGCCGAGCGTACCGATGGCAGAGCGGCGGATGTAGCGCAGCACGTGGGAGGTGAAGCGCGCCTGCACACCGTCGTTGCGGGCCATCTTGTTGATATGGCTGGTCGGGGCCTTGGACGGGTTCAGCTTGCCCGGGCCGATGAACACCGGGATGAGGCGCTCCTTGGCCGAAGGAGTCGTCAGCTCATTCTCGGCCGTCATGATCAGCTGGGTCATGGGCTTGTTGGTGCGCTTGGCCGTCATATCCGCGTTCATGCGGCCCTTGCCGGCGTTGTTGAAGATCGCGCGGGTCATATCGGAGAGCTTGGCGTCCTCCTGCTCGGCCTGGCGCTTCACCGAGGACGGTGCCATGTCGTCGATAACCCAGATCGGGGTGTACGCAAGGGCGTTCTCGATGGCGGCCGCGGTGTCCTTGGCCTGGCCGGGCAGCTTGTCCTGCCAGTCCGACTTCGTCCGGGCCCAGAAGTACATCATGCACTGGGCGGTCCAGGACTTGCCCTTGCCCTTCGGACCCCACAGGTAGATGGAGGTGCGCGGGCGCAGGGGAATCGTCGGGCGAAGGGCCACGGCCAGCACGAGCGCAGCGGTGGAGTCCTCGGTCCATGCCTTGTTGGTCACGTAGGCATCCACGACGGCCTGGAAGTCCCTGCGGACCATTTCCCGGTACGCTTCGTCGTCGTAGTCCCCGTCCACGAGGTCGCCGACGCCGTAGTGCTGGGCCACCGGAACCTTGCGGTCGTCGACGCCGCAGACAGCGGTGCCGTTCAGGTCGGCGTCGCCGATGACCTGGTCGCCGATGAGGTACACGGGGTCTCCGCCTTCAACGGGAACCCAGCCCATCTGCATCCACTTGGTCTTCAGGACGGTTTCCTCGGAGCGGTGCGCCTTCACTGCCGTGATCCACGCTTCGCCCTTCTGGGCGCGCGGCGGCCAGTACGGGTGGCGCTGCAGGTCCCACGGGATGACCGCACCCTGGCGGTGCCAGTCGGCCGGCATGTAGCTGAGGATGTGCTCCGGGCCGGTGACGATGGCCTTCTGCTCGCTTCCGCCCGGACCTGACCAGGCGACCTCGACCTCAACCTGGGAGTCCTCGACGTCGGTGAGCTGAACATTCGGGTTGAACAGCCCGGTGCGCAGTTCCTGGTCGGTGGGCTGGCGTACGGACTCCCGGCTCAGGATGCGTCCGCCCAGATCGACGACGGTGCGCCATTCGTAGCGGCCGACGGAACCGCCGGGGCCGTCATTGACGGCTACGCACTCTTCAACGGACAGTCCGTTCTTGGATACGCGCCAGTTGCCCGGGCGCTCCTCTTCGCTGCGCGGCGGGGCAGCGGGCATGTTCGGGGTCAGCTGGGCCACGAGCTGGTCCCAGGTACCGACCTTGGCGAGGTAGTCGTCCACGCCGGCCTTGGCCATTTCACCGTCGTCGCCGGAGTTGATTTCCGGGTTCAGGAACAGGATCTCGGACATCTTGGACTTCTCGTCCAGCTGCAGGAACAGCTTCTGCGCAGCTGCGTGGACGTGGGGGTTCACCGACAGGTCGGCGTCGAAGGCGATCCAGCCGATGCGGCCCTTGAGGGCGATTTCGCGCCAGTCCATCGGGTGCTGGTGGGCGTTGTGGATGCCGGCAATGGAGATGATGAGGATCCGGTCCTCTTCGGGAATCCGGTCCATCAGGGTCCGCAGCGCGGCGACGGGGTCGGCAACACCTGCGGACTTCAGCTCATCCCAGCTCGCACCGTTGGCGTGCAGGTAGGCGGACAGGGCGGCGTCACCCTTGAGCATGCCTTCGGCAAACATGACGACCGGGGTGGTGTCGATCCAGGCCACGGGGGTGGCCGGGTGCAGGTCCAGAGGGGTGACGGCATCCTTGACGAATTCGTACTTCATCGGCTTGCCGGACTTGTTGAAGGACGGGAATTCCGGGCGCAGCTGGTAGGTGAGCGGAATGAGCTCTTCCTGGCGCCGTTCAGCGATCTGCAGGCTGGCCACGGAGTACCACGGCATCTGCATGGCGTCCTTGCCCGGTTTGGCCAGACTGGCCTTCCAGCGCCGGCCCTGGTCGGTGGTCGCCTTCACGCCCATGGTCTTGAGTTCTTCGGCGAAGTTGGTGTGGTCGATGCGCTTGTAGCCGCGGGCTGCTGCGACCAGCGGGGCGACACCCGAATCGGCAAGCTTCTCGGCTCCGGAGCCGGCAATGTGGGAGTGGTAATCCTCTGCCGTCCAGGACGGGAGGTCGGGGAGGCTGAAGCTGACGCCGTTCAGTGACGGGGCCTGCCGGGTTGCTGCGGGAGTCTGGGCGCCGGCGTCCGATGCCGATTCGGAGGTCGTCAGGCCGGGCTCTGTGTTCTGTTCCATATATGTTTCTATGCGCCCCGGGACCTGACGGGTGACAACTATCGGCCCGAAGTGCACTCGGCTGCCCCTGCGGGTCGGTTCAGTCGGCAGAGTCGGCGTCTGCGGCACGGAAAAGGGGGCCGGACCTCCGCCCTGACCCCCTTCCGTTACTGCCCGTGCCTAGACGTCGGAACCGCTGATGTCGAACTCCTCCTGGGCGACGGTGACCGCGTACTCCTTGATCTTGCGGATGTACGAACGGGCCGTGGAGCGGGAGACGCCCATGGCGTCGGCGATCTCCTCGACGCTGGAGATGCGGGGCGGGTATTCGGTGCCGTACAGGCCGCCCAGCCACAGTTCCGCGGCGGTGCCCAGGCGCTTGTTGTGCTCCATCGTGCGCTGGACGAGCATCTTGATGAAGCGCGGCCCCTCCACCGGATGCAGGACGAACTCGGTGTCGATCGGCTCGGCACGGTCGTGGTCGTCGACGTCCGCGCAGGCACGGTAGGTCCGCAGATCCTCGACTGTGGCGATGACACCCTGCTTCACGGCATTGGACCGGGTCCGGCGCATCTTGTCGTTGTGGCTTTCCACGACTTCGCGGTCGGAGGGCTCCCTGCGCATTTCCATCCGCATCGAGTCACGGGTCTGGTTCAGCAGCCGCACCCGGCGAAGGGCCGAGGTCATCTCGGCTGCCGGCGCCATTTCCCGGTCAAGGTAGTTGCGTACGACCTGGCGGGAGCGCAGCTTGAGCATTGCCTCCCAGACTTCGACACGCTGCAGCTCGTCGTCGTCTTCAAGGTGCTCCATGAGCATCTTGTAGGCTTCCTCGGCAACCATGGAGGTGAAGTCGTCGCCGTGCACGTCAACGGAAACACCGAAATTACGGCACAGGGACCAGGCGATCTGTTTGAAAAGGCCCCAGCGTTCGGAAATGAATGTATTTATCAGACCGGGCTGTGCCCTTTTGTCGGCAGCAGCGATGCCACGGATAACGTCCCGTGTGTTTTCAGTCAACGCTGCAGCTCCTAGTGTGGGGGAATCCGCTCCATGGCGGGTCTTTCTTTGGCTCGAGTGCATCAAGCCAGGCCGTATAACGGCGTCCGCCGGCGCGGGGATCCAGCAGCCAGCCGACATTTACGAGACGACGGTCAAGTTTAGCCCCTGTAACCGACAAAACGTGATCTACCACGGCCTCTGCCTTTCCTTTTCCCCAGCCGGGCTGATAACGCAGGAGCATTCCGAGCCGGATACGAAGCAAAGGGCGGTATTCCTTGGTGCCTGCAGCCCTGAGGACATCTGCCACCGTGGCCGGTTCCGGCTGTGCGGGCATGACCGGCAGGACCTGGCCCTGCAGGACCTTGGCCATCTCCGCCTCGAAGAGCTCAGGGACGATTTTCCCGCTCTCCGGATCAGTGATCTTCACCCTCGCCAGCCACCCCGCCCGGCAGCGTGCTGCTGCCCGGGCGGCGGCATTGAGCCCGGCCTGGGTATCCACCGCGGCCCCGGTCACTGGCCCCGGCCCCTGCTGAAGTCCATGGTCTCGGGCATCAAAACCGTTGCACGGGCCATGGCGTCGGGGCTGACCGTCATGGCCGCCTCTGCCCGGTTGATGGAGAGCCGGTCCTTGGGGTAGACCTTCCGGTACTCGGACACGATCCTGGCCAGGTCCCGGTTCCCGTCGGGCAGGTTCCTTGCGATCTCCCTGATCTTCGGCCCGATGTGCGGATCGCCGATCTTGCGGCGGATCTGGGTTTCGGCGTCACGGCGCAGGTGCTTGGACATGTACTTGAGCGGATCGACCCGCAGGAAGCATTCGGGCGCCAGGCACAGCTCAATGAGCCGGAAGACCGAGCCGGGCTTCTTATCGTCCCCGAACATCATGAAGTCCTGGATTTCGTCGATGCTGATCTCATCGAGCATCGGCTGGAAGGCTCCGGAGGTTTCGGCGATCTCGTGGCTGACATAGGCGTGGGCCTTGTACAGCTCCTTGCGCAGTTTCGGCTCCAGGCTCTGGAGTACTTCCCACAGTGCTTCCTTGCCGGCAGACGCAATGGCTTCCAGGGACCTGATGACCTGGGCCCGGGGCGCTGTGCCGACGAAGACCATGGCGGAGAGCGAGGGAACGTCCTTGACCATGGCCACAGGGCTCCCACCGGCACGGCAGACGACCCTGGACTGGCCGGCCATCGTGTGTCCCATGCCGCGGGAGCGGTAGGTGACCGGAAGTCCGGACTCGGTGACCAGGACGACCATGGGCGTATCCCAGTCGTTGCGGATCGGCATCAGCAGTGATTCACCGGTGCCGAAGGCCTTGTCTTTGCGGCCGACGTTGATGAGGGGGCGCAGCCACGTCCATGCCGGAAGGGCAGCAACGCCGGCGCGGTCGGGAATGGATTCACGGTGGGCGAGCAGCTCCTCGGCTGCCCGCCCGTGCATGACTGCCTGAAGGCGGTCACACAGGATGTCGAGGTTGGGATGCCTGTCGCAGGCTTCCTCAACTTCGATGATTTCGGCACTCAGGCCCATCAGTTTCCTGTCTGGTGGTTCATTGGTACGTGGGGGTGCTACTGCTTCTACTGCCGATGACGGCTAACTGATGCTGCTGCCGGTTACCGCTACTTCTTGCCGAACACCTTGGCGAAGAAGCCGCGCTGCACTTCTGCTTCGGGCTTGAACTCGGCGTCGGCGCGGAACGCCTCGTTGCCGGTTACCCGCAGCAGGGCCCTGCTCATGAGGGTGCGCAGATCCTGGCTGCCGATGTTGATCCGGCCTGCGTTCATGTCCTGCTGGACATCGAGGTCGGTGGCGATGGTGCCGAGGTAGTTGCCGACGCCGCTGAAGTATTTGGGCATCGTCGCGGCAACCGGTTCCTGCTCCGGGTCGACCTTGTTGACCATGATCATCAGGCGGTCCTGGGGGACACCGTTCTTGATGAAGGTGCGCAGGCGGCCGTTGAGGTTGTTCACGCCGGTGTTGGACATGTCGGTCACGCCCATGCCCCACGCGTCGTGGACCAGCGCCGGAAGCAGGATCTGGCTGACGACTCCGGTACGGTCGTTGGTTTCGATGATCTGGGTGTCCAGGATGACCAGGTCCGCGTTGCGGCGGGCGAAGGCAATGACGTCCAGGTACAGCTGGTTGGTCACCACGGACGGGTCGTTGATGTCGTCCGGCGGTGCGGCGATGAAGGCGAAGTTCACGTGCCCGAGGATGTCTTCACGGTTCTGGTTGATGACGTCGGGGGTAAGCACCGCTGAGCGGATGTTGCGGATCGCGGCATCGTAGATGGTCGGCAGCGAGGTGCGGTTCAGGCGCAGGTAAGTGCGCAGGTCGCCCTGGCCGGAGTTGCCGTCGATGAGGATGACGCGCAGGCCGGCCGCGGCGGCAACGTGGGCCATCTGCAGCGACGAGGTGGATTTGCCGACACCGCCCTTGCCGGAGAAGTTGATGATGAATGAACCGAGCCCTGCAGCGGAGCGGCCTGTGCCGGCCAGCTTGGAGGCTTCGAAGTTGTCGAAGATCGCAGAGGCGTCCTCGACGTCGTACATATCGCGCAGCGGACGGCGTTCAGCCGTCCACGCATCGCTGACTTCACTGCGGGCCGGGACTGCCAGCGCTCCGGAACGCACGGGAGGTACCGGTGCCGTTTCCAGGGGAGAGAGTTCCTGTTCCTCCCATGCGCCGTAAAGGGCCGGGGCTGCCGGAGCAGGAGCTTCGTAGCGGACCGGTGCCTCGTAGGCCACGGGGGCGGGCGCCGGTGCCTGGTAATGAACCGGCTCGGGACGGACAGGTTCCGGCCGGGCACGGTAGACGGGCTGGACGGGTGCAGCAGGTGCCGGGGCAGGGGTGTCCCAGTCTTCGGCGGCAGGTGCAGCAGCAAGCGCGCGGGCCTCGCGGCGGGAGAGCGGCTGTGCAGCAGGTGCGGGGGCAGGGGTGTCCCAGTCGTCAACGACAGGGGCCGGGGCCGGGGCCGGGGCCGGTGACGCCGCAGGAAGGGGTGCCGGTGTGTCCCAGTCGTCCAGGATGTCGATCGGGGCGGGCAGCGGTGCCATCGCCGGTGCAGCAATGGTGTCCCACTCATCCGACATTGGTGCGGCAGGTTCAATGTTCACCGCCGAATGTGAAGGAATTTCCTTTTCCGGCACATCCCAATCGTCATTCGGGGTTTCGGTAACAGTTTTTGGTGTAACAATGGGTTCAGGGAATTCGTCCTCTTCTTCTTCAAAGAGGTCGTCGAATTCCGGCATGGCAAGCCCGGGCGCCTGGGATCCGAAGGATTCGGGGAAGACGGTATTGCCTGCAGGAGAATCAATAGCCGGAAGATTCAGGGAACCAAGAAGCTGGTTCACGGTAAAGGGCTCAATGAGTTCCGTAACATTGGGCGAGACGATTACCGGATTGTCAGCATTGCGCAATACTGAAGCGGAAATCGGGGCACCCTGCTGCTTGGCAGTCTGCTGGACACGGTCAATCCATGCCCGCAGGCCCGGAGCGGGAATGTCCGCCACGACCATCGGGAAAGCTCCGGAGGTTGTTAGTTCGGCGCGGATCGCTGTTGCAGCGCTCCGGAAGTCAGGACCTGTCACGACCCTTACCCCGCACCGGGTGAGGGTCTCGGCAAGGGCGGGCAGCTCAATCAGGCCGATGATGGGCTGGTTTGATGCTGAAGGATCAGTTATGTTCACATCTACCTTCTATGCGTCCCGCTGCCTGACGGCCGGTTCGGCGATACTCCCTGCCGTAAACTTAAACAGTTCCGGCTTACAGCCACGAGCAATTTCTTTGCCATACCGAGGAGTTTTTTGATGGATCAGAAGGACATCGACTGGGTCAGCCGTTGGGTTGTCGCCCAGTGCGAGCCCTTGATCGCCACCGCCGTACGGCAGGAGATCGACGAGCATTTTGCCGGCATCGCCGCCAGCGACCCTCTGTGGCTTTCGGCATGGGCTTCCGGGCTCGTTTCCGACCTGGTCCGTTCCCTCGACCCCGAGGATCCGTGGCGCAACCTTGAAGTGGACGGCGACCGCGCCCTGCTTCCCGACGGCTCACCGTTCGGCACCTGGGTGGATGCCACCGACATCGTTCCGCCCTCCGTCCCGGACCGGCGCTCCGACCTCGGCCTGGCAGCCGTTGACATGCCCTTATCGGCACGCTCAGCCGAACTCATTGCCGTAGCCGCCGGCGGATGGCGCCGGACACTGGACTGGTTCCGTGACAACCTGGCCACCGCACCGGTGCTGGAAGGCGACCGGGCGGCCGAACTCCTGACCACCGTTGAAGAAGCCATC